>JBJHCG010000006.1:0-157556 GCA_050485885.1 Gemmatimonadales bacterium | reverse complement strand
CATCGACCTCTCCTTCCAGCAGGCTGCGGCCATCGACCTGGCGGGGCGTGACGTGTTCGAGGCGGTGCAGGTCTCGGTGAACCCCAAGGTCATCGCCACCCCCCGGGTGGCGGCCATGGCCCGCGACGGGATTCAGCTCATTGCCATTGCCCGGGTCACGGTGCGGGCCAACATCAACCGCCTCGTGGGAGGTGCGGGAGAGGAAACGATCCTGGCCCGGGTGGGAGAGGGAATCGTCTCCTCCATCGGTTCTTCCGACTCCCACAAGGCCGTTCTCGAGAACCCCGACTCCATCTCGAAGACGGTGCTTGCCCGGGGTCTCGACTCCGGAACCGCCTTCGAGATCCTCTCCATCGACATTGCCGATGTCGATGTGGGGAAGAACATCGGTGCCGAGCTCCAGACCGACCAGGCCGAAGCCGACAAGCGGGTGGCCCAGGCCCGGGCCGAGGAACGCCGCGCCATGGCCGTGGCCCTGGAGCAGGAGAACCGGGCCAAGGTGCAGGAAATGCGCGCCCGCCTCGTGGAGGCCGAGTCCGAGGTTCCGCTGGCCATTGCCGGCGCCTTCAAGTCGGGGAACCTGGGGATCATGGACTACATGAAGTACCGGAACATCCAGTCCGACACCTCCATGCGTGACGCCATTGCCGGGAACGACGACCAGCAGCAGGGCACGACCGCCTGATGGACGGGCTCTTTCAGCTCCTCATCATTGTCTTCTTCATCGTGGCATCGGTCTTCGATGCCATCTCCCGGAACAGGAAGAAGCAGGAGCAGAAGGAGCGGATGGAGGCGGAGGAGGCAGCCGAAGGCCGGGAAGGGGCGGATGCCCCCTCCCGGCCGCGGCCCTCCACGCGGGAAGGGGCCCGTGCGCGCCAGGAAGCCGACCCCGCCGCGCCCCACACCCGGGAAGGTCGGAGAAAGGCCCCCATGGGAGCGCGGTCCGAAGGCCCGGCCGGGTCCCGGACCCGGGCCCGGGGCGGGGAAGGGGGCGAGGGTGCCCCCCGGGAAACCGCCGACCGGATGATCCCCGAGGACTTCTGGGCCATCCTCACCGGACAGGCACCCCCGTCCCGGACCCCCGATTCCGGGGAACCGTCGGGACGGTCCGGCGAGACACCGCCTCGGGAGCCCCGCATCCCCGTTCCTGTTCCCTCGGATCGCCTTCCCCCGGAGGCTTCTTCCTCCGGGGAGCGGGAGCGCCCCTCCCGACGGGATCGCGAGGAGGAAGCCGCCTCCGAAGCCGCCATCACCCGCCGCTCCTCCCGGTGGATGGAAGGACTCGACGAGGAGGGACGAATTCCCGCCTCGGGGGAGGCGCCGCGGCGGCCCCGCACCCGGAGCCCCCTGGCCGGGGGGGACCGGTCCTTTCCGGCGGCGCCCCCGCGCCCCTCTTCTCCCTTTGCCCGACGGACCCACGACCCCATGGCCGAACCCTGGGGCCGGCTCGAGGACATCTCGGAGGGGGAGATCGGTGACGGCCGGGGCGCCGTGCAGGGCGCCGTGGAACTGGGTGAAGGGGCCCGGCGCCGGAGTGGCGCCTCCGACTCCCCCTACGTGCGCCTCGTTTCAACGGGTCGGCAGGAGGATCTGAAGGCCGCCATCGTCCTCCGCGAGGTCCTGGGAGCCCCGGTGGGGGCACGCCGCGAGGAGACCGGCACCGGAGGCGGGTGGCGCTGGGAGGAGTGAAGGATCCCGGTCGTTCCCTTCGGCGGGTGGGTCCGGGGCCAGGCCCCGGGGTCTGATTCCCGGACCCGGGTCCCAGGGGTGGACCACCGGCCTCCCTGAGGTCTTCCCCTCCTCCCACGCCCGACTGCGCCCGAACGCACAGACGCCCCCCCGGCCCTGGACGTCTCCGCTCCCTGCTGGGGCGCGTGGACGACCAGTCGGCCGGGGGGGCGTCGTGCTTCCGCGGCAGTGCCCCGAAGGACGGAGTGCCACGGACGGCGGCGCGGGCCGCGGGGTTACATCTCGCCCCGGGCCATCTTCCGGAGCACGGTGTGGAGGATTCCACCATTCCGGAAGTACTCCAGATCGACCTCCGAATCCAGTCGGACGAGGGCCTCGAAGGAAGAGGTCTCGCCCGAGTCCTTCCGGGCGGTGACCTTCACTGTTCCCCCCGGCGCGAGCCCGTCGGCCATCCCCTCGATGTCGAAGGTCTCCGAGCCGTCGAGCCCCAGGTCGGCGGCGGACTTCCCCTCGGGAAACTGAAGGGGGAGTACGCCCATTCCCACCAGGTTCGACCGGTGGATGCGCTCGTACGAGGTGGCGATCACTGCCTTCACCCCCAGGAGCGCCGTTCCCTTGGCGGCCCAGTCGCGGGAGGACCCGGTCCCGTACTCGGCCCCGGCCAGGATCACGAGGGGGATCCCGTCGGCCTGGTACTTCATGGAGGCGTTGTAGATGGGCATCTCTTCGCCGGAGGGGATGTGACGGGTGTATCCCCCCTCCCGGCCATCAAGCATCCGGTTCTTGATGCGGACATTCCCGAAGGTCCCCCGCATCATGACCTCGTGGTTCCCGCGGCGCGAGCCGAAGGTGTTGAACTCCCAGGGCTTGACCCCCCGCTCCTGCAGCCACGTTCCCGCCGGCTCGGACTTCGGGATGGCCCCGGCCGGTGAGATGTGGTCCGTGGTCGTGGTGTCGCCGAGCACGGCGAGGACCCGGGCCCCCTTCACATCGGACGGCACCGGCAGGTCAAGGGACATCCCCTCGAAGAAGGGAGGGTTCCGGATGTAGGTGGAGTCGTCGTCCCAGGCATAGAGGGAGGCATCCCCCTCGGGAAGGGGGAGGGCCTTCCAGAGCTCGTCGCCCTCGAAGACCTCGGCGTAGCGTTCCTCGAACATCTGCGGGTTGAGGGCACCACGGATCGTGTCGCGAATCTCCTCCTGCGAGGGCCAGATGTCCTTCAGGTAGACCGGGGTGCCGTCGGCTCCCGTGCCCAGGGGCTGGGTCGTCAGGTCCAGATCGATCCGCCCTGCCAGGGCGAAGGCCACCACGAGCATGGGCGAGGCCAGGTAGTTGGCCCGGACCAGGGGGTGGATGCGCGCCTCGAAGTTCCGGTTCCCGGAGAGGACGGAGGAAACCACGAGGCCCTTCTCCCGCACCGCCTCGGCAATGGGCTCGGCCAGGGGCCCCGAGTTCCCGATGCAGGTCGTGCAACCGTACCCCACCACGTCGAACCGGAGCTTTTCCAGGTAGGGAAGGAGCCCGGCGTTCGTCAGGTAGTCGGTGACGACCTTGGATCCCGGCGCCATGGAGGTCTTGATCCAGGGGCTCACCGCGAGTCCCCGCTCCACCGCCTTCTTCGCCAGGAGCCCGGCCCCCACCATCACCGAGGGGTTGGAGGTGTTCGTGCACGAGGTGATGGCGGCAATGACCAGGCTCCCGTCGGTGAGCTCCACCGGGTGGCCGTCCACCTCGATCCTGGCAAAGCGGGGGTGGGCATCGCGGCTTACCAGGGTGGCGGAGTGCCGCGCCCCCCCGGTGGCCACGGCGCCGACGGGCGCATCGCCGCCCCCGGCGGTGACCACCGACGCCCGGCCGCCCTCTGCGGACCAGTCGGTGGAGGGTCGGGGCTCGGACTTGTCCTGCCCCCCGTCGTCCTCCGGAAGGGCGAAGCCCTGGGGAAGGAGGCCCGGGAGTTCCTTCCGGAAGGAGGAGGCCAGGGTGGAGAGTTCGACCCGGTCCTGGGGGCGCCGGGGCCCGGCCAGGGAGGGAACCACGGTGGCAAGGTCGATCTCGAGGGTGGTGGTGTACTCCGGGTCCGGGGTCTCGTCGGTCCGGAAGAGGTGCATCTCCTTCGAGATCCGCTCCACCCGGGCCACGAGCTCCGGGCTCCGCCCCGTGCCCTCGAGGTAGCGCAGCGTCTCCGCATCCACGGGAAAGAACCCGATGGTGGCGCCGTACTCCGGCGCCATGTTCGCGATGGTGGCACGATCCGCCAGTCCCAGGGAGGAGAGCCCCTTCCCGAAGAACTCCACGAAGCGACCCACCACCCCGTGCTTCCGGAGCATCTCGGTGACCTGGAGCACGAGGTCGGTGGCGGTGGCACCCTCGGGGAGGGTCCCGGTGACCCGGACGCCCACCACTTCGGGGAGGAGCATGTAGTAGGGCTGCCCCAGAAGGACGGCCTCGGCCTCGATCCCCCCGACGCCCCACCCGACCACGCCCAGCCCATTGATCATCGTGGTATGGGAGTCGGTGCCCACCACGGTGTCGGGATAGGCCAGGTGCATCCCCCCCTCCTCGCGTCGGTGCATGACCGAGGCCAGGTATTCGAGGTTCACCTGGTGCACGATTCCGGTGCCGGGGGGAACCACGCGGAAGTTCCGGAAGGCGTCCTGCCCCCACCGGAGGAGCTGGTAGCGCTCCTGGTTCCGCTCCATCTCCTTCTCGACGTTCAGACGATAGGCGTCCGGAGAGCCGAAGTGGTCTACCTGCACCGAGTGGTCAATGACCATGTCGGCAGGCACCACCGGGTTGATTCGCTCGGCCTCTCCCCCCATGGCAGCAAGACCTGCCCGCATGGCGGCCAGATCCACCACGGCCGGAACCCCGGTGAAGTCCTGGAGCACGACCCGGGAGGGCATGAAGGGAAAGTTGGCCCCGGCGTTGGAAGGGCTCCACGCGCATACGGTGCGGACGTCCTCCTCGGTCACGTACCCGCGCCCCACGCTCCGGAGGGCGTTCTCCAGGAGAATGCGAATGGAGAAGGGCATCCGGTCCAGCTCGACCATCCCCTCCTCGGCCAGATTCCCGATGCGGTAGAAGGAGGTCTTCCCCTCGGGAAGGTCGAGGTGGGTGAGGGCGCCAAACGGGTCGGTGCGGTGATCTGCCACGGTGGATCCCCTTTTCGTGGTGCCGCGGGCGCCGCGCCTCCGCCTCCGGGTCCCGAACGGGAACTGGGGGGGCCTTCGGTGTTCCCTCGACGGAAGGGGACTCCCCAGCGGCACTCCCTCCGCGGAGGGGAAGGCCGGATGGGGCGGGAAGGCGCGGGGGCCGCTCGTTCATGATGTGGAACAGCCTCGAAACATACGAAGATCGGAGGCGAACTTCGACCCCTTCTTCGGGGTCTTACCGTCCATGCCCTGTGCCAACGTCCACCTCTACCTCGCCGGTCGCATTCTCGACCGCTGGGAGGCCTCTCCCTCCACCGCACCCGTCCCCCTGGGCGATGCGGAGGTCCGTGCCGCCTTCCTCGCCGGAGCGCTCGCCCCGGACGCGGGCTTCGTTCCCGGTACGGAGCGCCGCGTTTCCGAGCTCGCCCACTACGTTCGCCCGGGAGACCTGACCCGGAACCTTCTCCGGACCGCCGGGACCCCGGTGGACCGGGCCTTCGCCCTGGGGTGGGCCGCCCATGTCCTGGGCGATGTGGAGGTGCACCCCCGAGTGGGGTGTGCGGTTGGGGAGCGGCTCTTCGGAGACGCGGACCGGCGGGTGAACACCGCCGACGATGTCGAGACCCATGTGAGCATCGAGGTGGGGCTCGACCTGGCGGTGGCCGATGCGGCGGGCACGCGCCTTCCACCGCCCCCCGATCGACGCTGGGATGCAGGGGTGGCCACCCGGCACCTGGAGCGGGCGCTGGCGCTCACCTACGGAGGCGTCTGGCCACGGAGCCGGCTCCACCGCGACCAGGCCCAGGGGGCCTTCTTCATGCGCCGATGGACGACCACCCTGGCCGTGGTCCGGAAGGCCTGGGGCGGAGAGGGGAGGGGAGAGGGGGTGGGGCGCTTTCTCCGGTGGAGCCGGCGCTTCGCCCCCGAGGCCTCGGCCCCCCGCGGGCTCCTCGCCCCTTCCTTCCCTCCCTCCTGGCTCGTGGACGAGGTCATGGATGGCGCGGAAGGGTTTGCAGATCGCTTTGAGGGTCTCCTGAATCGGGAGCTGGAACCGCTGGGAAACCGGAACCTCGAAACAGGGGTGGAGCAGCCCCGAGGGTCGGGGCACCCTGCCACCGACGCCGCCTGGAAGCACCTGGATGGGTGAGCACGCGGGGGTGGGGGTGGTGAAGGCGCGGGGAGACGTGAACCGGCCCCGCCGGGGCAGGGGGGCGTTGTCGGAAGGCCTCCAGTCCAGCACATTGATCCAGCGATCCCGGGCGCACCCAGCGCCCGTACGTGGGCCGGGGTGGCGGAATGGTAGACGCGGAGGTCTCAAAAACCTCTGGGGGTAACCTCGTGCGGGTTCGAGTCCCGCTCCCGGCATGCAGCGTGTGGGCTCAGGAGTCGGAGCCGGTCGGCGCGTCGTTTCCCCCGCGATGGGCGGTGACCTCGATCTCGATGCGCATGCGCGGATCGGCGAGCCCGGCCACGATCATGGTGGCGGCAGGCCGGTTGGGGCCGAGCCACTGCCTCAGGTGCGGCCAGCAGGGAGGGAAGTCGTCGGGATGGGGAAGGAGGTAGCGGATCCGGACCACATCGCGGACCGAGGCCCCGGCCTCTGCCAGGGCCCCGTCCACATTCCGCAGGCACTGCAGAAGCTGGGGCTCGAGCTCCGGATCGATGGTCATGGCCTGGTAGTCGAAACCGGTGGTCCCCGAGACGAAGACCCAGGGGCCTTCCACCACGGCCCGGGCATACCCGATCTCCTCCTCGAACCGTGATCCGGAGCGGATGGCGCGGCGGGGTGATCCTGCCATGGCTCCGCCGGTTTCGTCTACCGCCCCCCCTCCCCCCACCGCACCCGCCGCTTCCGCCCCCTCGAGCCAGGCGGCCCAGAGACCCAGAAGGTGCGGGGTGGCCGCCGCCCGGACGCCCACCGGGCCCAGTCCGTTCGGGCCGAGCCAGGGGTAGAGCCGGGTCACGGCTCGCGCCTCCGGACCCTTCAGCTGAAACGCTCCACCGGCCTCCGCCAGGAGGAGGCGCCCGGCGGCCTGGTCCCAGGGATGGTGCGCCCCGTGCCCCAGGAGGTGCGCCCGGCCGGCGGCAAGCCAGGCCCACTCGAGCGCCGCCGCCCCCAGGTTCCGCTGGGAACGCACGGGGGAGGCCGTCACGAGCGCCCGTGCCACCGCCCCGTGGAGGCGCTTCGGGTCGATCAGGGCCACGGCCTCCCCGAGGGCCCGAGGGGGGGCAGGGCCATGGACCGATTCGGCGTCCGGGCCTTCGGCATGAGGCCTGTCGGCCTCTCGCACCTCCGCGTCATCCCCATGGGCGCACCCCGCCTGCTCATCCTGCACGTCGCTCCCCTCGCTCGCCCCGCGCCCGAGGGGAAGACGGGCCTCCCCAAGCCAGGCACCACCCCCCCGTTCGGCAGCGAAGGCCTCGTCGCGGATCGGGTCCAGAACCACGGCCAGGTGGGGGCCCCCCCCATCGACCCGGGCCACGGAAAGGGCGAGGAAGGGGAACCCCGAGGTGAAATTCGTCGTCCCGTCGAGGGGGTCCGCGCACCAGAATGGGGGGTAGGCGGCGATCCGGTGCTGGGCCCCTTCCGACATTTCCTCCCCCAGGAAGGGGGTGTCGGGCCACGCCCGGGCCAGCCGTTCCTCGAGGGCTGCCTGCAGGGCTTCGTCCACCGCGGAGACGGGGGTGCCATCGGGCTTCCGACGGGTCGCCGCCTCCACGCCCAGCACCCGAACCCGCTCCCCTCGCCCCTCCTCCGGCCCCAGAACCTGGCGCGCGGCGCCGCGAACCGCCTCCACAAGGGCTCGAAGCTGTGCGGACATGGCCGCCGGTTCGGCCCTCGTCATGGCACCTCCCGGGTCTCCATCCGACCCAGGTTCCGCCCGATCCAGGCAAAGGCAACCGCTGCAATCCCGAGGAAGAGGGCCCCTTCGACCCAGGCTCCGAAGATGAGGCGACCGACGCCAAAGAGGGTGGCGTACACACTCACCACCCCGGCCACCCAGTTCGTCCAGTTCAGGGCACCTCCATCCATGGGCTCATCCCCGAACCCCCCGCGGCGAGCCACCTCCCTCCACCCCGCGCCCCCCGGGCGGACCCGGGCATAGAACCGGTCGAGGAGGGTGGCATCCTCGGGCGGGGTCAGGAAGGTCACGGTGAGCCAGACAATGGTGGAGCCGGCCACCGTGGCCAGCATGATCCAGGCCCACTGCGTCGGGTCGTCCGGATCGAGCCCCACCCCGAACCAGAGGGTGAGGGAGAGGACAAGGGATGCGATCATGGCGGCGATCTCCGTCCATGCGTTGATGCGCCACCAGTACCACCGGAGGATGAGGACGAGCCCCGTCCCCGCCCCCAGCGCCAGGAGGAAGCGCCAGGCCCCCTCGATGGAGGTGAGGAAGGTGGTGACCACGAGGGAGGCCACCATGAGGAGGAGAGTGGCGATGCGCGAGGCTCCCACGAGCTCCCGCTCGGTGGCCTGGGGGCGGAGGAAACGGGCCCAGAGGTCATTCACCAGGTAGCTCGCCCCCCAGTTGAGCTGGGTGGAGATCGTCGACATGTAGGCGGCGGCAAGGCCGGCCAGGACAAGCCCGGTGAGGCCGGGGGGGAGAAGGTCGAGAATGGCCCGGACGTAGCCCTCCCGGGGGTTTTCCAGCCCGGGGTAGAGGACCACCGAGGCCAGGGCCACGAGAATCCAGGGCCAGGGGCGCACGGCATAGTGGGCAATGTTGAACCAGAGGGTGGCCAGGACCCCGTCCCGCTCCGTCCGGCAGGCAAAGATGCGCTGGGCCACGTACCCTCCTCCCCCCGGCTCGGCCCCCGGGTACCAGGAGGCCCACCAGTTCACCCCCAGGTACACGGTGAAGGTGATCACGGGCATCCATAGGGCCCCCTCGGCGGGGAAGAGGGCCAGCGCCGCCTCGGCCGAGCCGAAATGCTCTGCCAGCCCCCCCTCGAGCCCCGACATCCCCCCCACGGCCCGGATGGCAAAGAAGGCCAGGAGGATGGAGCCCGCCATGGCCAGGCCGAACTGGAGGAAGTCGGTGAGGACCACCCCCCAGAGCCCCGAGAGGAGGGCGTACCCGGCCGCCAGGACGAAGCAGACGAGGAGGGCGGTGACCGGGGGAATTCCAAGGGCCGTTCCCACGATCTCCATCATGGCCAGGTTCACCCACCCCATGATGATGAGGTTGATGGGAAGGGCCAGGTAGGCCGCACGGAAGCCCCGGAGAAAGGCGGCCGGGCGGCCTCCGTAGCGGAGTTCGGTGAACTCCACATCGGTGAGGACCCCGGCGCGCCGCCAGAGGCGGGCATAGAAGAAGACGGTGAGGATCCCGCTCATGACCATGCTCCACCAGAGCCAGTTTCCCGCCACCCCGTGGCGAACCACGAGCTCCGTCACCGCCAGGGGGGTGTCGGCGGCAAAGGTGGTGGCCACCATCGAGGTGCCGGCGAGCCACCAGGGGAGGGAGCGTCCGCTCAGGAAGTAGTCCGAGGTGGAACCCCTCGCCCGCCGCGCCACCGCCAGTCCGATGGCCAGCGCCACCACGAAGTAGAGAACGATGATGGACCAGTCGAGAAGGGTCATGATCGGGGATGCGGGGCGGCGGGAGGGAAGGGGAGGCGGGCGGGGATGCGACCCGGAAGGGGACTGCGGCGCCTGACGCGGGGTTGCCCCCCGGTCGGGAGGCGGGGCGCGTCGGAACCGGGCCGGGCCAGGTCGTGGGGGTCGAGGCCGCAAGGCCCGGGGCCGCGCACAAGGTGCGACACGGGGGGGACGGGGGAAAGGGAAGGGTGGCCTCCCCTGGAGCGGGGATGGGGCGCGGGAGGAGGCCGGGGCCCATGGGTTGACCGATAACAGGTTCGCGTTATCATCCCATCTCCTCCTTCTTCCTCCTGGAGTTCCCCCTTCGATGGGATTCTCTTCGCCTCGCCCCCTCCGCTCGCACCCTGGCCCCCGGCCCGCTCCGGGGGGTTCCGCCTTCCGCCGGGGAGGGGGAGGGTGGGACCGGGGGTTCCTCCTCCTGGTCGGGGTCCTCCTCCTGGGGGGAGGTGTCCCGGCAGCCGAACGGCCTGACGACGGTTCGGGGTGGGAGCACGCCTCCGGTTCGGCCCTGGTCCTGTTCCCTCTCCCCGCGACCCTGTGCGGAGAGGTGCGCCTTGCCCGGGACGGATCTCCCCTGGGCTCCGTCGCCGTTCGGCTCCTGGCCGTGGATGGGCGCGAGGAAGGGGTCCCGGTCCGGTGGACCCTCAGCGATGCGGACGGCCGCTTCTGTCTGAGCAACCTCCCGGAGGGGGTGCTCCGGATCGGGGCGGAACGCATCGGGCTCGTGGGCCAGGTGATGGAGCGCGTGATCGAGCGCAGGGAGGAGGGGGGTGCCCTCCTCGCGCCCGGCCCGCCCCTTCGCATCCTCATGGCCGAGCGCGCCCTGGAACTCCCCGGGGTCGTCGTGACCGCCCAGGATGGGAGCCGGGAGGGCGCCGGGTCCTCGGGTCCCGGCAGCCGGTCCACGATCCGGAGAGCCGCCATCGAGCACCTCCAGGCCACCTCCCTTGCCGACCTCCTCCAGCTCGTTCCCGGGCAGGTCGCAGCCAACCCCTCCCTGGCCAGTGCGAACCAGAGCCTCCTGCGACAGGTCCCCACCTCCGCCGAGGCCGCGAGGGCAAACGCCCTGGGGACGGCCCTCCTTCTCGATGGCGCCCCGCTTTCGAACAATGCCAACCTGCAGCAGGACGTCACGATCCTGAACAGCGGGGCGGGCTCGCTCCCCCCCTTCTCCTCGGTGGCCGGACGGGGCGTGGACCTCCGGACCCTTTCCCCGGACGAGGTCGAGGTCCTGGAGGTGATCCGGGGGATTCCGTCGGCCCGGCATGGGGACCTGACCACCGGCCTTCTCTCGGTCCAGACCCGGATCGGGGCCCGGCACCCCGAGCTCCGCCTTCGTGCCAACCCCACCCTCCTCGACCTGGGCGTGTCGGCCGGGTGGGGAGAGCGACCGGACCGCGACGGATGGAGCGTCACGGGAACCCTGACCAGGGCCCAGGACGACCCCCGTCAGACCCTCGACAACTTCTACCGGGGCGGACTCCAGATGGCCTGGCGCCGGGGACGAGCCGACCCGGGGGCCATGGACCTCTCCCTTCGCATCCATGGATGGAGCACCCTCGACGAGCGACGCCGGGATCCGGACGACCTCCGGAACCAGATCGAGCGCGCCTCCCGGGACCAGGGGCTCCGGGTGAGCACGCGGGGGCACTGGCGCCCCGGAGGCGGGGAAGGGGGTCTCCTTCTTTCGTGGACGGCCTCGGGGACGGCTGCCCGCCAGGACGGCCGCTTCCAGTCCCTCGTGGGGCGGAGCATCACCCCCATTTCCACCGCCCTCGTCGACACGACCCAGGTCGGGATCTATGGCCCCTCCGAGTACCTCAACGTGACCACGGTGGAGGGCCGGCCGGTGAATGGCTACGCCCGCTTCGAGGCCGAGGTGGAGGCGCGGACCGGGGGGTGGCGGCATCGCCCCGTGGCGGGCGTGGAATGGAGGCATGACCGGAACCGGGGGGAGGGGCGGCAGTTCGACCTCCTCACCCCGCCGCGGCAGAACTACAACGTGGGAGATCGTCCGCGGAGCTACCGGGAGGTCCCGGCACTGAACCAGGCCTCCGCCTACCTGGAGCATCGGGTGGCGGGATCGGTGGCCGGACGGCGCCTCGATCTCCACGCCGGGCTGCGGTTCGACAACGTGGCCCCCGTGTCCCTCCTGGAGGGCCGGTTCGGCCAGGAGCTTCAGCCGAGAATCAATGCCGCACTCGAGGTGCGGGAGGGGGTCCGGGTACGGATCGGGGCCGGGGAGGCCGCCAAGGCACCGCCCCTCGCCTTCCTCTACCCCGGACCCCGCTTCTTCGACCTCGTGAACCTGAACTACTTCGCCCCGGACCCCGCCGAGCGGCTTCTCCTCCTCACGACCCGGGTGGTGGAGCCTTCGAACGAGGATGCCCGGGCCTACGTGGCCCGCAAGATCGAGGGGGGGATGGAGGTGGAGGGAAGGGGCGCCCGGGGGAATCTCACGGTCTACCGGGAGAACACGCGCGGTGCCTACGGGTGGGACCGGGAGCTCGTGGTCTTCCCGGTGGAGCGATTCGGGATCGTGGACACCCCCCCGGGGCGCCCTCCGGTCCTCACCCCCGAGCCCATTCGGGTGGACACCTTCTACAGTGCCTACGACCGGCCTGCGCCCACCCGCGACGTGGAGAATCGCGGCGTGGAATTCACCCTCGATCTTCCCGAGTGGTCCCGCCTCCGGACCTTCGTGTCGATCGGCGGAGGATGGACCCGGACCCGTGTGGAGAACCGCTCCCGGGCCATCGACGCCGGTGCCTTCTTCTTCAGTTCGGCGCCTCCCTCGCGGGTGGGTGTGTACGCGCATGACGGGACCCTGGCCGACCGGGGGGTGACCTCCCTCCGGGTGATCCACCGTGCCCCCGAGGTGGGGCTCGTGGTGTCCGCCCTCGTGCAGACGATCTGGTGGGACCGGCGTCGCGCCGTGGGCGTGGAGGCATACCCCCGCGGGTTCGTGGATCGGGAGGGCCGGATTCACCCCCTTTCTCCGGAAGAGGCAGCCCGCCCGGAGAACGCGGATCTCCTTCGCACACCGACGGATGCCTACCTGGCCACCGACGCCCCGCCCCCCCTCTGGCTCCTGAACCTCCGGCTCTCGAAGGCGCTCGCGGGAGGGCTCGAAATGGCCTTCTTCGTGAACAACGCCCTGGCCCATCGGCCGCTCTGGGAGAGCCCGCGGACCGGCGGATTCGTCCAGCGCAACCCACCCCTCTTCTTCGGGATGGAGCTCGTCTCCCGGGTGGGGCTCTGACGCCTCGCCCCACCCTTTTCTCGTCTCACCTTCCGCTACCCTGGATCCACCATGAACGAACGATTCGTCACTCGATTCCTCTCCGGCGCCTCGACCGGAGGCTCCCCTGCTCCGAAGACGGCCCGTGGGCGACGCTCCCGACGCCCCAGCCTGAGCCTTCTCCTCCTGGGCCTTCCCCTCATGATGGCGGGGTGCGACGACGAAGGTACCCGGCTCCAGACGGTGGACCTCACCGTTCAGGTGGAGTTCCCCCCCTCGTACGCCCAGGTGGAGGCTCCGAATGCCCGGGTCATCCTGCGGAGCGCGGAGCGGGGCGAGGCCGACACCCTGTCCACGAACGCCCAGGGGCAGGCCACCTTCTCCGGGGTCCTCCCCGGAAGCTACGAGGTCTCGGCCAACCTTCCGCTTCAGGCCTCCGAAGCCCTGCAGCTCACGGGAATCGCACAGGCGGTGGAACTGAACGCCCTTCAGGGATCCTTCCAGGTGACCTCGGCCACAGGGGGCCAGCCCCTCACGCTTCGGCTGGCCGGCTCGGCCGTGGGGTCGTGGGTGATCAGGGAAATGTACTACACCGGATCGGCGCGGCCTTCCGGGGGCAACTACTTCTTCGACCAGTTCTTCGAGATCGTGAACAACTCGACGGACACCCTCTTTGCCGGCGGACTCATGCTCGCCTCGATCCATGGGGTGGCCGGACAGATCAACGCTGCCTCCCAGCCCACCCCCTTCCAGGACGACCCCGACCACGTGTACGCCGAGGCCGTCTGGGGAATCCCGGGCGGACCCACGGACCACCCGGTGCCCCCGGGCGGGAGCATTCTCATTGCCCAGCAGGGGATCAATCACCGCTCCGATCCCGACGCCAACCCCGGCTCCCCTGTGGACCTTGGCGATGCGGACTGGGAGATGTACGTGGATGTACCCGACTCCCAGGACCTGGACTCCCCCACCGTGCCGAACATGGAGATGCTCCATCGCCGCGGCGGATTCTACGCCCTCGTGCCCGTCTTCGGGCCGGCCATGGTCCTTGTGGAGGGGGAGTTCGCGAGCTTCGAGGCGGTGATCATTCCGGGGCAGGCCCCCACGAGCGCACCGGTGATCCGGATCCCGGTGGGCCGGGTCCTGGACGGGGTGGAAGCGATGCAGAATGCGCAGGCCGGCCCCTTCAAGCGGCTCCCCGCGGCCGTGGATGCCGGGTTCATCCATGCCTCCGGCACCTACACTTCGGAGTCGGTCCGGCGCCGGGTGGCGCGGGTCATCGGGGACCGGGTCGTCTACCAGGATACGAACAAC
This sequence comes from Gemmatimonadales bacterium, assembly GCA_050485885.1. Classification (GTDB taxonomy): domain Bacteria; phylum Gemmatimonadota; class Gemmatimonadetes; order Longimicrobiales; family Gaopeijiaceae; genus SKNW01. The sequence goes on along the minus strand of JBJHCG010000006.1, from coordinate 143,554 downwards.
AGCGCGGCGGACTTCGAGGTGGCTTCCCCCCCCACCCCGCGTGGAAACTGACCTGAACATGCACGGCACACCGCGACCGTTTCGGTCGGTTCCGAGCAGAAGGCGCGCCGGCCAGGGGGGGTGGTCCCTGGCCGGCGGTCTCGCCCTGATGCTCGTGGGCTCCCCGACCCTCCTCGAGGCCCAGCATGCACCCCTGGAGGCCACCCTCCGACTGCATGCGCCCGGCTCTCTCCTCCTCCCCGAAGGCGACACCCTCCCCGGGGTATGGCGGGAGGGGGGGAACCCTGCAGGACTCGCCCTGCAGGGGAGGCAGGGGCTGCCCCTTCCCGTCGGCGGATGGTTTCGAACCACGCTTCACCACGAGGCCGGGGACCTCCGCAGGGTCCGGGACCCCCGGTCCTCCCAGGCGCTTGCCCTCGCCATGGGAGGCTCGAGGGTGGCGGGGGAAGGGGCAGGTGGTTCGGATTCAGCGGGGAGACCGTGGGTTTCCATGGGGAGCTTCCGGTATACCCGAAGCGCTCGACGAGCCGTGCGCTGGGCCGCCGTGGCGGACCCCTACGGCGGGACCCCCTTCGTGTGGAGTGACTCCACGGGAGGCGACTGGAGCCGCGACGATGTGGTCTTGGGTGGGAGGGTCGGCACGCGACACTCGACGTTCTCGGCTGGGGTCGGGCTCGATGCGACCTATGCCCAGGGCGCCCGCCGGAACGATCCCCGGCCCCTCTTTCGACTGCGCGACCTTCGGCTGACCCCCGGGTTGGCCTGGACCTCCGGGGGACCGGACCGAGTTGGGGAAGCCTGGACCCTGGGGGTGCACCTCGAGGCCGGCAGTGTTCGGGAGGAGGGTGAGATCGGGTACTTCGCGGGAGACGATCCCTTCGTCCATCGCTTCCGGGGCCACGGCACCTTCGACCGGACCCAGCTCGTGCGGGCGGTCCGAACCCGAGAGGGGCGAACCCTGGGACTCGGACTCCAGGGCGTTCGCGTCCGGGAAGAGATGGACCTCGTCCTGGCGGCGACACTTCGGCTCCATGCCGATTCCATCCGGCAGGGGATTGCCCGCCCGGAGGATGGTGGCCACCTCCGGGCTCTCGAAGGGACGCTTCGGGGTGTGCTCGAGGGAGATGTCCGGACGCTGGGGTGGGCTGCGGGGATTCGCCGGGGCGAGGGAACCGACCCGGTCTTCCGGCAGGTGAACGTGCTCGACACCGATGCCCGGCTCCAGCTCCGCTTCACCTCCGCCCGACCGCGCTCGACCGAAGGCCATGCCCGTGGAACGGCCCGGCGCCACCGCCTGGAAGCGGAGGTCTTTCACCTCCATCGAGAGGACCTGGCGGCGGAAACGCGGTGGACCGTGCAGGGGTTCGAGGTCTCGGGGGGATGGGAGGTCCTGCAGGTGCCTTCCCGAACCGAACGGCTGATCCCTCGGGGCATCGGTGTGGAGGTGGGTGCAAGCCTCCCCCTCTCCTCGACCTGGCGATCGGACCGCCCCACCGCGGTGACCCCTCTCGTGGTGCGCCCCGAGTACCTCCTGGCCCGGCTCCCGAGGGGACGCGTGGGGTTCTCCCTCGCGCAGGGGTTCGGTCCCCTCCATCTTCGCGCCTCCCTCTCCGTGGAGGGCGCCCACCTTCGCCACGAGCAGGAGGAGGATGCCGTGCACCTCGCTCCGGGGGGTCGATTCCGGACCCTTGCAGGGCTCCACGCCACCCTCCTTCAGCGATGAGAAGCGATTCGCCGGACCCGGATCGGGCCTTCTCGTCACCCCCCATCTTCCGAACCATGCACCCGACCCGTCGATCCTTCCTCTCCGTTTCCCTCCTCCTCCTGGCCCTCGGCTTCCTTCCCGGGTGCGGAACGACGCCCACTCCCGAGGGCTCTGCAGCCGAGGGCATGCCCGCCCCCTTGCCCGGGCCTGGCGGGGAGGCGCAGCCCCCCTCGGGTGAGGAGGCAAACGTCTGTTTCCCCCTCGACGCGCTCTCCCCCGTGCAGCGGAGCATGGCCGATTCTCTCCTGGCACGGGGGCTGGAGAACGAGGCTCTCTACACGCTCCTCTCGCATTCCCCCGAGGCCCTTCCGCTCAAGCCCATCAGTACCCTCGACCAGCGCCGGGGCGAGCTGGCCCGGGATCCTTCTGCTCCAGCCGGCCTCCGGGAAGCCATGGATCCGGCCAATCCCGTTCTCGCCGAGCTGGCAGAACTCCATGCCGTGGTTTCCCACCTTCACTGCGGACCGGTGCGGGTGGTGGTGGTCCCCTTCCGTGCCACACAGGAACGGATCCGGTCGGTCCAGCTTCTCGTGACCCACCAGGGGACACTCGATCAGGCCCTCGCGCGGGCGGCCTCCTTCTGGGGGCAGTGGGGGTTCACGCCTGGAGCCGACCCGGGGACCGTGGTGACCGTGGTGGAGTTCGAGGAGTCCGGGCCCCGCTTCCGAGGGTACGGCTACCTCTTCGGCTACCCCGAGCACGCGGTAAGCTTCTTCGTGGAGGCGGCGGAGGAGATGGCACGGACCGGTGACTTCGTGGAACGGGACTTCTTCCAGCTCCCCGTGCACTCGGGGGAGACCGGCCGGTTCGTCTACGCTGTCCCGAAGGGGCACGACCCCCTCCCGGAAGATCTCGCCATCCGGGAGGAGGCCGAGCGCGTTCTGGCCCGCTACCGCACGCTCCGCCCCCGCTTCGAGAACGGGGACGGTACCCTGAGGGCCGTGGAGCTCCTCCGTGCGTGGCGGGCGGAGGTCACCGCGTCCGGATCACGATGACGGGCTCGGGGGAGGTCGGCGGACTCCCCCCCGAGAGGACGGTCACGGTTCCGGTCTCCCCGGCCGCGACCCCGAAGCGGACGAAGGCGCTTCCTCCCTCTGCGACCAGGCCGAGGGGTGCGGGGACGCCCGCATCGAGGGAGGTCACCTCGAGGGCGAAGGTTCCCAGTGCCGATCCGGCGAAGATGTCGCGAAAGCGCCAGCTTGGAAGGGTATGGCGGGGTTCGAGCCCCGCCACCACATCATCGGCGTAGAGGGCCGCGAGGAAGTCGCGGAACCATTCCGACGTCTCTCCCCCCGTGGCCGCGTCCAGGTTCGCCGCCCCGGTCAGGGTGGTCTGGGTCAGGCTCGCCCAGAAGGTGTTCTGACTCCCCCCCGTCCGGTCCGCAGCGTAGCGAAGGAAGGCCCAGGCCAGCCCGAGCTCGGCGTCGGAGGGTGTGGAGGCCGTGGTGAATGTGGCAGCTGCCGAAGGGGCCTGGACCGCGGCGTCCAGGGCGAACAGGTTGGCGGCCCCGTAGCGGTTGATCGCCGCGATCCGGACGCCCGAGGCCAGGAGGTCTGCCACGCCGAGGTTCATTCCCGGCTCCAGGTCTCCCGAGGCCGCGAAGAAGGCCAGCTCCTCGGCCACGGCGTTGAGCGCTGCATTCAGCCAGGGGGCCTCGTCGGCGGCGCCAAGCTGGAGGCGGGCCCCGGCCCCGATCACGTTTCTGAGCTCCCGCGCCACGCCCCTTGCCGTCTGGTTCAGGGCCACGGAAGCCGGAAGGCTGACGAAGGTCTCGCTCCCGGCCGGATCGGGGACCGCCGCGTAGAGGAGCTCGCCCCGGTTGCTCCGGGGGCAGTCCTCCACGGCCAGGAGATCACGGAGATCGGAGCGCACAAAGGACCGGTTGAAGTTCCCCGCCGAGAGCTCGCCATTCACCACCGAGGTGAGGAATACCACGATCCGGCCATTCCCATCGAGATCGGTGGGGGAACCGAAGGCGCTTGTCACCGCCGGGTAGACCACGGCGTCCAGCTCGGCCGCCAGATCCGCCAGCTCCCCCGGGGAGTAGCCGCCCGCGGGGTTGGCGTCGTCCGTCACGAGGATCACGTGCGACCCCACCACGGCCACCGTCCCGGCTCGATCTTCCCGGGGGCCGTCACACGCGGGAGCCACATTGAGGACCCACGGGTCGCCAGCATCGGGGATCCCGGAGGGGATGAGGGGGAGGGCGATCTCGTCCTCCACGGCGGTTCCACCGAAACGGGCCGCCAGGCGGGCCGCCGAGGCCCTGCTGTCCCCGCCCGATGAGCCGCCCGCGAGGGCGAGTCCAAGGGCATCCGAGAGGCGGAGCCCCGGGGGACTCCCGAAGGAGGCCGTGGGTTCGCTCCCCACGAATCCGCCTGCGCCCCCGGGATGAAGCAGAGGGGAAACCCCGGCGGCGGCAAGGAAGGGGGAGGGCGGCCCCGCCACGGGAATCACGTTCGCGCCTTCCACCTGAAGGCTCTGGAACGACGATCCGGTGTTTGCCGGGATCCAGGTGAACTCGGCGCCCCCTGCGCCTCCCTCGAAGCAGAGGGTCTGGGCGCCCTGCAGCGTCGTCTCGTAGGCTTCACCTTCGGCCAGGACAAGGCAGGGAACGGTGGCCAGCGCTTCGAACTCCACCTGGAAGCCTCCGGCCACGGCCCTGACTCGGTTCGGGCCTCCCAGCGGCCCGAGCGTCCAGAGCCCCGAGGCCGCCTCGCCATCGGGCCCCGTCGTCGCCAGGGGGCCCGCCAGGCTCCCACCTCCGGCCACGATCGAGAAGGTGACCGAAGCCCCGGAGACGGGGTTTCCGAAGCCATCGAGAAGGCGCACCCGGGGCGCCACGGGGAGGGATGAACCCACCTCACCCGTCTGCCCATCGCCTTCCACGATGGCGAGCCCTGCCGGGCTTCCAACCGTCCCGGTCGCATGGAAGGTGACCGAGACGCCGGCCGCAGTCGCGGAAAGGGTGTTCGAGCCTGCGACAGGGCCAAGGGTCCATGCCCCGGAGTGGGCTACCCCGTTGGCATCGGTGCTCGTCGAGGCCCCCGCCACGCCCCCCCCGCCGGAGGTAACGGCGAAGGAAACGGGAAGGTCGGGGATCGGGTTCCCGAAGGCATCCACGCCCCGCACCGTGGGATGCACCGGGAGGGCCGCCCCCACCGTCCCCGTCTGGGCATCTCCCGCCACGATCTCCAGCGCGGTCACGCTCCCCACGAGGGCCTGGGCCTCCATGGTCGTCGACGCCGTGCCCGCCGTCGCGGTGAGTTGCTGGAGTCCGGCCACGGTTCCCAGGGTCCAGGGGCCGGGAGTGACCACTCCGGCAGGGAGGGTTTCCCGCTCCGGGTGCTGCACCGCACCCCCCGGGTCTTCCGTCGTGAAGGTAACCGGGACCCCGGGCACCGGGTTCCCGAACCCGTCCACCACCCGGAAGACGGGGTCCACCGCCAGGGGCGTACCCACACCGGCGGCCTGTCCCTCCCCCTCCAGGAGAAGGAGGGCCACAGGGTCTCCGGCGCCGACCTGGGCCAGGAAGTGGAGGGCAGCGGGCCCTTCCTCCATCCCCTCCACCCGGACCCGGAGGGTGTCCGTTCCCACCCGGGTGCCCACGCGCCATTCTCCGACCTCTCCCTCCCCGGCAGCATCGGTGGAGACGGTGAAGGGGGTGGCCACCCCCCGGCCTCCCAGGGGTTCGAACCCGAGAACGACCCCGACCAGGGGATTCCCGAAGGCGTCGAGAACCCGAACGCGGGGTGGATCCGCCACGGCCTCGTCGACCCGCGCCTCCTGGTCCTGGGGAGATCTGGCCTCCAGGGCGACCGGCGCTCCCGCCCCGACCTGGGCCGTGAAGCGAAGGAGGAGGCCGCCCTCGGCCACCGCCTCCAGTCGCTGGATCCCGGGGCGGGTCCCGAAGCGCCATCCTCCCACGGCGGCCTCTCCCTCAGCGTCGGTGGTTCGGGTGGCCCCCTCCACCAGGGCCCCCTCTGCGGTGGCGGCAAAGGTCACGGAAACCCCGGGAACCGGGTTCCCCCGGGCATCCAGGGCCCGAAGGCGGGGAAGGGGGGAGGCCGGCATTCCCACGACCCCGACGAGTCCCTCGCCCTCCAGGGCCTCCAGAACGGCAGCCCGCTGACGAACCTCCACCCGGGCCTCCCCCACCACGCCGGAGAGGGAGCCGATGCGGGCCTCGATCCGGGCCTCCCCGTTCCCGGCCGCCACCACCACACCATTCCCCTCCACAACGGCGACCTCCGGGTCCCTGCTCGTCCACTCCACCGGGCCGGGGAGGGGGCGCTCCACCCCGGACGGAGTGAGCGCACGAACCGCCAGGACCAGGGAGTCGCCGAGGGCGGTGAGTTTCTCCCCGTCGGGGGTGACCTCGAGGGTGGAGATGGCTTCGGCCACCTCGACCCCCAGCTGGGCCAGGCGGAACCCCGAGAGGAGGAGAAGCTGGGTGCTCCCGGGTTGCACCCCCTCCACGCGGACCACCCCCGAGCCTCCGCTTCCGGGTTCGACGGAGAGAAGCCGCAGCCTCCCCGCATCGAGCGAGACCACCTGTGCATCCCCGGCTTCCCCCCCCTCGACGGTGAAGGGCACCGCAACCTCTTCTCCCACTTCCAGTCGGAGAGGCCCCGGGACCTGGAAGGCGGCTCGGAGCACGCCGGCATTGGCCGGGGGTCCGGCCCGGAGGAGGAGGGATACGCCCCGCGTCCCTGCGGCGGGGAGGAGGAGGGAGGCCTCCCCGCTCCACCGGGGTCCCTCGCCGTCGGCACCGGTCAGGACCCCCTCGACCCGGAGGGCCGTGGACGGGGGGAGGCCGGAGAGCGTTCCGCTCCAGCTCCGGGTCCCCTCTTCCACGGGAATGGAAAGGGTGCCCAGGGGAGGGGCGCTCCCTCCATCGCCCTCCCGAAAGGCACGGAGCTCCAGGGTTCCCGTCTCCCCGGCTGAAACCGGAAGGCCCAGGGTAGCCGCCACCTCCATGGTGACGGCCAGCGGGGTCCCCGACGGGTCTCCGTCGCAAGCCGCAAGAACCCATGCGGGAAGCAGGAGCGCCAGGAGTCGTCCTGACGGAGCAAGCCACCCCCCCCGGGACCCCGCCCCGGGACTTCCGCAGGAGCCCGTCCCGGGTCCTGAGGGGAACCGGCGTGGCGAAGGAGCACGGAAGGAGCGCGGAAAAATCATGGCGGGCGAAGGGAGGAAAGCGTGGAAGTCTCGGGAAGCGGAGGATGCACGAACCGGGTTCAACCCCGTTCCGTGTTCCGGGAAGGTCTGCAACAAAGGCGCCACCCCCGGAAACCGCTGCCCCGGGCGCCCGGGGTCGACCTCCGCCCCCCACGCATCCTTCCTTCCGGCCCCCGACCATCGCCCTCGTGCTTCAGACCCTGGCCGAGCGACCGATACCGGGAGGGTGAGCCCCCTGCATCCTCCCCTCGTTTCCCGTTCTCCCCTCCCGGCCCCCGCTCTCACGGGCGCCAGACTCGGGTGGGCGGCATTGGGATACCTGGGGGTCGCGACCCTCTTCGTGACCTGGGCCCCCTTCGATTTCGCCTGGCCCGAAAGGTGGAGGGTGGATACGCGGGTGGACATGGAAGACGTGATCCTCAACGTGATCATGTTCCTCCCCTTCGGCCTGCTTCTCCGGGGGATCTGGGCGCCCCGGTCGGATGGATCCGCCCACTTCAGGGGGTGGCGCGGGATCTTCCTGGTGGGGGCCGCCGGGGGGTGCCTGAGCTTTCTCATCGAGATGGGGCAACTCTTCCTCGCCGATCGCTTCACCTCGCCGGTGGATGTCTCGACGAATGCCCTGGGCGCAGCGCTCGGGGCCCTGGCCATGGACCGGCTGCGCCCGCGCCTCCACCTCCGCCACACCCATCCCGCCCTCCAGGCGCTGGACCTCCCCCTCGCCGGTCTCCTTCTTCTTCTCACCCCCCTCCCATGGCTCGTGGCCTTCGGGAGCGCCGGGAGCGAGCGGGTCTGGCTTCTCCTTCCCCTGGCTGCATTCGGGGGGGCCCTCCTGGGTGCCCTTCATGGAGGGTACCTGGCCCCCGGAAAGGGGAGGGCCCGGGGGCGGGGTCCTCTCCTCCTCATCGCCGCGCTCTGGTTTCTGGTGATGGCCCTTCCCGGGGCGATCCGGCGCCCCGAGGTCCTGGCGGGCGGTGCCGCCCTCGCCGTGGGGGGAGCATGGCTCCGGAGCGTGGCCACCGAACGGGCCACACGTCTCCGCGGGGAGCGCCGGGTCGAACTCCCGACGCTCCGCATGGTCCTCCCCCTCTTCGCCCTCTACCTCGCGCTCTCGTCCCTCTGGCCCCTGGGTGCCGTCTCCGGGCACTGGGTCGGGGGGTGGACCCTCGCACCGGGCTCCGACCTCCTCTCGCGCGCCGTCCTCATGCGAACCCTGGAGTATCTGGGGGCCTTTACCCTGGTCGGGTACATCTCCGCCGAGCTGCAGGGGCGAAGTCCGGGAGAGGCGGGCGAACGGGGAGCACGGAGCATGGCCGTTCTCCTTCTCCTCGTCCTCCTCCTCGAGGGCGCCCGCGGATGGATCGAGGGGATCGGGGCAAGCGGGACGGTGGGCATTCTGGCCGCTGGCGCCGGGCTCTTCGGGGTTCGAGCGTATGCCCTTCAGCGAGCCCACGTCCTCGCGCTTCTCGGACGTCAGCGCCCCGAAGAAGGAGAGGAGAGGGAGGGGGTGCGCGCCGCATCGAGCTCGAGGACGAGGGCGGAAAGTCGCTCCACGGCTTCCCGAAGCTCCGCATCGCCCGGGTAGTCGGAGGGGGGGGCCACAGGAGGAGGGGAGGAAGGGAGAACACCTTCCCCCGGAGGCAGCTCCCCTCGTTCCCGGATTGCCTGGTGCAGGGCCCGGGTCTCGGGAAGGGGTTCGACCCCGAGTTCGGCGCGGACGAGTCCCTCGCACGCCCGGTACTGTCGAAGGGCCGAGGGCCGATCGCCCCGCTGCAGATGCACGGCCATGAGGGCGCGGTGCACATGCTCCCGCAGGGGATCCATGCGAAGGATCTCCCGGGCCGCACGGATGGCGGGGAGCCACTCCCCCCGCGCCTGGTGGTGCAGGAGGAGCTCCTCGAGGGCATCGAGACGGGCCAGCTGAAGGCGCTCCCGCACCGAGCAGCACCACGACTCGTACATCCCCTCCAGAGGCTCACCCCGGTAGAGCCCCAGGGCTCCGGTGAGGGCGTCGATGGCTCCGGCTGTACCCGGAAGGCGGAATGCCCGGGCCCGGGCCAGCCCCTCCTCGAAGGCCGAGACATCGACCCAGGCCTCCTCGCGGCCGGGGAAGGCAATCCTCTCTCCCTCGACACGGAGCGCCCGTCCCCGGTCTTCCTCGCCGGGCTCCAGGACGCTCCGAATTCGCCAGAGGGCGCTTCTCAGGGCCTTTCGGGCCTCGGACTCCGCCTGCTCCCCCCAGAGGACCCCGCAGAGTACGTCCCGATGGTGCTCCCGGTGGGGATGAAGGGCCAGGTAGGCGAGGAGGACCCGCGCGCGATGGGTGGGAATCGAGGGAAGGGGCACCTCTCCCCGATGTGCGACCAGGCCGCCGAAAAGGCGAATCCGCAGGGTGGACATGGTCAGGCTCGGTCAGGACGACCGGCTGGAAGGGGACCCTTCCTACACAGCCCCGGGGCCTTCGCAGGGCACGGGCGAGCCGGATGGCCAAGGGGAGGCGCGCGGGCGTACGGGGGGACGCGGAGACCCGACGGTGCCAATCCCGACCCGGGAACACCCCTGCGCCCTCTCGGGACGGGGCGTTCCCGTTCTCAATCTGGTACGCGTACTTCCGGTCCTGCAAGGGACAAGGTGCCCTTGCCCCGGTCCATCCCGCGCCCCGGATGGCGGCAACCGGTCTCTCCCTTCCGCGCGCCCCGGCCCCGCCCGGGAGCCCGACCGTTTCCAGGCCTTCACGGGGCTCCTGCGCTCCCGCTCAGCGGAACCTGAACCACCCCCGAACCCGGGTTCCCAGTCCCTCCCCGGGGGTGGATGGTTCCGCCGGACCGGGTCGAACTTCGGGTGGGAGCCCCCCCGGCGGGCGCGGTGCAGGGTACACCAGCTGGGGGGCGGGGAGGGCGGTTGCGGGACCTGCCCCCGCGTCTCCGCCTTCTCCCTCCCGCCCATTCCCGGCCGCGAGCCGTGCCGCTTCCACCAGCTCGTTGGGTCCGGTCACAAGGGTCCCGTCATGACCCCGGAGGGTCACCCGGTTCCGCCCCCGCTTCTTCGAGGCATACATGGCCTGGTCCGCCAGGATCACGAGGGCCTCCAGGTCCGGTGGAACCCCCGCCTCGGTGTGGGCCACCGCACCTCCCACGCTCACGGTGACCCGGAGCGACGCACCCTCCACCTCGAAGGGCTCCTCCTCCACCGCCGCACGGAGTCGATCGGCAAGGGCCACGAGGCCCCGAAGGGGTGCATTCCGGGCCAGGATCACGAACTCCTCCCCCCCGTACCGGGCGAAGAGATCCCTCGATCGGAGCATCCCCTGGAGTCGGCGCGCCACCCCCACCAGAACCTGGTCGCCCACGGCGTGGCCCAGGGCGTCGTTCACCCCCTTGAAGTGGTCGATGTCAAGGAAGAGGACCCCGGTGGGGCGCGAGTCCTCGGCCACGCGCCGGGCCTCGGGCTCGAGCATCTCGTCGATGAAGCGCCGGTTATAGAGGCGCGTCAGGGGATCGAGAAACACCTGGCGACGAAGCTCCTCGTTCTCTTCGCGGAGGGCCGAGATCTCGGCGGGCTGAGGGGAAGGCGTCCCCTCCGCATCCGACCTGCGCGCCCGGGCCTCCCGTTCCAGGGCGAGCATGGACCAGTGGTCCGCGGCCTCGGCCATGAGCTCTTCGGCCGTCATGCGTCCGCTCGTCTCGGCCGAGAGGACCGTGGCCGCTTCCTGCACCCGCTCATCCGTCTCGAGGAGAAAGCGGATGACTTCCTCGTCGGGGAGATTCAGCCGATCCTGGAGATGCGCCGAGAGGGAGGTCAGGGAGCGCGTTGGAGACACCCGAAGAAAGCAATCCGCCACCCGGGATGCGGCCTGCATGGCCGAGAGAACCGCGTCCTCCGCCCGGGTTGTCCCCTCGCGGGGGAGGGGATCGTGGTGCCGCGCCACCACGGAATGGATCGAAGCCGGGATCCCCCAGGCCTCGAGCACGGCGGCCCCGACCCGGGCATGGCCTATCCCGAACACCTCCTCCTCCAGACGGGTGAGGGCATCCATCCCCTCGCCATGCCTCCCGCAGGGATCGGTGGCGCTCCCCGACGATCCCGAAGGCGCGGAGTCCCCCGGGTCCCCCTCCTCCTCCACACCCGTCCGCACCCTGTCCAGCACCCGGGCATAGGCGTTCCCCGTGGTCTTGAGAAGGGCCAGCTGACCCAGATCCAGGAGGAGCCCGGTAATGAAGAGCTCGGGGGCCGGGTGCCGGACCCGATACCGGGCAAGGGTCTCGGCGGCGGAGGCCTGCACGGCGCAGCGCAGCCAGAAGCGACGGAAGTGATCGGCCAGGGGCCCGCCCCGCATGGAGTCGTCCGTGAGGGAAAAGCTCAGGGCCAGGGAGGTCACCGCACCCCGCCCCAGCACGGGGAGGGCCCGATCCAGGGTTCGCACCTCCGAAGGGAGGGCGAAGTACGCGGAGTTCGCCATCCGGAGGACGCGGGCCGAGAGGGCCGGGTCCATTTCCAGGACGCCCGCCAGCGCCGCATCGTCCACCTCCGGGTCGGGGGCGAGGCGGAGAAGACGCATGGCCACCGCCGGAGGGGAGGGAAGGGTCCGTGAACCCAGGATGCGCTCCAGGAGAGCTTCGCCCCGGGGGAGGGAGGAATCCGGGAGGAGTTCGGAGGCAGACAAGGGGGTTCCGGTTCGGGGAGGTCGATTCACGGGAGGCAGGTCGTGTTCGTACCCCATCACTCGGACACGCTCCTGGGCCCGAACACGGTACCTCGGGTATCGGCACCCGATGCCCGCCCCATGAGCCCTCTCCATTCCTGCCCTGCCGGGCGTGCCTCCTCCCGCAGGTGGCCCTGCAAGGGGGGACGGCCCGTGCCGACCTTCGGACACGGGATGCGCGCCGCCCGCGGATCGCTACCTTTCAGGGCCTTCCCGGTCGCGCCGCGCCCCCCTCGCTCCTCCCCTCCGGTGCATGTCCCCTCCGGTGCCTCCTCCTCCAGCCCCTCCACCCCCTGCCTTCCCCACCTGGCCCCGATGGTCCTACCTGGGGATCATCCTCCTCGTGACCCTTCCCGCCACCGGGTGGGACCTGAGTGCCGAAGGGATGGGGACCCGGCTCGCCGGGGCCTTCGACCTCACCTTCACCGGGCGCGACGTGGTGGATGCGGTCCGGAACATCCTCCTCTTCGCCGGATGGGGGGCCGTCTGGGCCGCCACGGCCCCGCAGAAGGCTTCCCCTCTCGCCATCATCGGGAGGGCCACGCTCCTGGGGTCCCTCGTGAGTGTGTCGGTGGAATCGATCCAGCTCCTTTCCATCTTCCGCGACACGTCGATCTGGGACTTCATCACGAACACGGTGGGGAGTGCGCTGGGCGCCGGGGTCCTGCTGGCCATGAGTCGGGGGCTCGAGGGGGGCCGGAGTTCGGCCTCCTACCTCGGGTTTCCCGCCTTCTTCCTGGCCGGGGCCTACGGGCTCGCCGTACTCCTCGAGGCCTTCCTCCCCCTCCTGGAACCCGGGATGATCCCCGGTTCCGGCGGCGGAGTGGGAGAACGACTCGGCCGGGCCCTCGCCCACTTCTCCTGGAGCACCCTGGGCGAACTCCCCCTTCACCACCTTCCCCTCTTCCTTCCGGCCGGCTTCCTGGCCGTAGCCGCCCTCGCCGAAGGGGGAACGGACCTCGCGAGGTCCTGGCGAAGGGTGGCCCTCGCCTCCCTCCCCCTCTTTACCCTCGTGGAGGTCGCGGCCGGGGTGGCCGGTCACCCCATCTCGGCTGGCGCCATCCTCCTCCATGCCTTCGCCCTTGCCCTGGGAGGCTGGGCCGGCGCGCGGTGGATTCCCCCCTTCAGTGTCCGTTTCCGGGGCAGTCGCCGCCCCCTCCTCTTCCTTGCGGTCTACGCGGCCTGCCTGGCCCTCTGGAGCTGGCGGCCTCTCACCCTCGTCACCTCATGGGACGCCCTTTCGGACGGGATCTCCTTCCACCAGTTCCTGCCCATGCTGGCCCACGCCCAGCGTTTCGACCTCTTCTCCGCCACCGACATCGCCCGGCAGTCTGCACTCCTCCTTCCGGTGGGCGTCCTCTTCGCGGTGTGGCCCCTGGCCCCCCGTCGCCTCCTCGACGGCCCCCTTCCCGGGGTGATGCTCGCCCTTCTGCTGGAGGGGGGCCAGATCTTCGTGGAGGGGAGGATGTTCGACATCACCGACGCGCTGGTGGGAATGGCCGCCGTCCTTCTCGGGTGGGCAGTGGCGCGGCGTGCAGCCTTTCCGCGGCGGGGATTCCTCCTGTCCGGAGGGGGGAGCTCCCCACGTCCGGGTTCCTTCATCCCCCCACTCGATCCCCCTGAACGCTCGGGAGGCCCTCGATCATGACCTCGCCTTCAGCTGGTCGACTACAATGGCAACTGCAATCCTTTCATGACCTTGACCCGCTTCACCTCTACCGGCTTCTGATGCTTCGCATCGAGGTCTTCGTGGTGGAGCAGGCGTGTGCCTACCAGGACCTGGACGGAAAGGACGAAGGGGCCCTTCACCTCACCGCCACCCTCCCCGAGGGCCAGGTCGTTGCCTGCGCCCGGCTCCTCGCTCCAGGGGTGGCGCATCCCGAGGGTCCCTCCATCGGACGGGTCATCACCCACGAAAGCGTGCGGGGACGCGGCGTGGGGCGGGAACTCATGGAGCGGGCCATGGCCGAGACCCGGGCCCGGTGGGGCACGCACCTTCCCGTGGCCCTGGCCGCCCAGGACCGGGTCGTCCCCTTCTACCGTGCGCTCGGATTCATCCCCGCGGGCCGGGGGTACCTGGAAGACGGGATCCCCCACACGCCCATGCTCCTTCCTCCCGACCCCCCGGAATCCTCGTGACCCTCCCCGGTGATCCTCCGACTTCGACCCCCGAATCCCCGGAGGTTTCCCCGACTCCCGCCCCCGCCCTCCGGTTCCTCGATCCAAGGGTCCGGCTCCTCTGGCGGCTGAGCACGGGGATCCGCGCCGTGGTCTGGACGGCGGGGGTGGCGGCCCTCGAGCACTGGGGGGGAGACCACCTTCCCCTCCCGGCCTCCGTCCCCCCCGGTGCCCTGACCACGGCGGTGGCGGTGTGGTGGATCCTGATCCTCCTCCTGGTTCCCGGGATCCGCTATCGCCGCTGGCGCTACGCCCTGCGGGACGCGGATCTCTGGATCCGCCGGGGGATCCTCGTTCACCGGGTGAGCGTGATCCCGTACCGACGACTCCAGTTCGTCGACACCCGGCAGGGCCCCCTGGAGCGCTGGCTGGGGCTCACCGAACTCGTGGTGCACACGGCGGCACCGGGCACCTCGGGCCTCATTCCCGGGCTCGAGGCGGAAGAGGCCGAATCCCTCCGGGAGCGGCTGGCGCGCTTTGCCCCCGAGGCGGACGACGAGGGCGCATGACGGAAGGCGCACCCGGCTCGTCCCTGCTTCCCACCCCCGAGGCTCCGGGGCGCCTCCCCTGGGCGGTGGCGGTCCTCGAGGGACGAAATCTCCTGCTCGGGCTCGCCGGGATCGCCCTCGTGGCCGGCGATGCCTTCCGGTGGTGGGCGCTGGGGCTGGGGCTGGTCTTCGTGGGACGACTCATCCGCCTCCGCCTCACCCTCTGGTGGGTCACGGACGAGAGCTTCGTGATTCAGCGTGGGCTCCTCTTCCGGAGCCGACGGGTGATCTCGCGAGCACGGATCCAGGCGGTGGACCTGGAACGTGGACTCCTCCATCGGCTCCTTGGGGTCACCGAGGTCCGGGTCGAGGCGCTGGGGGGCGCTTCCACCGAAGGCGCCCTCCCGGGGGTCGCCCCCGAACAGGCCTCGGCGCTTCGGGCCGAACTCCTCCTTCGAAAGCCGAAGCCCCCTCGCGACGATGCCCTGGTTCCGGTGCAGACCGCGGCGCCGGTGACCGGGACCGGGGAGGCGTCGGACCGAGCCCGGGAGAATGCGCAGCAGGCGGAGGCCCCCGTCGCCGGTGCAGGGGAGGAGGGCCCGATTGTCGGTGCAGGGGAGGAGACCGTCCGGGGGGGAGGGGAAGGGGCGCCCGGAGAGGGCGTGGACGAAGAGAACCTCGAAGGAGAGGAGGTGCTCCGCCTCCCCGGGGGAGAGGTCGTGGTGGCCGGGCTCACCGAGTCAAGGCTCGGCGCCGGTCTGGCGGTGGTGGGGGTAGGGTTCGAGGCCGTCCGGCAGGGCGCGTTCAGCGGGTGGTTCGGTGATCCCGAGTCGTGGGCTCCGGTCATGGCCGCCCTCCCCTGGGTGGCCCTCCTTGTGGGCTTCACCATTCTCGTCCTTCTCTTCTCCCTCGTTCTCTCCTTCGTCCTCACCGTGCTGGGCTACTGGGGCTTCACCCTGCGGCGCAGGGGTGACGTCCTGGCCGTGGAACGCGGCCTCCTCACCCAGCATCGGGAAACCGTGCCCCTTCGGCGTATTCAGGCCGTCCGGGTGGTGGAGAATCCCTTCCGGCGCCTCATGGGGCTCGCCGCGGTCACCGTGGTGGTGGGGGGAAGGGTCGATGCGCGGAACCGGCGATCGGGAACGAATGTCCTCCTCCCCGTAGGCTCCCGGGACCGGGCCTTCGCCCTTGCGGCCCAGGTATCCGGGTGGGCGCCCCCCGAGGCCCCCCTTCGAGAGCCCCCCCTTCCCGAGGAGGGGAAGGCGCGCCCCCGCACGATCGAGGACCCGGGCCATCCCATCCCCCACCTCCACCCCATGCCGCCCGGTGCCCGAGCCCGGCGCCGGGTACGCGGCCTCGTCTTCGGACTCCTCGTGGCCTGGGTCGCCCCCGCGCTCCGCCACGGGCCCTCGGCCCTCCTCCCCTGGAGCTGGACCGGGTCGCAGGGGGGACTCGCCCTGGGCGCAGGCCTTCTCGCTCTCCTCGTGGGGCTGGCCCTGGCCGAGGGGGCATGGCGGGGGCTGGGGTGGGCCTTCCTTGGCACCCACGCAGCGTTTCGCGAGGGAATCCTGGAGCGTGTCACCACCCTCGTTCCGCTGGCCCGACTCCAGTCGGTGGAGGTGGTCTCGAACCCCTTTCAGCGACGCCGCGGCCTTGCCACCCTCACGGTTCCGGTCGCCCGTCCCCCCCTGGAGGAGGATCCCCGCGCCCTCGACCTCGGCCAGGAGGAGGCCGAGGGGCTTCGGGACCGGATCCTCGCAGGCGGAGGGGGCCATGCGGCGGGCCCTGCGGGGTTGTCCCGGACCCCCCGGAGTGGGATGTTTGTATGCTGAACTGAAACGCGACCTGCGCGGCCTCGGCCGCGTCCTGCCAGGAAGAGGAGAGGCTGATGGGCGAGAGCGGAAACGATCCACGGAATACCCTGTCCATCCGGGACAACCGGACGGGGCGGGACTACGAGATCGACGTCCTTGAGGGCGACGTGATCCGGGCCATGGACCTCCGTCAGATCCGGGTGAACGAAGGCGACTTCGGGATGATGGCGTACGACCCCGCCTTCACGAACACGGCGTCCACCCGGAGCACGATCACGGAGATCGACGGGGATCGCGGGATCCTCCGGTACCGGGGGTACCCCATCGAGCAGCTCGCGGAGCAGAGTTCCTTTCTGGAGGTGGCCTACCTCCTCCTCCGGGGTGAACTCCCCTCCCAGGACGAGCTCGACCAGTTCACGCACGATGTGACCTTTCACACCTACATTCACGAGAACATCACGAAGCTCCTGAACGGCTTCCGGTACGATGCCCATGCCATGGGGATCATGATCTCGTCGGTGGCGGCCCTCTCGACCTTCTATCCCGAGGCGAAGGAGGTCCACGACCCGGATGCACGCTGGATCCAGATGATCCGCCTCGTGGCCAAGATGCCGACCCTGGCCGCCTTTGCCTACCGGCACCACCGGGGACTCCCCTGGGTCTATCCGGAGAACCAGCTCTCCTATTGCGGGAACTTCCTGAACATGCTCTACCGGATCGGGGTGAAGGAGTACCCCATCGATCCGCGTCTGGAGCGCGCACTGGACATTCTCTTCATTCTCCACGCGGACCACGAACAGAACTGCTCCACCACGACCATGCGGGTCATCGGCTCGGCCCATGCCGATCCGTATTCGGCGCTGGCCGGCTCCATGGCGGCCCTCTACGGCCCCCTCCACGGAGGGGCCAACGAGGCCGTGCTCCGGATGCTCAACGAGATCGGGAGCGTGGACAACATCCCGGCATTCATGGAGAGTGTCCGCAAGGGGGAGCGGCGCCTCATGGGCTTCGGGCACCGGGTCTACAAGTCGTACGATCCGCGCGCCAGCATCATCAAGACCACCGCGCACGAGGTCTTCGAGGTCACGGGGAAGAACCCCCTTCTGGACATCGCCCTCGAACTCGAGAAGATCGCCCTCGGGGAAGAATATTTCGTGAAGCGGAACCTCTACCCCAACGTGGACTTCTACTCCGGCCTCATCTACCAGGCCATGGGATTCCCTGTGGAAATGTTCCCCGTCCTCTTTGCCATTCCGCGCACGGTGGGATGGCTGGCCCAGTGGGAAGAGATGCTGAACGATGGCGAGCAGAAGATCGCCCGCCCGCGCCAGGTCTACGTCGGCTCCGACGCCCGGGACTTCGTGCCCATTTCGCAGCGCTGACCCTGCACCCCGCCGGCCCTGCACGGCCTCACGCGACCCCGGTCCCCCTGGAGGGGATCGGGGTCGCTTCCTTGTCCGGGTCGGGAAGATCCGCTATTTCCGGAGCATCCTGCCGCCCGGACCTCGTGCTCGGAGCTTGTTGAACCCATGGACCTTCCCTCCCCCTCGCACGCCCACCTCCGGGTACCGCCGTCCCCCGGTCGTCCGACCCCGAGGCGCCGATGACCCGGGTCATTCGCGCCCCCCGCGGTCGGGAGATGCGGTGCCGCAGCTGGGGGGCCGAGGCCGCCCTCCGCATGCTCATGAACAACCTGGACCCGGAGGTGGCCGAGCATCCGGAGCGCCTCGTGGTGTACGGAGGACGCGGGAAGGCGGCCCGATCCTGGGAGGCCTTCGACGCCATCGTCCGTGCGCTGGAGAGCCTGGCCCCCGATGAGACCCTCCTCATCCAGTCCGGGAAGCCGGTGGGGGTGGTCCGGACCCACGAGGAAGCCCCCCGTGTCCTCCTGGCCAACTCGAACCTGGTCCCGCACTGGGCCACGCAGGCCCACTTCGACGATCTCGAGGCCCGGGGCCTTCTCATGTACGGGCAGATGACGGCAGGCTCCTGGATCTACATCGGGACCCAGGGCATTCTGCAGGGGACGTACGAAACCTTCGCCGCCTGCGCCCGGACCCACTTCGGGACCGACCTGAAGGGGCGTCTCGTCGTCACGGCGGGGTGCGGGGGGATGGGAGGCGCCCAGCCCCTTTCCGTGACGATGAACGGAGGCGTCTGCCTCGTGGCCGACGTGGACGGCAGCCGCCTCGCCAAGCGCCATCAGGATCGATACCTGGACGAATGGTTCGGGGAGCGAGGAGGGGACGACGGTTCTCTCCCCCCCGAGGCGCGGGTGGACCGGGCCATCGACCGGGCGATGGAGCTGGCCGAGAGGGGAGAGGCCCGGAGCGTGGGCGTGGAAGCGAACGCCGTCACCCTCCTGGAGCGCCTCCTGACGCGGGGCGTGGTCCCCGACGTGATCACCGACCAGACCAGCGCCCATGACCCCCTGGAGGGATACGTCCCCGAGGAATGGGACCTGGCCCGGGCCCGGCAGGAGCGAGCCGCCGATCCCGAGGGCTACATGGCCCGGAGCGTGGCAAGCATGGTGCGCCATGTGGAGGCCATGATCGCCCTCCAGGAGCGGGGGGCGGTGGCCTTCGACTACGGAAACAACCTCCGCCAGCGCGCCCTCGAGGGAGGGCTGGACGGGGCCTTCGCCTTCCCCGGCTTTGTCCCCGCCTACATTCGTCCCCAGTTCTGTCGTGGGCGCGGCCCCTTCCGCTGGGTGGCCCTCTCGGGCGATCCAGCCGACATTCACGCGACGGACCACGCCCTTCTCCAGCTCTTCCCCGGTGACGAGGGCCTCCGGCGCTGGATCCTGGCCTGTCACGACGAGCCCGATGCCCTTCTCCAGGGGGAGCTGGGGTCCTGCCGCCCCCGCTTTCGCGACCAGGGGCTTCCGGCCCGCATCTGCTGGCTGGGGTACGGGGAGCGGGACCGGGCGGGCCTCCTCTTCAACGACATGGTCCGCGACGGACGGGTCGGTGCCCCCATCGTGATCGGTCGGGATCACCTCGATGCGGGCTCGGTGGCCTCCCCGAACCGGGAGACGGAGGCCATGCTGGACGGCTCGGACGCCGTGAGCGACTGGGCCCTCCTGAACGCCCTGGTGAACACCGCCTCCGGGGCCAGCTGGGTAAGCTTCCACCATGGGGGTGGGGTGGGCATCGGGTACTCGCAGCACGCGGGCCAGGTGGTGGTGGCCGACGGGACACCGGCTGCTGCGCGACGGCTGGAACGCGTCCTGCAGAACGATCCCCTCATGGGGGTCTTCCGCCATCTGGATGCCGGGTACCCCGAGGCCGCGGCCTGCGCCCGGGAGCGCGGAGTGACCGTTCCCGTCCCGCCTGAACCTTCCAACCCCTCGGACCCATGAGCCGGATCACCACGGCGGGCATCTGGCCCGACGACATCCGCGAGGACCGCTTCGCGCGCCACATCGCACGCACCGACCCGGCAGGGTGCCAGGTCGCCATGGTGGGGCTCGCCGACGACCTGGGGGTCCGGCTCAATGGGGGGCGGATCGGGGCCGCAGAGGGACCCTATGCCTTTCGTTCCGCCCTGGCCCGCTACGGGACGGCCCACTCCATGGCTGGACCCCTTCCGGGGGTCTTCGATGCCGGCGATGTCCTTTCCGGTCTCACCCTGGCGGAGACCCATGACCGGGTGACCCGGGTCACCCGGGCCCTCCTCGACCTCCAGCTCGTTCCGGTGGGGATCGGGGGAGGCCACGACCTGACCTATGCCATGGTCCGGGGCCTGGCCGAATCCACCGATGCCCCCCTGACCGGGGTGTACTTCGACGCCCACCTCGACGTGCGGGAAAAGGAGGGCTCGGGCATGGTCTTCCGACGGATCGTGGAGGAATGCGGGGTCCGGTCCCTCCATGTCTTCGGGCTCGACCCCCACGTCAACTCCGCCGAGCACCTGGCCTGGTTCCAGGCGCACGGGGGTCAGATCGGGGGCTTCGGATTCGACAGTGCATGGCCGGAGGGGGACCTCTTCGTGAGTCTGGACCTGGACGTTCTCGATCAGGCGTACGCCCCGGGCGTGAGTGCCATGAACCCCGCCGGGTGGTCACCGGCCCGGGCCGAGAACTGGGTCCGCGCCGCCGGACGGAACCCCCGGGTACGACTCTTCGACATCATGGAACTGGCACCTCGCCACGACCCCGAAGGGCGCACCGCCCGGCTCGCCGTGCGCCTCTTCATGGCCTTTCTCCAGGGGGTGGCAGAACGGCCCGATGCGCCGCCTCCCCTCCCGCCAAGGGACGGGGGACGCCGCCAGGCGGGCGGATGACGGGAGCCACCCTGCTCCAGGGAGGGAGGATCGTGACCCCGATCCCTCCGGGTTCGGTGGCAACCCCCTACCTCCGGGGCCCGGAGGCCGGGCGCCTCCGGATCCTCCCGGAAGGCGACGTGCTCCTGGCGGAGGGAAGGGTGGTGGCCATGGGGCCGTCTCCACTCCCTCTCGACGCCTGGACCGGGTCCGGGGGTGAGGGTGTCGATGTGGTGGAGCTGGGCGGGCGGGTCGTCCTTCCGGGGTTCGTCGATGCTCACACCCATGCCTGCTGGAGCGGGGACCGGCTCGACGAGTGGGAGGCGCGACTCCGGGGCGCCGGGTACGAAGAGATCCTCGCCGGGGGAGGGGGGATCCACTCCACGGTCCGGGCCACGAGGGAGGCCTCCCTCGAAACGCTGGTGGCCGAGCTTGTGGCCCGGGGGAATCGGGCCCTGTCTCTCGGGACCACGACCCTCGAGGTAAAGAGCGGGTACGGGCTCCTGGCCGAGGCCGAGCTCCGGATGCTCGAGGCCATCGAACGCGCCGGTGCCATCCTCCCCCAGACCCTCGTGCCCACGGCTCTCCTGGGGCACGCCCTGGCCCACGACGCCCCCGGGGGGCCGGAGGCCTTTCCCGCCTGGGTGGTGCGCGAGCTCCTCCCCCAGGTGACGGCCCGCTTTCCCGGTGTGGCGGTGGATGCCTTCTGCGAAGCGGGTGCATGGTCTCCGGAAGCGTGCATGGCGCTCTTCGAGGCCGCCCGCGAAGCCGGGCATCCGGTGCGCGTCCATGCCGACCAGTTCCGGGACCTGGGGATGACGCAGCAGGCCGTGGCGCTGGGGGCCCGGTCCGTGGACCACCTGGAGGCCTCCACCTCGGAATCGCTGGAAGCACTCGCCCGCTCCGAAACCGCCGGGGTCCTCCTTCCCGTATCGGGATTCCACCTGGATGGCCGATGGGCCAGGGGGCGCGAACTCGTGGATCGGGGCGGTGCGGTGGTGGTGGCCACGAACTGGAACCCGGGGTCGGCCCCCTCCCCGTCCCTCCCCCTGGCGGTGGCGCTGGCCGTGCGCAGGTGCGGACTCACGGTTCCGGAAGCCCTCGTGGCGGTGACCTGGAATGCCGCCGTCCTCCTGGGATTCCGGGACCGGGGATGGATCGGGGAGGGGGCCCGGGCCGACCTCGTGGTGTTGAAGACCCGGGACGAACGGGAAGTGGCCCACACGGTGGGAGAGAATCCCGTGGAGTCGGTCTGGGTGGAGGGAAGGCGGGAGGTTGGCGGGCAGGGCGAAAGGGAGCGGACCCGACCGGACTGACCTGGGCGAGCGCCGTTCAGGAGGGCGACGGGTTGACAGTAACGATATTCATTTTGCATTATCGTTCCTCCGAGTCCCTCCCTCCGGAGCTTTCGTCCCTGACCCTGCCCGCCCCCATGCAACCCATCCCGCGCCTCCCCGTCACGGTCCTCTCCGGCTTCCTCGGGGCAGGCAAGACCACCCTCCTGAACCATGTCCTCACGAACCGGGAAGGCCTCCGGGTCGCCGTGATCGTGAATGACATGTCCGAGGTGAACATCGATGCCGCCCTCGTGCGGGGGGGCGATGCCGCCCTTTCCCGGACCGACGAACAGCTCGTGGAGATGACGAACGGGTGCATCTGCTGCACCCTCCGGGACGATCTCCTCCTCGAAGTGCGTCGTCTGGCGCTGGAAGGGCGCTTCGACTACCTGCTCATCGAGTCCAGCGGCATCTCCGAGCCCCTCCCGGTGGCCACCACCTTCGTCTTCGAGGACGAGGAGGGGAACTCCCTCTCCTCCTTCGCCCGTCTCGACACCATGGTGTCGGTCGTCGACGCCCGCGCCTTTCTCGAGGACTTCTCCTCGGTGGACCTCCTGGAGGACCGGGGCCAGACGGCGGGTGAGGGAGATGAGCGCACCCTCGCCGATCTCCTGACCGACCAGATCGAGTTCGCCGACGTCCTCGTGATCAACAAGGCGGACCTCGTGAGCCCCGACGAGGTGGAGACGCTCCGTGCAATCCTCCGCTCCCTGAACCGCGAGGCGGAGATCCTCGTGGCGGAGCGAGGGCGGGTTCCCCTGGGGGAGATCCTCGACACGGGGCGCTTCGACTTCGACCGGGCGCAGGCCGCCCCGGGGTGGATGCAGGAGCTGGCGGGGAACCATGTTCCGGAAACGGAGGAGTACGGCATCTCCTCCTTTGTCTTCCAGGCCCGCCGTCCCTTCCACCCCCGGCGTTTCTGGGACTTCGTGAATGGCGCCTGGCCCGGTGTGCTCCGTGCGAAGGGGTTCTTCTGGCTCGCCACCCGCATGGAATGGGTCGGAAGCCTGAACCAGGCCGGGGTCATGCGGGAGCATGGGCCGGCGGGGACCTGGTGGGCCGCCGCTCCCCCGGAGTTCCTGGAGGAGGCCCGGGGGGAGATGGGGGAGGCCCTGGAGCGAAGCTGGGCAGAGCCCTGGGGCGACCGGCGGCAGGAGCTCGTCTTCATCGGCCAGTTCGGCGATCCCTCCGAGCTGCAGGCCGGGCTCGAGGCTGCCCTCCTCACGAACGACGAAATGGAGGCCGGGCCCCTCGGGTGGGCCGGCCTCCCGGATCCCTTCCCGGCGTGGCAGCACGCCGAACTCCCCGAGGAGTGACCATGGCCGCCAAGGGAAATCGCATCACGATCAAGATGGCGAGCACCGAGAGCTCCCACCGGTTCAGCACCCGGAAGAACAAGCGGAACACCCCGGCGCGACTCGAGCTGCGGCGGTTCGACCCGGTGGTGCGCCGGCACGTCCTCTACCGCGAGGAGAAGTAGCCCCGGGGTGATCCGCTCCGCTCCTGCGGAGTCGGGTGCGGCGCCGCGGGCGTGGTGGCGCTTCGAGATCCGCAGGTCCGCTCAATCCGGTGGGGGGGTCAGTCCGGTGGGGGGGGAATGACCCCCGGAGGCCAGGGCACCGCACCGGGTGGCAGGGCCTCCACCCCCCACCCCGGGCCCCAGGCTTCTCGCCGGGCCCGGACGAGGTCGTCGAAGAGTTCGGGCGGCCCACCCCCGATCCCGGGTTGCACCACACCTTCGGCCACCAGGCGGAGGTAGCCCTCGGTGTACATGCGGATCCCCTGCTCCCCCCGGTCCCCGTAGACCTCCACCCGGTGGATGAGTTCCATCGTGAAGGTATCGAGCTCCTCCAGGGCCCCGAGGGGATGGTCGTCGAGGAAGAGGGGGACCCGGCGTCCACTCCCGGCACGCAGCCCCATGACGGGGCTCGGAACGCCAGGTCCCGAGGGGAGCATGCGCATTCCGCCGAAGGGGGGACTCACGCAGAGGCGGTCCGCGGGAAGCCCCAGCCCCACGCAGGGGCGGATCACGATCCGGGGAGGGCCCCGGGTCAGGAAGGTGCGTGGCTCATCGATCCCCGCTTCCTCGATGGCCTCCCGGTCCCACGCCGACCAGAAGACAGGTTCACCCCGGACCCCGGGGGGACCGGTGGCGCGAAGCCGGGCGGCGCTGTCCAGAATGCGGCGGGCAGGGTCCTCTCCCACCACCCCCTCGACCCCCTCCAGGAGAATGGGTGCCGGCTCGATCTCGAGGAGGTGGAGGCGTCCAGGCTGGACCTCCAGCCGGAAGGTCCGCTCCCGGTACCCGATCCGGTGCACCACCACCTCCCGGGTTCCACGGGGCACGTCGGAGAGGGTGAACCGCCCGTCCTCCCCCGTCAGGGTGTACCGGCTCGAGGCAGGAACCCGCACCACGGCCCCGGCCACGGGGGCGTCGGTTCCGGCCTCGACCACGGCACCCACCAGTTCCGCCACCGGACTCGCCTGCCGGGCCTCGAGAACCTGCGGGTGGAGAAGAACGAGGAGGGTGGCTGCAGGGAGGAGGGCGCGGCACGGGTTCATGGCACCGCCCCTACGCGGCCTTTCGCTTGAGGAAGACCATGACGCCCACGGCAAGAAGGGTCACCCCGAGGAGGACGACGAGGACCGCCAGCACCGCGGCTCCCAGAAGGGCCGCCAGGGCGTCCCAGAACCCGAGGGTGGCCACGAGGACAACGAGGAGGACGAAGAGGAGGACAGGCATGGCGTTGGCCCGGGGGAGGGGGGATGAAGGGGGCGGCGGCCCGGCAACCCGAGCCCGGGGTCGGGCATGGAACGTCACCGTAACCGCCCGAGCCTCGGCGATCAAGTCGCCCGCCCCCTTCCGGGGAAGACCGTTTCCCGTTCGTTCTCCGAGGCATCGCCCCCCTCACCCCCAGCTCTTCGTGGCCGGCGGCACCTGCCGAAGGGTCGTGAGAAAGGCGAAGGGGTCCCGGGGGTCGGGGACGCCCTCGGGGGGGATGCCCGCAGCGAGTGCGTTCTCGGGACGAGGCCGTTTCGGGTCCGGCCAGTACTCCTGCGTGGCGGGGAGGTGCGCACCCAGGTCCCTGGCGCCACGGGGGGCCCCACCCCTCCCCCGGCGTTGGGACGCGTGGCCCGCAGGCGCCCCGCTCCCTCCCATCGCCCGGTCCACCCGGAGCTCCTCGAGAGAGGTGGCAATGACGTTGAGCGACGCCCCGTCCTTCTGGAGGCGCCCCCGCACGAGGAGGAAGGGCTCCATCCGGGCCACAGCCCGATGCCGTTCGTAGATCCGGGGCTTCACAATCACGTTGATGTGACCGAACTCATCTTCAATGAGGATGAATAGATACCCCTTTGCTGTGTGAGGTTTTTGTCGGGCCACCACCACCCCGGCCACCGCCACCATGCGGCGGTCTTCCACCCCGGGCAGGTCGGCGGCCGAGACCACCTCCGGGGGGAGGCGTGCCCGGACCAGGGCCAGGGGATGCTCCCCGGTGGAGAAGCGGAGCACCCGGTAGTCCGCCACGATCCGGTCCCGGGGGTCCAGGTCGGGAAAGGTGTGGCAGGCGTCCGGATCCTCCAGGGCAAGGGCGAACTGGGGGTCGTCGGACCGCCCCTGGGCGCGGGTTCGTTCGTGGTCGGGGCCGAGCCAGAGCCCGGTCTGCCAGAGAAGCTCCCTCCGCGTAAGCCCCAGCCCGTCGAGCCCTCCCACCCAGAGGAGGTTCTCGATGGCGGGACGCCGAAGGGCGGCCGGGGTGCGGCGAAGAAAATCCACGAGGCTCCGGAAAGCCCCCTCCCGCTCCCGCTCCGCCACCACCCGCGCGGCCATCTCCTCGCCCCATCCGCGAAGAAAGCCGAGCCCGACCCGCACGGCCTCCCCTTCCACCGTGCAGCGCACCCCGCTCCGGTTCACGTCGGGGGGGAGGATCCCCACCCCGTGCCGCCGGGCATCGCGCCCCAGCACGTCGAGGGAGTAGAAGCCCATGGGCTGGTTATTGAAGAGGGCCGCCGTGTACTCGAGGGGGTAGTAGTGCCGGAGCCAGGCCGACTGGTAGGCCAGAAGACCGAAGGCGGCGGCGTGGGACTTCGGAAAGCCGAACTCGGAGAACCCCACCACCTGCCGGAAGACCTCCTCCGCCACGCTCTCCGGAACGCCCCGGGCCGCCGCCCCGTTCCGGAAGGCCTCCCAGTGGGCGTGCATGGCCTCGCCGGAGCGCTTCCGCGACATGGCCCGCCGGAGGCTCTCCGCCTGCCCGTCGGTGAAGCCCGCCAGGTCGCGGCAGACCTGGAGAACCTGGTCCTGGTAGAGGATCACCCCCAGCGTCTCTTCCAGCGCCTCCGCCAGGAGAGGATGGTCGTAGGGGATGACGAAGGCCGGGTCGGCGCGGAGCGCCTCCCGCCGCCGCACATAGGGGTTCACCGCCCCCCCCACGATGGGCCCGGGGCGCACGATGGCCACCTGCACCGCCAGCTCCTTCAGGGTCCGGGGTCGAGTGCGGCGCACCATCTGGATCTGGGCCCGGCTCTCGATCTGGAAGATCCCCACCGTGTCCCCTTCGCAGATCCGGTCGTAGACGGCCGCATCCTCGAGATCGATCCGGGAGAGGTCCGGGGCCGACCCGTGTCTCTCGGCAATGAGGTCCACCGCCTCCTCCACGAGGGAGAGCATCCCCAGCGCCAGGAAGTCGATCTTGATGAAGCGGGCGTCGTCGCACGAATCCTTGTCCCACTGGCAGAGGAAGCGCCCTGCCATGGCGGCGGGCTCCAGGGGGACGATCTCCACCAGGGGGCGACTCGAGATGATCATCCCCCCCACATGCTGGGAGATGTGGCGCGGGAGACGGGCGATCTCCTCCACCCGGTCCAGGAAGAGCTGCCAGGGGCGGGTCTCCACCTTCGCCGCGAACTCGGGGAGCTTCTCCAGGTCCTCGCGGAGCCCCGGAGCGGAGCGGTGCTCGGCGAGCTTCGAGAGCTTCTCGAGGTCCCCGGCGGGGAGCTCCATGGCCCGCCCCACCTCGCGCACGGCCGAGCGGAGGCGGTAGGAGGGAAAGATGGCCACGAGACCGGTGTGGTCGTGGCCGTACTTCGCATAGACCCGGAGGATGAGGGCTTCGCGGATCTCCCGGGGGAAGTCCAGGTCGATGTCGGGAACGGAGCCCATGGCCTCGTTCAGAAAGCGCCCGAGAAAGAGGTTCGCCTCTACCGGATCCACGTGGGAGAGGCCAATGAGATGGCAGATGATGGAGGAGACCGAGGACCCGCGCCCGCGCCCCGGGGGGAGCCCTGCCCGGGCCCGGGGCGCCCGCCCCCGGACCTCCACCGCCACCTCCCGGGCGAGCTCCATGATGTCGCGGTAGACGAGAAAGAAGCCCGCGAGCCCATGGAGCTCCACCAGGCGGAGCTCCTCCCGGAGACGCCGCTCCGCCTCCGCGCGCCGGGCCCGGGCCTGGGCCCGGGTCCAGCTCCGGGTGCCGGGGCGTCGCTCGCCGGCCGGGTCGGTGGCCGAGCCCCCGGGGAAAAGGCCGGCGGCCGTCGCATCCGGCCCCGGGCCATCCACCGGGTAGCGGGCCTCCAGCGCCGCCCAGGTCACCTCCGAGAGGACCTGGATCGCGCTCCCTCGCTCCTTCCCCTCGAAATCGGGAAAGCGGTACCCGAGGTCGGCGGTGAGATCGAAGCCCCGGCATCGCTCGGCAATGCGGAGGGTGTTCCGGAGGGCGTCCTCCCGCGAGGCAAAGCGGGCCGCCATCTCGGCGGGCTCCGCCAGGGCAAAGCACCCGTTCGGTCGACGCACCCGGTGCGAGGCATCGAGGGTGGTGCGATGGCGGATGGCCACGAGGACATCCTGGACCCGGGCCCGCCCGGGGTGGTGGTAGTGGACATTCCCCGTGGCCACCACCGGGATCCCCAGCCGATCGGCGAGGCGCCCCAGCGCCCGGTTCCGCGGGGTGTCGCCCCGGACCCGGTTCTCCTGAAGCTCCACGAAGAGGTGCTCCGGCCCGAAGGCGCCCAGAAGTCGCCGGGCGAAGGCCTCGCCCGTGGCCGTGGCATCGGCCAGGGCATGGACGAGGGGGCTCCGGCGGCATCCGGTAAGGAGGAGGAGTCCCTCGGTACGAGGGGGGATGCGCCCATCCTCGCTCCCCAGGAGGAGGTCCAGGGGGAGGGAGGGGTTCCCCCGGTGCGGGGAATCGTGCCCCTCACCGGGGGGGAGGCGGTGGGCCTCGGTGACGAGGCGACAGAGGTTCGCGTACCCCGCCGGGGATTCGGCCAGGAGGGTCAGGTGGAAGCGCCCCGGGGGCTCGTCCGGGCGGGAAGAGGCCGCCGGGGGAGGGTGGAAGAGGGGAGGGGGAAGGGCCGGATTCGGAGCTGATCCGGCCAAAGCCGCCACGGAAGGCGCGGGTCCGGCGAAGCGCGCAGCGTTCCCCTCCGGCACCCTTGCATCCGGCACCCCCGGAAGCCCGCACCCGTGCACCGTGAGCTCCACCCCCGTAATGGGCCAGACTCCTGCCTCCTGCGCCGCCCGGGCGAACTCCATGCTCCCGTAGAGACCGTCATGGTCGGTAAGGGCCAGCGCCGGATACCCCAGCCGGGCCGCCTGGAGCACGAGCTCCTCCGGGTGGGAGGCACCATCCAGGAAGGAGTAGCCCGAGTGGGCGTGAAGCTCGATGTAGGGGAGGGAAGGGGAGACCATGACCCGAAGATAAGCCGAAAGCCGACGTCGTGCACGCCCCTTGCCGGGATTCAGTCCGACCGGCAGGATCCTCTTCTCCTCGTTCCCCGCAGCGCCCACGCCGCTTCGTCGTCGTTCCCGGGGTGGGCCCTGCACGACGCCTCTGTGCAGCCGCACCCCGTTCCTCGGACATGTTCCCGGGGCCTGCGCGTCGTTCCGCCTTCTTCCCCCGGTGCTCCCGTGCCCCTTCTCCCCGCCTCGCCCCCGTTGCGAAACGCTCCGTACCTCCCCTCCCTCGGCGAGCCGTCCCCCGCTCCCTGCCTCCGGGGGCGGATCGCCCGGCTTCTCGCCCTTCTCCTTCCCCTCCTCCTGGCCCCCGCGTCCCTGGCTGCCACCTGGTCCATCGTGGCCGTGGACCGGGAAACCGGGCGCGTCGTCATCGCCTCGGCCACCTGCGTGGCCCAGGGGGCCATCCGGAGCTTCCCCGCCGAGGGACTCTGGGATGTGCAGGCCGTGGTCGTGCCGGGGCGGGGCGGGGCCGTGGCCCAGGCTGCGGTGGACCGGACCCGAGCCAACCAGCACCTCCTCCGCCGGGAACTGGCGGAGGGAACCGATCCCCATCGCATCCTCGAGCTTCTCTCCGAGGATCCGGCGCTGGAGGGACGCCAGTTCGGGATCGTGGACATCGAGGGCCGCTCGGCCGGCTTCTCGGGGGCCCGGAACGGGGCCGCATCGCTGGGGGTGCAGGGAGCGGTTCGGGGGACCGGGATCCATGTGGCGATCCAGGGGAACCTCCTGGCCTCCGATGCCGTGGTCCTCGATGCCATGGCCGCCTTCCTCCAGGCCGAGGGGTCGCTGGAGGATCGGGTCATGGCTGCCATGGAGGCGGCGGACCGGGCCGGAGGCGATGCCCGGTGCATCTGCACCACCCCCCCGGTGCCCGACGCTCCCTGTGCTCACCGCACGGCCCACGTGGCCTACATCCTGGCCGCCGACCCCACCGACACCCCCGACCCGGACCACCACGCCCGGGGGAACTGGTCCCTCTTCCTCCAGGCCACCGACGAGGACATCACCCCGGAAGAGAACGCCAACCCGGTGGTAACGCTCCGGATGCGCTACGATGCCTGGGTGGCCGCCCGGCCCTCCCCGGACCGCTGAGCCCGCGACCGCGCCAGGAGCCGGATCCCGAAGACCTCGGAACGCCGCGGACACCGGGGGCGACCCGGTGAGTCCGGACCCCGCCCCTACTCCACTCGGATCGTCGCCGGATCGAAGGTGGGCTCGGGGTAGCGGAGGGGGAGTCCCTCCAGGGTGTCCACCAGGACCCTGGCCACCACGAGGTTCCGGTACCACTTGGCGTTGGCGGGGACCACGTACCAGGGCGCCCAGGGGGTGCTGGTTCGGGAGAGCATGGCCTCGAAGGCCTCCTGGTAGGCATCCCAGCGGGCCCGGTCTTCCAGGTCGCCGGGGTCGAACTTCCAGTGCCGGGCCGGGTCTTCCAGCCGGGCCCGGAGCCGCGCCGCCTGTTCCTCCTTCGAAATGTGAAGGAAGAACTTGAGAATCGTCGTCCCCTCTTCGGCGAGCATGCGCTCGAAGTCGTTGATCTGGGCGTAGCGACGCTCCCACCGCGCCTTCGGGACGAGTTCCCGCACCCGGACCACGAGAACGTCCTCGTAGTGGCTCCGGTTGAAGATCCGGATCTTCCCGGCGGCAGGAACCTCGGCATGGACCCGCCAGAGGTAGTCCCGGGCCAGCTCCGCCGCCGAGGGGGCCTTGAAGCTCGTGACCCGGACCCCCTGGGGATTCACCGAGCGGAAGACATGCCGGATCACCCCGTCCTTCCCACCGGTGTCAATGGCCTGCAGCACCACCAGAACCCGATGTCGGCCATCGGCATACAGGAGTTCCTGAAGGGTACGGAGCCTCTCCGAGAGCGTTTCCAGCTCGCTCCGCCCCTCCCCTTTGCTCCCGTCGAAGGTGAGGCGCTCGGACGGGTCATGATCGGCCAGCCTTACCGCGGTTTCCGGAGGAATCCGGTATCGGTCCATGGGGCCTCTCAGCGCCGTGTGTAAACGAGAATCACGCCACCGGTGTGCCCCGTCCCGAAGCGGTTCGTGGCATCGGGCCCACTCAGGTACTCCACCCGGACGAGTCCCTCCACCGGGAGTTGGCGGAGTGTCTCCACCGACCCGTAGCGCATCCCGTCCACATAGGCCACCGGGAGGGTGGGCCGGGGATCACGAAGGGAGGTGGCACCTCGTCCCCGCAGCCACTGGGGACGTGCGCCCTGCACGAGGTCGTGGGCATTTCGTGCGGAAGAGGCCTGGATCTCGGCTTCTCCGATGGGCCCACTGCGGCTCGGGGTGCTCCCCGATCCGCCGCCTCCGCACCCGCTCGCGAGGACGACGGCCCCCAGAAGGAGGAGGAGGGGAGCCGCGCCCTTCCACCGGACCTTCGGTAGTTCTCCACGGAGCAGGGGGAGGCGGGCCCGCCGGCAACTCCGGTGGGCAGGGGCGCGCGAACGGAAGGGTGTGAGGACGACCATGCGGAACCTCCCGGACGGGGGTCGGCAGACACCCCGGAGTTGAAGAAGACCCGACGGCGAAGACCTTGAAGGGGCGAACCGCTCGAACCGGTGGAAGTCCTTCCACCTCAGGGGTGCTCCAGACCCCGGGATCCGCCGACGCCCATGGACCACGGACCGCATCGGACGCCCGGCGCGGACGCCCACCCGGACCCGGTAGCGTGTCCGCCCTGCCCCCGGGGGAACGCCTTCGGAGTGTAGGTCCCCGAGGGGCGCCGCGCCAGCACCCCTCAGGGGGTGGTCCCCGCTTCGAGCCACCCCGCCTCCATCTGGTGAAGGGCATCGTGGAACCGTGGAAGAAAGCTCCCGGGCCCGGCCCCCCCGGCGGCGGCCCGCTCCCCGGCCACGCCCATGACGACCATGGCGTGGGTGGCCGCTTCGAGGGGATCGGGGTTCACGGCGGCGAAGGCGGCGGTGAGGGCAGAGGCGGTGCATCCCATTCCTGTGACCCGGGTCATGAGGGGGTGGCCCCGGGGATTGCGCCGCAGGCGCTCTCCATCGGTCACGAGATCCTCCGCACCACTCACGCTCACCACGGTCCCGCGCCCCCGGGCCAGCGCCTGCGCCCCCTGCGCGGCATCCTCCACCGCCGCGGTGGCGTCCACCCCACGGGCGCCCCCCATCCCCCCGGCCAGGGTCAGGATCTCCGAGGCATTCCCCCGAACCACGGTGGGGCGCACCTCCGCGAGGAGTTCCAGGGCCGTCCGGGTCCGGAAGGAGGAGGCTCCGGCCCCCACCGGATCGAGAATCACGGGGATCTTCCGGTGCCGCGCCGCCGTACCACCGCGGTGCATCGCCTCGATCCACGGCGGCGCGAGGGTGCCGATGTTGAGAACGAGTGCGGAAGCAAGGGCCACGATTTCCTCGA
This sequence comes from Gemmatimonadales bacterium, assembly GCA_050485885.1. GTDB lineage: Bacteria > Gemmatimonadota > Gemmatimonadetes > Longimicrobiales > Gaopeijiaceae > SKNW01. The sequence continues at coordinate 111,704 of JBJHCG010000006.1, read as the reverse complement.
CCTCCTCCACCGCATGGGCCATGACCGGAGAGGCGCCGAGGGCCAGGAGCGCATTGGCCGAGGGCTCCATGACCACGAAGTTCGTGATATTGTGTATCAGGGGGGCGGTTTCGCGAATCCGTTCCAGGTCGCGAAAGACGCGCTCAGGGTGAGGCTCGCGCGATTCTCCCTCCGGGGGAGAGGCACGGGCCGACGGCTCCAGGGGAGGAGAAGAGGACAGGGACATGGTACGACTCAGGGAAAGAGAGGAAGGAGACCGACGCCCACAGATCGGGTCCGAGGAAGAGGAGCGACTTCCTGGCCCCGGGGCATCGCATCCTCCCAAACTCAGCGTGTACCTGATCACCCGCAACGAGGGAACCCACCTGGATCAGGTTCTGGAACGGGTGCGCGGCGCCGACGAGATCGTCGTGGTGGATTCGGGTTCCACCGACGACACCGTGGAGATCGCGCGGAGGCATGGGGCCCGGGTCCTTCATCGTGCCTGGGAGGGGTATGCCGCCCAGAAGGCATGGGCCATGGACCAGTGCTCGCACGACTGGGTCCTCAACCTCGATGGTGACGAAATCCTTCCTCCCGGGGGACTGGAGGCGATCCGGCGGCACATTGCCACCTCCCATGCCGACGGCCTCTTCCTGGCCCACGACGACATCTTCATGGGAGAGACGCTCCGGGGACATCGGCACCATCACTACTGCCGGGTCTACCGGCGGAGCCGCGCCTGGTGGAAGGTGGACACCCGCGTCCATGAACACATCAACATACGGGGACGGGTGGAGCGGATTCCACTGACCCTGACCCATGTGGGGTACGACTCGGCGCACGGGTACATGGAGAAGCTGAATCGGTACTCCCTCCTCAAGGCGCGGCAGCGACGGGAGCGGGGCCGGGGATTCAGCAACCTCCGCCTCTTCTTCATCTTCCCCATCATGTTTCTCAAGTTCTACCTGGTCCGGCGCATGTTCCTGGCCGGCAGGCGGGGTCTGATCAAGGCCTGGATCGACGCCTCCCAGTACTTTCTCACCGAGGCGAAGCTCTACGAGGAGCGCTACCGGGACCGGAGAGAGGAGCTCTCGGGGGAAAGGCCGGGGACGACCGAAGGAAAAGTGGAGGCGGGGGACCTTTCGCCCGAGGTCCGGGGGTAGCCTCCCTTCGATCGGGCCCGGTCTGGGCCTCTCCCCCCGGTCCTCTCCCAGGATTCCCCCTGCGCATGTACCCTCCCGAAGCCCTTTCCTCCTTTCCCCCCGTGGGCACGCCCCGAGGCGGCGGCCCCGAGATTCTGGGCCTGCATCACGTCACGGCCACCGTGGGGAGGGCCCAGCCCGACCTGGATCATCATGGGGGACACCTGGGCCTCCGCCTCGTCAAGAAGACGGTGAACTTCGACAACCCCGGCGTCTACCACTTCTATTACGGAAACGAGGTGGGTGCCCCCTCCACCCTCATGACCACCTTTCCCTACGCGGGGCACGGGGTGGATCAGGGGCGGATCGGGGCGGGGCAGGTGGTGGAAACACGATATGCCGTTCCCCGGGGCGCCCTCCCCTGGTGGAGGACGCGTCTCGCCGAGGCAGGCCACCTGGAAGAGGGGGAGGCAGGAGAAGCCGGAGTTCTCCCCTTTCGCGATCCCTCCGGGCTTCGCTACGCCCTGGTGGAGGAAGGCCCCCCGCCGGGTGTCGAGAACCCGGCATCCGCACGATGGAGCGATGACCGTACCCCCTGGGTGGGGGACAACCCGGGGGCGCCCTCCGCCGAGAAGGCCATTCGGGGCCTCCACAGCGTCCTTCTCCTGGTGCGGGATCTCGATGCCTCCGCAACCTTCGCCCGCGAGCTGCTGGGGCTCGCGGAGTGCCTCCGGGAGCCTGGAAGGGTTCTCCTGGCACCCCCTGCTCCTTCCGGGGGCGAGGGGTACGCGATGCCCGGGGCCCTCCTCGAACTTCGGCAGGCCCACCCCGACGACCCCGATGGGGTGAACGGGATCGGAACGGTCCACCATGTGGCCCTGGCGGTGGCGGATGCCGGGGTCCAGCAAGCCCTTCGGGCACGTCTCCTGGCGGCGGGCGTCCAGGTCACCGAAGTCCGTGACCGACAGTATTTTCGCTCCATCTACTTCCGGGAGCCGGGAGGGGTGCTCTACGAGGTGGCCACCGTGGGTCCGGGGTTCCTGGTGGACGAGCCGCGAGAGTCCCTGGGCACCACCCTTCGGCTCCCTCCCTGGCAGGAGGCGAACCGCCGGGCCATCGAGGCGCGGCTGGAGGCGGTCAGACATCCGGCGCGCCGATCCGAGGCCTCGCCCCCTTCGTCCACGCCCCACACGGAGCCCATGCCTTGAGCCTCTCACCGCTGGACCGGATCGCGCACGTTCCTCCCCTGGACGGTCCTCATGCCGAAGGCGGGATCGTAACCGCCGGTGCTCCCCTTCCGGGTACTGGCACGCTCATTCTCGTGCACGGTCGCGGCGCGGATCCGGAGAGCATGCTGGACCTGGCCCGTGCCCACCAGGTGGAGGGGTGGGCCCTGCTGGCCCCGGAAGCCCGGGGAAGAACCTGGTATCCCCATTCCTTCCTGGCGCCCATGTCGCAGAACGAGCCCTGGCTCTCGTCGGCGCTTGCGGCGGTGGGGGGTGCGGTGAGACATGCCCGCGAACAGGGGGCGGCGCCCGAGCGGATCGTCTTCCTGGGGTTCTCCCAGGGGGCGTGCCTGGCCTCCGAATGGGTTCGGCGGAATCCGGGGCGATGGGGGGGGCTCGTGGCGTACAGCGGGGGGATCATCGGACCCATGGGAACCACGTGGGAGACGCCCGAGGGCGACGCCCTCCGCGGGACCCCCGTGTTCCTCGGATGCTCCGACGTGGACCACCACATCCCGGTGGAGCGGGTGCACGAGACCGCCATGGTCTTCGAGGCCATGGGGGCCCGGGTGGAAAAGCGGATCTATCCCGGAATGGGGCACACCGTGAATGCCGACGAAGTGGGGTGGACGAGGAAGCTCCTGGCCTCGGTGGCGGCCCCGGGAGGGGTGGCGGAGCCCTGATCTGCGCCCTCGAGGGAGAGGGTGGAGGCTCCCTGACGGCACGGAGGCGCCCGGGGAACCCTCCACCGCAGTGCGGGGTCGTGGAGACGGGGTTCACGAATCCCCTTCGACCCTCCTCCTCTCCGTCTTCCGCCTTCGGGTCCATCGGGCCCGGGCAAGGAGCCCCCATGCAGCGCGTCATCGACCCCGCCACCGGGCGAGAGCTCCGATCCATTCCCCACGATGCCCCCGAGACCGTGGAGCGTGCCCTCCGGAACGCCGTGGAGGTCCAGCGGGACTGGGCCGAGCGGACGCTCGAGGCCCGGGCCGAACTCCTCCGACGGGTGGCGGTCCTCCTTCGCGACCGGGCCGACCGGTGGGCCGCCCTCATGGCCGAGGAGATGGGGAAACCCCTGGAGCAGGGGAGGGGAGAGGCGGAGAAGTGCGCCTGGGTCTGCGAGTTCTACGCAGACCGGGCGGCGGACTCCCTCGCTCCTGAACCGGTGGAGGTGGAGGGAGCCCGGGCCTACGTGGCCTTCCGTCCCCTCGGGGTGGTGCTCAGCATCATGCCCTGGAACTATCCGTTCTGGCAGCTCTTCCGCTTTGCCGCCCCCGCCCTCATGGCCGGGAACACGATTCTCCTCAAGCACGCCTCCAACGTCCCCGGGTGTGCCGGGGCCATCGAGGGGATCTTCCGGATGGCGGGGGCGCCCGAGGGCCTGCTTACCGCCCTCTTCCTCGACAATGACGGGGTGGGGGCGCTGGTGGACCGCCCGGAGGTGGCCGCCGTGACCGTGACGGGAAGCACCGGGGCGGGGAAGGCCGTGGGAGCCCGGGCCGGCGCTGCCCTCAAGAAGACGGTGCTGGAGCTGGGCGGAAGCGACCCCTATCTGATCCTGGCCGATGCCGACCTGGAGCGGGCCGTGGAGGCCTGCGCCCGGGGGCGCCTCGTGAACTCGGGACAGAGCTGCGTGGCTGCCAAGCGCTTCATCGTGGTGCCCGAGGTCCGCGAGGCCTTCGAGGCCGGCCTCGTGGCCCGGATGGGAGAGGCCCGGATGGGCCCCCCCACCGAGGCCGGGGTGGAGGTGGGGCCCCAGGCCCGCGAAGACCTCCGCGATGGCCTCCACGACCAGGTGAAGCGCTCCCTGGCAAGGGGAGCCCGGTGCCTTCTCGGGGGAGAGATTCCCGAGGGACCAGGGTGGTTCTACCCGCCCACCGTCCTTACCGATGTGGCTCCGGGGCAGCCGGCCTACGACGAAGAACTCTTCGGGCCCGTGGCCGCCATCATCCCGGTGGAGACCGAGGCCGAGGCGATCCGGGTGGCCAACGACTCGGTCTACGGCCTGGGGGGCGCCATCTTTTCCACCGATGTGGCCCGGGCCGAGGCCCTGGCCCGTGACGCGCTCCATGTGGGATGTGCTTTCGTGAACGACCATGTCCGTTCCCACCCCGCCCTCCCCTTCGGCGGGGTGCGGGAGAGTGGGTACGGCCGGGAGCTGGGCGTCTTCGGGATCCGGGAATTCGTGAATGTGAAGACGGTCTGGATTCACGAGGGGTAGCGGACAGCGCCCCCGGGGCGCCGGATCAACGGACGAATGAACGAAGGGCCCGGGGGATCGCTCCCCCGGGCCCTCGTTCTTCTTCACTGCACCCTCTCGGGGGTCACCCCCCGATCAGGCCCCGCGCAGACATCCGGCTTGTCGCCGAATGCTGCGCAGGACATCAGAAGCTGTACCGCACCCCGAGCTGGACCTGGTAGCGCGACCCCAGGTTCTGAATGGAGTTCGCCGTCTCGAGGGGACCGAAGGGCTGCATGAGCACGCGCCCGTTCTCCACATCGTTCCGGTTCCGGATCCCCACGAGGGGGAAGGCCTCGTTCGAAATGAACTCCCGGCGGCCCCAGCTCGAATTCAGGAGGTTCGCCACATTCAGAATGTCGAGGGAGATCTCGGCGCGCTGCGTGCCGATGGTGGGAATCTCCTGCGAGAGGCGGAGGTCGAAGCGGTTGCTCCAGGGCTCCTCGCAGGCACCGCGGTCGATGATCGTGCCCCGGGCCTCGCGGAGGCAGGCCGTCCGCTCGATGAAGTCGTTCAGGTTGGCCCAGGACTGGGCCGGCGTCAGCGAGGGACGGTTCGAGTCGGTCCCCGCGGCGTTGTCGAAGAAGCGCACCTGGCTCTGGTCGGCGGGGACCCAGATCAGGTCGTTCTCGGTCTGGCCATCGCCATTCGCGTCACCGGCGTACACGAAGGTGTAGCGCTGACCGCTCTCGCCCACGTAGACGAGGGAGAGACGGGTGGGGAACCGGTCCACGAAGGCCAGTTCGGTGTTCACCGAGGCCAGGAGGCGGTGGCGGATCACGAAGTTCGAGCGGGCCGCCGGAAGGTCGTTCGGGTCTCCGGCGGTGGGGTTGAAGCGCCAGTTCGAAATGGCCTGGCTCGATCCCCCCCGGTTCACGTCGAAGGCATCGGAGAAGGTGTAGGCGGCGTTGAAGCCGATCCCGTCCTGGGTGGGCCGCTGGAGCTGTGCGGTGAGGGAGTAGGCATACCCCTCCCCCGTGTTCGAAATATCGATCACGTCACCCACGGGGATCTCGCCCGTGCCGGCCTGGAGGAAGGTCCGGGTGTATTGGGCCCGCCCCTCCCGCTCCTCCAGCGAGGTGTTCCTGCTGATGAGGAGGTTCTGGTACTTGATGTCCTGGAGGGTCTTCGTGTAGAGCCCCTCCAGCGTTCCGATCATCCCGTACATGCCCAGATCCCGGTCCAGCGCCGCCGAGGCCCGGAAGACCTGGGGGAACTGGTAGTCCGGGTCCACCGTGTTCACTTCGTTCGGGGCGAAGGCCGTTCCGGTGCCCACGCACGAATCGGGCTGGGCATTCGGGTTCGCGGTGAAGGCCGGAACCGCAGCACCGGAGCAGGTGAAGCGGACGTAGTCCACCCCGGTGTTTCCGTAGGCGTTCGAGATCCAGACGAAGGGGGTCCGGCCCGAGAAGAGGCCGAGGCCGCCGCGCAGCTGGGTGGTCCGGTCGCCGTACACGTCCCAGTTGAAGCCCACGCGCGGGTTGAACTGGAGCGCGCTCTCCGGCACCTCGGCGGTGCTCCGACCGACATCGGAGCGCGAGACCACCGGGTTGTCCCGGGGCGCCTGGGGAAGCTGGGTCAGGTCGAACCGGACCCCGTAGGTGAGGGTGAAGTCTTCCGTCACATCCCACCGGTCCTGGGCATAGAGCGACCAGCGGCGCACCGGGAACTCGGCGAGTTCATCGCCGCCCGGGAGGAGGAAGGAGTACTCGTAGGAGCTCGCCTGGCGGGCCTGGAAGGCCGTGAGCGAGGGGAAGCGCCAGAAACCGAAGGGATTCCGGACGAAGAGGTTCGAGAAGCGGAAGAACTCGTTCGAGGTCCCCACCGTGAAGTTGTGGGACCCACGGGAGAAGTTCAGGTCGTTCGTGATCTCGAGAACGTCCTGGTCCAGGGCATTCCGTCCCGAGAAGTTGTCCGGCCCGAACTGGACGTTGTTGGCCCCACCCATGTCGACCCGGATCCGGGTGAAGGGGGTTCCGATGTCGCGGGCATCGCGGATGATGGTGAGCCCGGCCCGGAACTCGTTGAAGACGCCGCCCCCGAAGTTCGAGTTGAGCTGCGCCACCGTGGAGTTCGTGGTGGAGGTAAAGAGGTGGCCGGAGGTGCCGAACCCGAAGTTGGCCCCGGTGCCCCCGTGGGAACGGTCGGCACTCGCATCCACCAGGTTGTGGCGGAGGGTGAGGCGGTGCTCCGGGGTGAGCTGGAAGTCCAGCCGGGCAAAAATGTTGTTCGAGTCGGTGCTGCGGGGGAACTCCCCGATCGCCCCCACGTCGTAGTTCAGTTCATCGCGGGAGATCCGGGCGATCTCGTTGATGTCGGCGGCGCTGATGGAGCCCGCCGGCACCCCGGTGTTCACCCCGGGAATGGCCGGGTAGGGATCGGTGCGGCGCGAGATCTCGCCGGCCACGAAGAAGTGGGCCCGGTCCCGCACCAGGGGGCCGCCCAGGGAGAAGGCCAGGTCCCACTGCTCGAACTCACCCACCGGGCTCGAAGTGGTTCCGGCAAAGTCCTCGAACTTCCCGATGAAGGAGTCGTTCCGCCCGAAGAAGGCGGCGGTCCCGCGCAGGTCGTTCGTTCCGCCCCGGGTCACGGCATTGATGTTGGCGCCGGTGAAGCTCCCCTGGCGCACGTCGAAGGGGGCCAGGTTCACCTGGAACTCCTGGATCGCCTCCAGCGTGATGGGGCGGGCATCGGCCTGCCCCCCGGGGGTTCCGGAGGCCGCCAGCCCGAAGAGGTCGTTGTTCACGGCCCCGTCGATCTGGATGTTGTTGTACCGGTTGTTGCGGCCTCCCGCCGAGGTTCCGGGGGTGGAGGCGGTCATCTGCGGGGTGAGGCGGATGAAGTCGGTGAAGTCGCGGGAGATGGTGGGAGAGGTCGTGACCACGTCCTCACTGATCACCGAGCCCGTTCCGGTGCGTCCCCGGGAAATCACGGCCCCGGCGCGCTCCCCGAGCACGTCGATCCCGGCCACGGCAATGGCCTGCTGGGCCAGGACGAAGTCGATGCGCTCCGTCTGCCCCAGGGTCAGGAAGAGGTCCTCCACGAACTCGGTGGCGTACCCGATCCCCCGGGCTTCCACCCGGTAGGGGCCTCCGGGGCGGAGTCCGGGGAAGTTGTACCGACCGTCGGCCCGGGTCAGGACCCCCTGCTGGGTCCCGGTGGCCTGGTTGATCACCACGATCTGGATCGTGGAAAGGGGCTCACCCGCCTGGGTCGTGACCCGACCGGTGATGGCCGAGGTCGTGACCGCCTGGGCGAGGACCGGACCGGCCGAAACCAGGGTCAGGACCCCGGCCAGGGCGAGGCCTCGCACGAACGTGGACATTCGCTTCATCGCTTGCTCCTGATGGAGTGGGAAAGCACGAAAAAAGCCGCCCGGCCATGGAGGTCGGGCGGCATATGCACACCGCGCAGGCGCGGTGGAAGGCGACAGGATGAACCCGGTTCGAGCATCACGAAGGGGGCGACCCATGCCGCAGGCTCCAGACCGCGCCGCGAAGGGGCGCGGAGGGGGGAAGGAAGTGCCCTCGAAAACGTTTCTTCGAGGCTCCCCAAGATAGAGCCCCGGGGGGGGCTGTTACAAGGCGCACGAGTCACGGAGCGGTAACGCCATGACTCAGGGTTCAACGACCACGGCACGGCCCTCGAAGCGCCCGTTCTCGATGGTCGCCAGGACGATCTCCACCGGGAGTTCGAAGCGGCGAGGTCCGCAGCTCCCGGGGTTCACGAACCAGCTTCCGCCCTCCCGCTCCAGGAGGGGGCGGTGGGTATGCCCGAAGACCACGAGATCGGCCTCCGGGTAGGCCTCCCCAAGGAGGATGGGCCCCGGAGACCGACCGAACTGGTGGCCATGGGTCACCACCACCTGGAGCCCCCCCACGACGAGGCGCTGGAGTTCGGGGAGGTGACGGCGAAGATCGAAGCCATCGGTATTCCCGGTGACGGCGGTGACGGGGGCCACGGCCTCCAGGGCGAGGAGAATGTCGTGCGATCCCACATCTCCGGCGTGGAGAATGTGGTCCACCCCTTCCAGGAGTTCCAGAACCCGGGGGCGGAGAAGGCCGTGGGTATCGGAAAGGATGCCGAGGTGCACGCGGGAACCGGGGGCCGCCTCGGCGTCGCGACCAGGGTCCGGATCGGGGCCGGGTCCAGCGAAGACCACCGGTTACGCCTCGTCCCGGACCAGGTGATCGATCCGCGCCGCGAGGATGAAGTCGTTGGGGCTCACCCCCCCTACGGTATGGGTCCAGACCCGGATCTCCACCTTCCCCCAGGTGAGGGTGATCTCGGGGTGGTGGTCTTCCGCCTCGGCCAGGGCTCCCACCTCGTTCGTGAAGGCCAGGGCACCGGCAAAATCCTCGAAGGTGAAGGTGGCCTCGAGGTGATGATCGTCGGCCACCGTCCACCGATCATGAACGGCATTCCGGTAGGCGTCGAGGGCTTCGCCCTTGAGGGGCGGGCTTCCCTCGGGAAAGTGGGTGCAATGCTGGGAAAGAAGATCCATGCTCATGGCATCAGGGGGCAGAGGGGCAGGAGAGGGTGATCGTGCGGGTTCGGGCTACCCGCATGGAAAGGCCCGGGTCCAGCTGCATCGGTCACTGAAGGTACCAGCGCCCATCCTGCAGGTCCCGGAAGAGGAGGACCGGACGCCCTCCCTCCAGGATCACCTCCACGTAGTCCCGGGCCAGGGGCGTTCGCCACCACTCGTCCTCGATGCGCCAGCGCTCCCGGACCCCCACCACGGCGAGGGGCCCCCGGCGGCCATGCACCCGAAGGGGGGTCCCGTCGGGTCCGGCCTCCACCCGAATGGGGCGGGGGAGGCCCAGGGGGCGGAGCCGGGTGGTGGAGGGTGAAGGACTCCCCCTCGGACCCCACCCCCCGCCCCGCCTCCCGGATGTTCCCGACGCAGGTGCTCCGTACGCCGTCACCGGCCCTCTCCGCAGGAGGTCATCGAGCCTCCTCTTGCACGGCATCGTGGAAGCTGCACGCCCGGCATCTCCGGTCCTCTCCGTGCCCCGTCACCGGCCCTCCAGGGGGAGGAGGGCGTGCCGTCGTTCGGGGATCCGGGACCAGGGATCCACCTCCACCACCCGGTAGAGGGGCGCGTGACCCATGCGAAGCCGGAGCTCGCGGACCGCATCGCGAAGGGCCGGGTGGAGAGAGCCCCCCCCGAGCCCGCCCGTGTCGTGCCCCCCGAGTCCTCCCACCCGGCGAGCCCCCTCCTCCTGGCGATCGAAGAGGGAGCCCTGGGTGACCGGGGCCCCGAAGGCCACCGCCTCCACGAAGAGGGTATCCAGCGCCCGGGAGGGAGGGGCCAGGCTCATCCGGTTCCGCAGGGGAAAGGCCAGGGCCTCCCGGCGGGCCGATGGCTCCCGGGGAGTGACCTCCACCTCCCACGATCCTCCTCCCTCGAGGAACCCCCCGGCACGGAGTCCCGCCACCGCCCGATCCTTCCGCTCCGGATGAGCAAGGAGGCGGTCCAGGAGACGGTCCACCCCCCGGTGGAGAGCCCCCCGGTCTCCCACCGGAGCCGGGAAATCCAGACTCACCCGGATGGGGCGGGGACGGTGCAGGGGAGACACGGGATCGATCCGCTCCCCCCGGGCCAGGGCCCGGGCCCGGGCTCCGGCCTCTCCGAAGTGGCGGATCAGGGCGGTGGCCGGGAGCCGGGCCACCTCTCCCAGGGTGCGCACCCCCAGACGCTCCAGGAGGTCATGGCCTCCGGGAGGAAGGGGGAGGGCCTCCACCGGCCGAGGGGCGAGAAAGCGGGCCAGCGCCTCGGACGGATGGGGAGGAACGAGGACCGGCTCTCCCGGACGGGCTGCCGCCGCCGCCACCCGGGCCCCGAAGGTCCCGGGGGCCCACCCCGCCCGGAAGGAGGCCACCAGAACCGGTGGAAAGACCCGGAGAAGGGCGTGAAGCGCCCTGCGCACCTGGGCCGGAGGGGATCCGTGGAGTCGCTCGGCGCCATCCATCCCCAGAAAGACGAGCCCCGATTCCTCCGGAGCCAGCACGGGGGTGATTTCGACCAGCGCCTCCACCATGGCCTCCCGGGCGGCTGCATAGTGGGCCGGATCCGGCTCCAGGAGGGTGATCCCCGGACAGAGGGCCACCGCCCTGGAAACGAGCATGCCCGGTTCCACTCCGGCTACGCCTGCCCGCTCCGAGACCTGGTCCACCACCTGGCGCCCTCCCGGCTCTCCCGGGGCCAGAAGGGCCACCGAGGTGCTGTCGAGCCCGGGGGTACGGACCAGTTCGAGGCGGAGCTCGAAGGCGGAAAGCCAGAGGGCGAGGGCGGTGCGGGAGGGCTTCATGCAGGGGTTCGGAGGAATGCGACGCCAGCGTGCGAAGAAGAACCGAAACCGAAGATAAGCCGAAGATCGTGCCCCTACAAGATTCCCCCCGGCGCCCGCCTCCATGGGGGGCACCGGGGGGAAGGGAGTTCGGGGGGAAGCGCGCCGAAACCCGGAGAGAAGACCCTATTCCGTCGGGGCGTCCTCGGCCGGGGCGCTCGCCACCCAGGCGGTCCACCAGAGATCCCGGAGCATGGTCGCCCCCACCGCGATCCGCTCCGAGGCAAAGGCCAGGGAGACGGGGTGGGGATCCTCCGGGCCGAAGCCATGGTCCCGGTCAATCCGGTAGAGCTCCTCCACCTCGGCGTTGGAGGCCCGGACGTACTCGAAAATGGCCTGCCGCGGATTCTCGAAGACCTGGACCTCGCGCTCCACCCGGGGGAGAATGTGGTCATAGGTCACATGGGTCTGCACGAAGCGGGATTCGAAGCGGGAGTGGAACCCCCGGTCGGTGGTATATCCCTCGGGGTTCGGAACCTGTGCCTCATCCCACCCATTGAAATGGATCGTGGTGTGGTGGGGCTGGGAGAGGTCCGTCACGAAGTGACCCAGCACCCCGGCATCCTCGATGATCCGTGCTTCCAGGAAACGCCGGACCTGGGGATCCTCCTCGGCGCGCCACCGGGCGAAGGAGGAAGTCAGGCGCTGGTGCAGCTCCAGCGCCGCAAAGGGGGCGAACCCCACCTCGACCTTGGGATTCTCCACCCCCGCCTCGAGGAGGCGCTTGAAGAAGTCCCACCGGTCGGTGGCCTCCTCCAGGATGGCCGGATCGGGGATGTTCTCCAGGTCGATGTAATGGTCGTACCGCCACGCCTCGTCCATTTCGGGAAAGCGGCGGTCCCGCCACCGGTCGGGTTCGGGGTTCAGCCAGATGAGCTGATCGAGAGCCTCGAGGAAGAAGGCCGGAACGCCGGCTTCTCCCCCGGGTTCGGCCTCTCCCCGGGGAAGGGTCTCCACGGCGGCCTGGGCTGCCATCCGGTGACCCACGGCGCCCCAGCGTCGAAGCCGTTCCATCTCCACCACTTCCTCCCCGGGGTGTTCTGTCGCGCGGGGCGAGGAGGATGCGTCCGAAGGGGTGGACGCCCCGGGGGTGGAGAGGAGGGAGGGCGCCGGGGAGGTCGAGGCGGGAGAGGGGAGGAGCACCGCAGGGTCCCCCCCCGGTTCCCGGTCAGGGAGGGAGGGGAGGACGGCGACTCCGCCCACCAGGAGAAGGGAGAGAAGGGGGAGGGAGGAGGAGAGTCGGAAGGCCATGTGCGCAGACGGGATTCACGAGACGAAGGGGACAGGCGAACTCCTTCAATTTCGCCCCCGGGGAGGGGAGCCCCAACCCCTGCCCAGCCGCGTTGCCAGTCTGTGACCGCAGCCCCGTCGGGTGTGTGGGACCCTTTCCTCCCATGGCGGACCTGCCCTGCCACCGCAACCCCCTCCGGTGCGTGAGATCCCCTTCTCTGATGGAGGCCCCGCCCTGCGACGGCAGCGTGTTCTGCGACCGCAGCCTTCTCCTACGACCGCAGTCCCGCCGAGGCCAGGAGGAAGTCGGCCCGGGCCAGAAGGCGGTCCCGCGCACCCTGGGACCGCCCGGAGAGGAAGGCCTCCCGGAGGGTTTCCATCAGGGCTCCAGCCAGAAGGGCCGCCAGATCGGGGTCCTCCACCGGACGAATGGGAACCACGAAGGGGAGGGTCTCCCGAATCCGATCGATGAGCCACGCCCGCACGGCATCGAGGGGAGGGGGGGAGGGAGGCCCGGAGGCCGGATCCTCCTTCCATGCCGGGAGATCCCCGATCCGGGCTGCCAGCGCGCCGCTCAGGATCGGGTCCTCCTCCAGGCGGCGCATGACGCTTTCGAACTGCTCCACCACCGCATCGCCGCCCCCCGTTCCCAGGCGCAGCTGCCGATCGGCCTCCTCCTCCCATACCCCGCCAAACCAGGCTGCCAGGATGTGCTCCTTGGTGGGGAAGTGGTTGAAGAAGGTGCCCTTGGCGACCCCGGCCTCCCGGGTCAGCTCGGAGACCGAGGTGGCATCGTATCCCTGGTCCCGAAAGCGGGCCAGGGCACCCTCGTACAGGCGGGCCCGCACCTGCTCGGTGGAAAGGCGGGTGCGTCGCCGGGGGCGACGGGTTCGACGGGAAGGAGAGGAGGGGTTCATGCCGGGAATATGACCCGGGTCAGGGCCAGGGTCAACGCATTCAGGTGACCCGGGTCACGGGCACGCCCTATGACCCGGGTCACAGAGCTCGTCCGGAGGTCTCCCGGGCAGGAGTGCGGAGGGTGTCGGTACGGAGGGCCTGCGGGAGGGATGGGAACGGGATGGACCCCAGAGGCCCATGGGAGGTACGCTCCCCCCATTCTTCCTTCTCCATGTGGCCCACCGGCCCCCGGCCCCCGACCCTCGACCCATGGCCCAGCCCTCGAATCCGTTTCCCACCTTCTCCCGCCTCGAACCCGTCGGCCTCAACCTTCTGAGGATTGTTTCCGGGTTCCTCTTCTTCCAGCACGGCGCTGCCAAGCTCTACGGGTGGTTCGATGCCACGGTGCACCCTTTCCCCGAGCTCACCTTCTTCGCCGGGGTCATCGAGTTCTTCGGAGGCCTCCTCCTCCTCTTCGGCCTCTTCACCCGCCCGGTGGCCTTTCTCTGCTCCGGGCTCATGGCCTTCGCCTACTTCATTGCCCATGCCGGGCGGGGGTTCTGGCCCTACGAGAACGGGGGATCGCTCGCGGCGCTCTACTGCTTCGTCTTCCTGTATCTTGTCTTTCGGGGAGGGGGAGGCTTCTCCGTGGACGGCCTCCTGGCCCGCCGCCGGACCCGGGAGACTTCCGTGGCAGAAGGGGCCGATGCCCCATCCGCCCCGATGGAGGGCTGACCTTACAGGGGGCGAGCGGGGACGATCCGTCGACGGATCCACTCCGGAAGGGCCGCGTGGAGAGGAGGCCCGGGGTCACCCTCCCCACGCGGCCCAGGCGGCCCGGATCTCCTCCCGGGTCATCCCGGCCGCAACCCCGGGAGAGTAGAGGAAGCGGATCGCCTCCTCCTCCCGGGGGTGGAACCGGGTGGGGGGGGCGGCGCCCTCGGCGGAGGAGGCCATGACGAAGTCCCGTCCGGGAAAGGCCGGATGCCCCATGATCCCCAGGGCATGCCCCAGGGCGTGGAGCGCCGCTCGCTCGACCACGGCCTCGGGCTGACCCTCGGCCAGGACGATCCGGACCTCCAGGATTCCCTCTTCGGCCGTGGCCGTCACGAAGGTCCGGCTGAAGGACCAGGGGCGGGTGGGATCCACCTCCCGGTAGGCCTCGAGAGCCAGGGACTCCACCCGGACCGCGCCTTCCGGCGTCCCCGGGCCGGTGGTCCGGAAGGTCGGGCCCCCGGCGGTGCGGACCAGGGAGGCCGCCCGGAGGATCGCCTCCCGCTCCATGGAGGGCAGGTCGGGGGGAAGGCGAAGGGGAATCTCGCCCCCCGGCGTCATCCAGCGGAAACGGAGGGGGGTCGCGTCGGCCACGAGGAGCGTCCCCTCCTCCAGGTAGCGGAGAACCTCCGCCCTCGCATCCACCGGGGGCGCGGGGGGGACGACCACCGGCGACCCGCTGAAGAGGTTCGATCCGTCACACCCGGCGAGGACAAGGGCGGCGAGGAGGAGGATTCCTCCCCGCACCGGGCGGGGGAGGAGGGAGGAGGGCAGGGGAGCGGCCCAGGCCGGAAAGGGGAGGAGACGTCGCATGGCGAAGCCGGATTCGAGGAGGAAAGGGGGACGGACCGGGAGGATGCTGCGCGGGGGGCGTCGACGAGGCGAACCCTGGGGGACCCGGGCCACGCCCTGCCGGAGATCGTTTCCGGGAAGATCGAAGCCGGACCCCGCCGGGACCAGAGGTCGGGCGCAGCCACCGCCCGCCCCCCATGGAGCGCGACCTTGCCTTCCACCCTGCGCCTCCCCAACCTCCGGGATCCGCAACGCAATCGTCCCGGGAACCGGCTCCCCTTGCCGACCCCGAGCTCCCTGTCCGGACCCCATCTCCCCTGCCATGACACCCACGCCTTCGCATCCCGCGCCCCCTCCCCGGTCGAACCCCCCACGGCGAGGGAGGGGGCGATCTCCCCTCCCCGTCCGGGCCGTCCTCCCCCTTCTCCTTCTCCTCCCCGCCCTTCCTCCCGGGATCGGGGGAGGGGAGGGCGTGGCACAGGAACGGGCGGTCCCCGTCGAAGAGGTCGTGACCCGGGAGCACACGGTGACGATCCGGGGCGAGCGGGTGCCCTACCGCACGACGGCCGGGTTCCAGCCGGTGTGGAATGCCGAAGGGGAGCCCATTGCATCGCTCTTCCATACCTTCTACGAGCGGACCGATGTCACGGACCGGGCCCGCCGGCCCCTGGTGATCTCCTTCAACGGGGGGCCTGGCTCGGCCTCGGTCTGGATGCACATCGGGTACACGGGTCCGGTCTTTCTCCACATCGATGACGAGGGCTTTCCCATTCAGCCCTACGGCGTGGGAGAGAACCCCCATTCCATTCTCGATGTGGCGGACATCGTGTACGTGGATCCGGTGAACACCGGCTTCTCCCGGGCCCTCCCCGGGGTCGATCCCCGCCAGTTCTTCGGGGTTTACGAAGACATCAACTACCTGGCCGCCTGGATCGAAACCTTCGTCTCGCGGCACGATCGGTGGGCCTCGCCGAAGTTCCTCAAGGGGGAGAGCTACGGAACGAACCGGGTGGCGGGCCTGGCCCAGCGCCTCCAGGGGTCCCACTGGATGTACCTGAACGGGGTCATCCTCGTCTCCCCCACCCGGATGGGGGTGGAGGCCGGCGGGCCGGTGGGCGACGCCCTTCTCCTCCCCCACTACGCTGCCACCGCGTGGTATCACGACGCCCTCGCCCCCGAGCTCCAGGCCCAGGATCTCCACGACTTCCTCCCCGAGGTGGAACGCTTCACGGTGGAGCGATACATCCCGGCTCTGGTGCGGGGCGGCTTTCTCGAGGCGGGGGAGCGGGAGGCGCTGGCCCGGGAGGTGGCCCGCTGGGCCGGGGTGAGCCCCCAGTACGTTCTGAACAACAACCTCGCCATTCCCGTGACCCGCTGGCGGAAGGAGCTCCTCCGGGACCGGGGCCAGACGGTGGGGCGCCTCGACGCCCGCTACAAGGGGATCGACCGGGAAGACGACGGCCTGACCCACGACTTCGATCCGGCCCTCACCGCCTGGAACCACGCCTTCACCCCGGCCATCAACATCTACCTCCGGGAGCACCTGGGCGTCCGGACCGACCTCACCTACAACATCTTCGGCCCGGTGAGCCCCTGGCCCCGGACCCCCGACAACACGGCGGAGAACCTCCGGCGCGCCATGGCGGAAAACCCCTACCTGCAGGTCCTCATCCAGGCCGGGTATTACGACGGAGGCACGGACTACTTCTCCGCCAAGTACACGATGTGGCAGATGGACCCTTCGGGGAAGCTCCAGGACCGGTTCCGTTTCGAGACCTACCGGAGCGGACACATGATGTACCTGCGCCAGGAGGATCTGGTCTCCTCCAACGAACATGTCCGGTCCTTCATTCTCGATGCGATCCCCCCGGCCGGCACCCCTGCGATCTACCGGTGAGGGACGCATGAAGGGGGACGAAACGGCGGAGGGGGATGGCGCCTCGAAGGGGGAGGGCGGGATGCGCCCGGACGGGCCGCAGGAGGGCTGTATCCCCGTGGTGGCTGCGGTTCTGACCCGGGGGGATGATTTCCTCCTGGCGCTGCGCCCCGGGCACAAGCGCCATGGGGGCCTCTGGGAGTTCCCGGGGGGAAAGGTGGATCCGGGAGAGGATGAAGCCCAGGCCCTTGCCCGCGAACTCCGGGAGGAGCTCGGGGTGGAGCTCACCCATGCCGGGGCGAGCCTCGCCACCTTCCGCGATCCCGGATCCCCTTTCGAGATCCACTTTCGCGCGGTGGAAGTGAAGGGCGAACCTCGGGCCCTGGAGCACGACGCGGTGGCATGGATCTCGCGCCGGGATGTCCCGGGTCTCCCCCTTGCGCCCTCCGACCGTCGTTTCGTGCTGGAGGTTCTCCTGACCTGAGACGGTGCGCAGGGGGTCGCCCTCCTTGCCCGACTACAAATGTTTCCGTACCTTCGCGGAAGAGGGCATTTTCCGGCCGTCCAGATGGCCCGCTTGCCGCCCAGGCAGCGTACTCGCTGGGGTTTCCGCCTCCTTTCCTACGACGCGCCCGCCATGTCCCATCCCCCCACCTCCCCCCCGTTCGTCCTCGGGAGGACGGTATGACCCCCGCTCGCCGAGGAAGGGAAGGCGCACGCTTCTCCCCCGTGATCATCGAGCGGGCGGGAGGGGGTCTCGCCCGTGTGGCCGATGAACCGGCCCCGTTCCAGGCGCTTCGAGGGCTTGTCCGGGAGGGTGCCGAGATCCTCGGGGCCGAGCGCACCTCCATCTGGCGCATGGGCCCGGTGGGGATGCCCCTTCGCTGCCTGACCCGCTTCCACCGGAGTTCAGCCACCCACGAAGACGACCTGGCCTACCCCGACGAGCTGGGACGCGAAACCTGGCGCCTTCTGGAGCGGCTGTCCGTCCTGGCCATGGATGATGTCCGGGCAGCCCCCTCTCCCACTCCGGTCTTTCGGAATTACCTGCAGGAAGCAGGCATTCGGGCGATCCTCGCCATTCCTCTCCGCCACGACGGGAATGTGGCCGGATACCTGGCCTTCGAGGAAACCGAAGGCCCCCGCCCCTGGACCCCTCGGGATCGGAGCCAGGCCGCCACCCTCGCCTTTCGCCTGGAACGGCACTGGGGACGGGTGGGGACTTCGGTAGGCCCCGGGGCTTCCCAGACCCCGGGGAGCGGGCGGGGCGGTGCCCCCGCGCCCCCCGCTGCTGCGCCCCTTCCCCCCTCCCGCCGACGGAGCGAGGGAGAGAACCAGGCCCCGAGCATCTATCGTGAGCGCGCAGGAGGGGAGGTGGAGGCCGGGGACCCACCGAACCTCCCGGAGGGCGTCCCTGCTGCCCCCGAAGGCCCGCCCCGGGAGGGAGCGCCTCAAGGGGCACCGGGCACACCGGTCCAACCCGCGCCGGACAGGGCTCCCACCGGGACGACCGCGCCACCCGATGGGAGGGGGAACCTTCCCACCCACCGTCCATCAGGGCTGGGTGGAACCCGGAACGGAGTGCGGGAGGAGCTGGTTGCCGAACGCCTCGCCGAGACGAGGCCCGGCGGCCCGGAGTCGGGTGAGCCTCCTGGGGAGCGCCGCAGGGAGAACCGCGACATCCTCACGAATGCACCGAACGGGGATACGAAAGTCGGGTCTTCGGGTCCGCCCTCCCCGGTCCCCATGGGCGAGGGCCGCGAGGAGGCCATGGCCCAGGCCCCCGCCCTCGCCGCGGCGTCGGCGCCCTCCCTCGCGGCATCCCCCCCGGCCGCAGGGATCTCCACTGCGGGTCCGGAAGGTGGCCTCCCCCCCCGCACAACGAGCTTCGGGCATCGCCGGGAACTCCGTGCACGCCTCCAGCGCCTTCGGACCCTGGAACGGACCGGAATTCTCGGGACGCGCACGGCCCGGGAGGCCCTGCACTGGCTCGATGTACAGGAGGGGACCCTCGCCCTTCTGGAGGCCCACCTCCGGGAGGATGGAGGGGGGCGGGACCTCCTCCACGATGCGAGGGAGGCGCTGGACCGGGCGCGAGACGAGCTTGTGCGACATCTGGGGTGGGCTCGAAAGGGGCTCGAGGCACCGGAAGGCATGGAACTGAACACCCTGGTGGGCCGGATCGCCGTGCGCCTGGGAAAGCTCACCGGGGAACGGGTCGGGCTCCTCTACGCACCGGCTTCGGAGGCGGTCTGGACCACCGGCGACCCCCACCTCCTGGAACGGGCCCTGGAAGAGCTCGTCCGCAACGCCCGCAGCGCCTCCGCGCCCGGTGACCGGGTCCGGATCGGGGTTCAGCGCGCGGAGCTACCGGGGAATCGGCGGGTGGCGCGTCTCCTGGTGGAGGACCGCGGGGTCGGGATCGACCCCTCCAACCTTCCCTGGATCTTCGAACCCTGGTTCTCCACCCGGGGCGACGAAGCCGACGGATACGGCCTCCCCTACGTGCAGGCCGTGGTGGAGGGGCACGGGGGATGGGTCGATGTGACCTCCACGGAAGGGCGGGGAAGCGTCTTCGCCCTGAACCTTCCGCTCCTCGATGCGGTGCGGGAGGACGCGGCCCAGGGGGAGGAGGCCGAGTCCCGGGCTTCCGCGTCGGGGACGCCGTCCCGTCCGGTTGCCCTCGTGGTGGAGGACGACGAACTCACCGCCCGCCTCCTCCGGAACGCCCTGGAGGGGGGTGGGTTCCGCGTCCTCCTCTCCGGTGGCGGGTCCGAGTCCATGCGGATGGTGCGGGAGGAAGGACCTGCGGCCTCGGTCCTCCTCGTGGAGCGGGTTCTGGCCGACGGTACCGAGGGGGTGGACCTCCTGCGCGCCGGGCGGGCCCTCCAGCCCTACCTCGGGGGGATCGTCCTGGACCGTCGTCTTCGGGCCGGGGGCGACCCCCATGCGCTCCTCCGCGTGCGGGAGTGGAGCGAGATCCCCTCCGACGTGGCCCTCGTTCCCGCTCCCTTCCATCCGGCTTCGCTCCTGGCCGAGGCCCGGCGCCTGTCGGCCCGCTCCCTGGAGGCCCGGACCGAGGCCTCCCCTTCCGAAGCGGAAGTCGAGGCGTCCGCCTCCCGCCCGGGAGCCCCGACGCCCGACGCCGACACCCTGCACTGATCCGACGCATCCCCTTCGAAACAGGCCCGAAGCGGGGAATCCTGACCGCGGTCAGACCCGCTGGCGTGCGATGATCCTGGAAAGGAGTATGACGGGAATCGTCCCCACGGCCACGATGAGAAGGGCAGGGAGGGCGGAGCGCGCCACCTGCTCGTCGGAGGCGAGCTGAAAGGCCCGGGTGGCCAGGGTGTCGAAGTCGAAGGGGCGGAGAATGAGGGTCAGGGGGAGTTCCTTCAGCACATCCACGAAGACGAGGAGTCCGGCGGCCACCAGGGTCCCCCGAAGCAGGGGGAGGTCCACCCGCCACAGGGTCCGGAGCGGGGAGCATCCGAGGGAGCGCGACGTTTCGTCGAGCGTTCCACAGACCCGCTCGAATCCCGAATCCACCGGGTTCAGCGCCACGGCGAGGAAGCGCACCACATAGGCAAAGAGGAGGGCAGCCACCGTCCCGGTGAGAAGCAGGCCCATCGAGCCCCCGAGGAGCGCCCCGAGCTGCCGGTCCACCCAGAGAAAGGGAATCATGACCCCCACGGCGATGACCGCACCCGGGATCGAGTACCCCAGGGAGGAGGCCCGCGCCCCCAGGCGCAGGAGGGGGGTGGGGGAGAGGCGGACCGAATAGGTGATGAGGAGGGCCGCCAGCACTGCCAGGACGCCTGCAGCGCTTGCCAGCCCGAAGGAGTTGAGGGCGAGGGTCAGGAAGCGCCGATCCAGCGCCTCGGGGGCCACCTGGAGGGCCCACGCCCCGAGTTGCCCCACCGGGAGGAGAAACCCGAAGGCCACGGGGAGGAGGCAGGCCAGGAAGGCCGCTCCCGCCCGCCACCCACGGAGCCCGAAGCGAGGCGCCGGCCGGGGGCTCCGCGCCCCGGCATCGAAGCGGGCCCGCCCCCGCTGCGCACGCTCCACCAGGATCAGGGCGAAGACGAGGACGAGGAGGGACGCGGAGAGCCGAATGGCCGCAGGGCCGTCACCGAGCGAGAACCAGGCTCGGAAGATCCCCGTGGTGAAGGTGTTCACCCCGAAGTACTTGACCGCACCGTACTCGTTCAGGACCTCCATCAGGACGAGGGTCAGCCCGGCCACGACCCCCGGCCGGGCCAGGGGGAGCGCAACCCGGAGAAAGGTCTCCCACGGACCTTTCCCCAGGATCTGAGCGCTCTCCAGGATTCCCCCCGACTGCTTCTGGAAGGAGGTTCGGGTAATGAGGTAGACGTAGGGATAGAGGACCAGCGCCATCATGACCCCGGCCCCGGGGAGCGACATGAGTCCGGTCCGGAGGCGTGCCGTGGTGGCGGGGTCGAAGAGGTGCTGAAGCCCCCCCTGGACCCAGCCATCGTGGGCCAGGATCTCGGCGTAGGTGAAGGCAACGATGTAGGTGGGAAGCGCCAGCGGGAGGATGAGAGCCCACTCGAAGACCCGCCTCGCGGGAAAGTCGCAGGTGGCCACGAGCCAGGCCGTACCCACTCCCATGACCAGGGTCAGTGCCCCCACCCCGACCACGAGGAGGAGGGAGTTCGCCAGGTAGACCGGGAAGACGGTGCTCCGGAGATGGGTCCAGGTCTCGCTCCCCCCGGCAAAGACCCCGCCCAGGATCACCGCCGGTGCGAGGAGCACGAGAAGGACCACCCCCCAGGTGGCGACGGTCCAGGGGGTGAGAGACACATGGAGGCGGGGGCGAAAGGCATCGCGAAAGCGCGCCCATCCCACCCGGGTTCGGTCCCGGCTCCGCTCCAGCACGCGACCCCCCGGTCGCCGGTTCGGGAGGGGCGCCGAAGGCACGGTCCCCTCCCGGACCGGACCGGGGGACGGCCTCAGCGCCATCCCCCCCGATCGAAGATCTGCACCGCCGCGTTGTTCAGCTCCCCCAGCCGGGCCAGGGGGAGGGGATCCATCCGGAAGGTGCCCCAGGAGGCCAGGGTGGGGGACCAGGAAACCCCCTCCCGCACCGGGTACTCGAAGTTCCCCTCCGCGAAGGCGCGCTGGGCCTCCTCCCCCACGAGGAACTCGATGAAGCGGATGGCGTTTTCCCGGTTCGGCGCGTGCCGGGTCACTCCGGCCCCGCTCACATTCATGTGCACCCCCCGGTCCCCCTGGTTCGGGAAGTGCACCCCCACCCGTTCGGCCAGCTCCCGGGAAGCCGGATCCTCGCTGTTGAGGAGGCGACCCACGTAGTAGGTGTTCACGAGGGCCAGGTCGCCCACCCCCGCCGCCACGTCGCGGATCTGATCCGTGTCATTTCCCTGGGGCGCCCGGGCGAAGTTGCCCACGACGCCGCGGACCCATGCCTCTGCACTCTCCTCGCCCTCGGCGGCCAGGATGGAGGCCAGGTGAGAAACGTTGTAGATGTTCTCCGAGGTCCGGGCCACGATGCGTCCCTCCCACCGGGGGTCGGCAAGGGAGGCGTAGGTGGGAATCTCGGCCGGGTCGACCCGGTCCCGGGCGTACGCCACGATCCGGGCGCGCTGGGTCAGTCCGAACCACATCCCCTCCGGGTCGCGGAGTCCCTCGGGAACCGCCGCCTCGAGGACCTCCGAAGAGACCGCCTGGAGAAGCCCCCGCTCGCTGGCCCGATGAAGGCGCCCTGCATCCACCGTGATGAGCACATCGGCAGGGGAGGCCGATCCCTCCCGCTCCAGTCGAGCCATGAGTTCGTCGGCCGAGGCGCTCACCACCCGGACCTCGATTCCCGTCTCCTCGGTGAAGCGCTGGAAGAGGGCCTCGTCGGTGTCGTAGTGACGGTGGGAATAGAGGTTCACCACCGGGGTCTCGTCTCCCCCGCCACAGGCCCCGAGGAGTCCGGCCATGGAAGCCCCCACGGTCGCTCCGAGGAGAAGGGCCCGGAGACCGCGGCCCGAGGTCGAGGAGGTACGTGTCGGGGTGGGGCGACGAAGGGGGAGGGCCATGGGTCCGGAGGTGCAGGGGAGGAGTCGACGCGCCGGAGGTTCTCCCCGGAAGCGCAGGTTGAGAACGAATCTCAACCTCCTGCGCCTCCACGTAAAGGCCTCCCGCCGCTCCCTGCCTTCTCACCCCGCACCGGACTGCTGCAGCGGGACGGCCGCACCGGTGACGATCCCCCCCTCTTCCGAGAGGAGGAAGAGGAGGACCCGGGCAATGGCCTCGGGGGCAAGCCAGGTCTTCCGATCGGCGTCGGGCATGGCCTCGCGGTTTCCCGGCGTGTCGATGATCTCCGGGAGAATGGCATTGGCCGTGATCCCGAAGGCCCGCCCCTCGCGGGCCAGAACCTCCACCAGGTGGAGGACGGCCGCCTTGGACGCCCCGTACGCCCCCATCTCCGCCGTCCCCCCCCGGAGCGCCGGAAGCGCCGAAACGCAGACCACCCGACCGAACCGGGCGTCCCGCATGGCCGGGAGGACAGCCCGGCTCACGAGAAAGGCCGTGCGGGCGTTCATCGCCATCATCCCCTCCCACCCTTCCGGTTCCGTCTTGTGGATGGGAGCCATGGTGAACCCCCCGGCGAGGTTGAGGAGGAGTTCCACCGGGGGCACGGCCGCCACGAGCGCCTCCACCGCATCGGCATCGGTGAGATCCACCCCCTCGTGCAGGGTCAGAGCCGGGTGGGATGCAGGGGCCCCGGGACCACCGGGCCCGCCGTCCTCCCGGCGGTCCGAAGCGGGCTGCGCACCCGGCTTGCCCGGGTCTCCCTCTCCCCGAAGGACCGCCCGCCCCACCTCCCGCAGTGCCTCCGCCTCCGCCTCCGCCTTCCCGAAGGTGGGCACATGAACCTGGGCCCCTGCCTGGAGGAGGGCAGCCACCACGGGCCGCCCCAGCCCGCCGCCTCCCCCCGTCACAAGTGCCGTCCGCCCCCGGATCCCCCGGAGCATGACCCCGGTCATGGCTTCCTCCGCCCCCTCCCCGTCGCCCATGGTCTTCCTCTCCCTGTTGATCCATCCTTCCCGCCCCTGCGGAGCGCGCCCCCGCCGGGATGGTCCGTGCAGTCCGCGTACCGGCACCGGCCGGAGCGAGCCCTCCCATACCGCCCAGGGCCTCGGGAGTTGCACCGCCTCCCGATTCTCGCCTAGTTTCGGGGGCTTTCCGGCAGAACCGAACCCCCGCCACCCCCGCCCCCGCATCCATGCAGATCCGCCTCCTGGACCAGTCCCCCGAGCAGGTCGACACCCCCCTCGTGGTGGTGGGCGTGCCCCGGGGCGATGCACCGCTCCCACCGGGGGCCGATGCCCTCGACACCCTGGCCGGCGGGGCCTTCTCCCGGGCCCGGGCCGCCGGGGATTTCGATGGCCGGGAGGAAGCCGCACTCCTCCTTTACGCCCGTGCGCCGGAGGGCCCGGGGAGCGAGGATGGGGAAGGGGAGGGCCCGGCCCGGCTTCTCTTTCTGGGAATGGGAGAGGCCGGCACCACGACCCCGGCCATGGTGCGAGCCTTTGCGGCCCGCGCCGTCCGACGGGCCGAGGCTCTGGGCCTCACCCGACTTCACCTGGTCCTCCCCCTTCCCTCCCTTGCCGCGCCGCGGCGCCGGGCGTCGGGGGAGGGGGCCTTCGCGCCGGGAGGGGGAGCAGCCGCAGGCCGACAAGAGGAGACGCCCGCGCTGGAGGAAGGTGCCAACCCCGCATCGTACGAGGCCGGAGCCCGGGGCGGGGCGCAGGCCGGTGTGCAGGCTGCTGCCGAGGGGCTCGTCCTGGCAGCCTGGGACTTCCGCGAACTCCGCTCGGGTCCCCGGGAGGGCGAGCCCCCTCCGCGTCCCCTGGTGAAGGAGGCATCCCTGGCCCTGGACCTCCCCCCGGGTGCGGCGGCTCCGGACGACGACCTCCTGGCCGAGGCGGTTCGCCTGGGGCAGGCCTTCGGGACAGGAGAGAACTTCGCCCGGACCCTCCAGCAGCGTCCGGGCAATGTGGCCACCCCTGAACATCTGGCTGCGGCAGCCCTTCAGCTCGCCGAGGAGCACGACCTCCACGCCACGATTCTCGGCCCCCGCGAGATGGAAAGGGAGCGGATGGGGGCCCTCCTCTCGGTGGCACAGGGGTCGGACCAGGAACCGCGCCTCATCGCACTGGAGCACCGGGGAGGCCGCGACGGGGATCCCCCCCTGGTCCTGGTGGGGAAGGGGCTCACCTTCGACTCCGGGGGCATCTCCATCAAGCCGGCCTCCGGCATGGAGGAGATGAAGTACGACATGTCCGGGGGTGCGGCCGTGCTGGGGGCCATGAAGGCGGTGGGGATGCTCGGTCTCCCCCTGAATGTGGTGGGGGTGGTCCCTTCGTCCGAGAACCTCCTGAATGGCCGGGCCACGAAGCCCGGCGACGTCATCACGGCCCGCTCCGGGACCACGATCGAGGTGATCAACACCGATGCCGAGGGCCGGCTCATTCTGGCCGACGCCCTCCATTGGGCGGCCGAGGTCTTCCGCCCCCGGGCCATGGTGGACTGCGCCACCCTCACCGGCGCCTGCGTCGTGGCGCTGGGGCACCAGGCTGCGGCCCTCCTGGGAACGGATGAGGACCTCCTGGAGGATCTGCGGGCTGCGGGTGACCGGGCGGACGAACCCTGCTGGCCCCTTCCCCTCTGGGAGGGGTACCGGAAGCAGCTCGACAGCCCGGTGGCCGACCTCAGGAATGTGGGAGGACGTCCGGCGGGCACCGTCACCGCCGCCCTCTTTCTTCGGGCCTTCGTGGGCGACACGCCCTGGGCGCACCTCGACATTGCCGGTGCCTCCTACGGCGACCCGACCCGACCCTGGCATCGCAAGGGTGGATTCGGGGTCCCCACCCGCCTCCTCCTGGAGTGGGTCCGAGGGCACCTGGATTGATCACCCAGCCCCGCGCCATGCCTCGCTCTCCTGCCATTCCCTCTCCCGCCGGGGCCACCCCCCCCACCTCCCTGCATGGCTGGCAGCTCCCGATGCGGCGCCTTCCTTTCGAACCCGGTCGGGCCGGAAGTTCGCCGCGCCTGGGCGCCCCCCTCGCATCGGTGGCGCTCGTCCTGGGGATCCTGGGTGCCCTGGCCCTGGGGCCCGATTCCCTTCAGGGGCAGGTGCCCCCCATCCCCCCCATTCCCCCCGTCACCGACACCCTCCCCCCTCCGGCAGCCGACACCATTCCCGCGCCTCCGGCAGACCCGGATGACCCGGACTTCGAGTCGGTGCGCCAGGTCCTTCCCCGGAACCTCCCCCACGCCGGGGCCTCCCCGGACCCCGGGTTCGAACGGGGGGTCTGGGCCTGGGACCGGGAGGCCCTCCTGGCCACCTCGGCCCTGACCCTTCACGACCTTCTCTCCTTCGTGCCAGGCGTCACCATGGTCCGGGGAGGCGACCTGGGAACGCCGGTGGCCATCACGGCCCTCGGGGCAGGGGGGGGGCAGATCCGGGTCTTCCTCGATGGAGTCGAGGACGCACCCCTCGAAGGGGGCGTGGTGGACCTTCAGCAGGTGGGGCTCACCGGGCTCGAGGAAGTGCGGATCGAGCGAGGCGTGGGAGAAATCCGGATCCACCTCACCTCCCAGCGGGTGGAGGACGGGCGCCCCCTCACCACCCTGGAGGTCGGAACGGGAGACTTCCGCACGAACGTCTTCCGGGTGGGTTTTCTCCACCCCAACGCCCTCGGTGGGACCCTCCTCGTGGCCCTGGACCGCGCCGACACCGATGGTCCGGCCAGGGAGGAGCCCGGAGCCGTCTTCGGGACCCGCTTCCGCTACTCCCTCTTCCGGGGGGAGGCGCTGGGCCTGGCCCTCGAGTACCGCTCCCGCACCGCCCGCCGGCCGGAGGAGACCTACCAGCCCCGGGAGGTGGACCGGTCGGAGTGGAGTGCCCGCCTGGGGTGGCGTCCCACCGACGGGCTCCTCGCCGAGTTCCACGGCGTCCGGGCCACCGCATCGCTGGGGGAACGCGCCGCACCCGAGGCCGACTCCCTCCTTCCCGGGGAGGCACGGGGGAGTGTGGGCGCGCGCCTCACCTACATCCCGGCAGACCCGCTTCGCGTCTGGGCCGCCGCCTCCCGTCACACCGGCGAAGGATGGCCCGCCTCCCGGTTCGAGGTGGGGGGGACCGCCACCCTCCCCGGGGTGGGAGGGGTCACGGGGCGCTGGGACCGGGAGGGGTGGTCCGAACTCGCCCGAACCGGCAGGGAGAGCGCCCTCGACCCGGCAGAGGACGGGAGCGCCGTGGGGTGGTCGATCCAGGGGTGGACCGAGCCACGCTTCGGGGTCTCCCTCTTCGCCGAGGCCGGACGGACGCAGCGAGGGCTCCCCTTCGTGGTCCCGGCTGACCGGGTGCGCCCCCCTCTCGAGAATGGTGACAACGGAGAAACCCCGGGGAACGGGGATCCGGACGAGGACGACCCCGGAGACGACGAGGACGAGGAGGACCCCCCCGGAGAGGAGCCCGATCCGGAGGTCGAGCCCGTTCCCTTCGACCCGGTTCGCTTCCATGCCCGGGAAGGGGTCCGGGTCGGCGCGCGGCTCCAGTGGCAGGGGGCCTCCCTCTCCGGTGCCTGGGTCCGGGTGGAAACCGACGCCCTGCCACCCTTCGCCCTCCCCTTCGACCGCGATGGCCTCGTCCTTCCCGGCGGGGTCCGAAGCGGGGTCGAGGTCGAGGGACGGGTCCCCCTCAACCGCCTGCGGCGCGGCCTCGAACTCGCCGGCACGGGGCAGTTCTGGGCCACTCCGGAGGGGGAGGACCCCTGGCGCTACCTCCCGGAACGCAGCTGGACGGGTGAGCTCCGGTGGTACCACGAAGGGTACGATGGCCGGCTCGAAGTCTGGGCGGACGTGGGGGTGCGCGGTCGGGATCCCATGCTGGTACCCCTCCCCCTTCCCGAGGCCGGCGAGGGGCCGGACGAGCCTGTCCTCTTCCAGGAGGCCCCCTATACCCAATCCTGGTTCGCCCGGCTCCAGTTCCGGGTGGTGACGGTCCGGGTCTTCGTGCACTGGGAAAACCTGGCCTTCCGCCAGGAGAACGCGGACCTCCCGGGCCGGGTGCAGCCCCAGACACGGGCCATGTACGGAATCCGATGGACGATGTGGAACTGATGGGCGCCGCACACGGGAGGAAGGATGCCTGAGGCAGGGAAGTCGAAGGAGGGCCCCGCCGTGGGGGGAAGGGGTCCGGCATCGTCGCCGATGCGGGCCCTCCGGAGCATGACGGGGTGGGGAGAGGGGGAAAGGGCGAACGCGGCCGGACGGCTGCGGGCCGAGGTCCGGACCGTCAACCACCGCTTCCTCAACCTCCAGATCCGCACGCCCTCGGGTTTCGAGCGGTTCCAGCCCGCCATCGAGCGGGAGCTCCGGGCCCGTTTCACCCGGGGGAACATCTCCCTTTCCCTCTCCCTTTCCCGCGACGACCTGGAGGAGGAGGCCGGGCCTCCCCCCGTGGAGGTCGACCTCGAAAAGGCCCGGGCCTACCGGGAGGCCCTCCTGAAGATGGGAGCGGAACTCGGGCTTGAAACCACCCTCGGGATCCGGGACTTCCTCGGCTTCCGCGACCTCTTCGTGGTCCCCGAAAGGGAACGCGCGGGTCCGGAGGTCGAGGAGGAGGCCGTGGCGGCGGTGGTGGCCGATGCGGCAGAGGGCGCACTGGCCATGCGGGTGGCCGAAGGCGCCCGCCTCGCAGAGGACCTTCTGGGTCGCCTCCGGATCATGGAGAAGGAGGTCCTCGGAATCGAGGCTGCGGCCCCGGGGCGCCTCCTGCGGGAGCGGGACCGGCTCCTCGAGGGGGTGGCCCGCCTCCTCCCCGACGGGGTCCCCGTGGACGAGGACCGGGTGGCACGGGAGATCGCCCACATGGCGGAGCGGTGGGACATCCATGAGGAGGTGGTCCGGTTCCGCTCCCACCTGGCCATGTTCCGCGATACGGTCCGGGACGGGAGTACGGACGGGGTAGGGAAGCGGCTGGGCTTCATCATCCAGGAGATCCTCCGGGAGACGAACACCATGGGCTCCAAGGCCAACGACGCCGAGATCGCCCGTGCCGTGGTGGCCCTCAAGGAGGAGATCGAGCGACTCCGGGAACAGCTGGAGAACCTCGAATGATCACCGGTCTCCCTCACCGCCCCTGTCCCCTCATCCTCGCCGCACCTTCGGGCACCGGGAAGACCACCATCGCCCACGCGCTGGTGGAGCGCTTCACCCGCTTCGTCTTCTCCGTCTCGGCCACCACCCGGGCGCCCCGGGGAGAGGAGCGGCATGGGGTGGACTACGACTTCGTCTCCCGGGAGGCCTTCGAGTCCATGATCCGGGGCGACGAGCTTCTGGAGTGGGCCGAGGTGCATGGCAACCTCTACGGCACGCCACGCCGGAACCTCGAGGCCCCCGCGGCCCGGGGGGAGCACGTCGTCCTCGACATCGATGTGCAGGGGGCGCGGCAACTCCGGGAGCGCGTCCCGGATGCCGTCCTCGTCTTCGTCTTTCCTCCCACCGCCCGTGCGCTCTGGGGGCGGCTCACCGCCCGGGGCACGGAGCGGATGGAGGAGGTGCGCCGGCGCCTGGCCGCCGCCCAGGACGAACTCCCGGAAGCCGCCCACTTCGACTATATCGTGGTGAACGACGACCTGGATCGGGCCGTCTCCCGGGTCCGGGCCATCGTGGAAGCGGAGAGCCACCGGCCCCGCCGGGCCCTGGACCTGGCCGGGGAGGTGAGCCGGCTACGGCGCGAGATCGAAGCCCTTGTGGAGGAAGCCGTGGATCCCAAGGCTTCGCCTCGGACCGAAAACAACTAGATTGGAGGGTCCGGAATCCCGGGGAGACTTCCGGGGTAGCCGGACCGATGCGGCCCCTGGATACCTGGGCCCCGGAATCCGGCGTCGTGCGGAGCCTCTCCCGGAGCCTCCCGCTTCAGGCCTGTCATCGGCCCCTCCACGGCCCTCTCGAACCCCATCCCAGCCGAGTCCATGCGCGTCTTCACCCCGAAGGAAGTGGCCGAGTCGACCCAGAGCAAGTACCTGGGCGTCCTCGTGGCTGCCAAGTACACCCGGGAGCTCAACGCTCTCCCCCGCGACCTCAAGCCCCTCGGCTCGGAGAAGAAGCTCACCACCCGGTCCCTCGAAGCGCTGACCTCGGGTCAGATCGAGTTCCGGCTGGTGGGGCGGCGTCGCTTCGAGGGCTGACGGGGTGGCCCCCCGCGGCGCGCACCCGCTGCCCGCCCCCCCCTGGGAGGGGCGACGCGTGGTGCTGGCCGTCACCGGGGGGATTGCAGCCTACAAGTCGGTCACGGTGGCGCGTGAACTCACCCGGCGGGGCGCCGAGGTCGACGTTCTCCTCACCGAAGCGGCCGGGGAGTTCCTCCGCCCCCTCGTCTTCGAAGGGGTGACGGGTCGGCCGGTCCTTGCCTCTCTCTGGTCTGCCGAGGGTGCGGCCCGCCACCTCCTCCTGGCCCGGGAGGCGGACGTCGTCCTGGTGGCCCCGGCCACCGCCGATCTCCTGGCCCGTGCGGCCCAGGGGAGGGCCGAGGACCTGGTGACCTCCGTCCTTCTCGCGACCCGGGCCCCCGTCCTCCTGGCCCCGGCCATGAACGACCGGATGTGGGCCCACCCCCAGGTCCAGGCGAATGCCCGCCACCTCGCCGAAGGCCTCGGGTACACCCTCGTCGGTCCCGACGAGGGGCCTCTGGCGGTGGGGGAAGGGGAAGGTCCCGGGCGCATGGTGGAGCCCGAAGTCCTGGTGCGGGAGACGGGGCGGGCCCTGGCAGCCCCGGACTCTCCTCTCGCCGGAGTTCCCGTGCTCGTCACGGCCGGCCCCACCCGGGAGCCCCTCGACGCCGTGCGGGCGCTGACGAACCGGTCCTCCGGGACCATGGGGTACGCCCTGGCTGCGGAAGCCTGGATCCGGGGCGCCGATGTGACCCTGGTCAGTGGGCCCACCCGCCTTCCCGACCCGCACGGGGTGCGAACCCTCCGCGTGGAAACGGCGACGGAGATGGCCGAGGCCGTCCGGGAGGTAGCCCGAACCCAGGCCGACGGCGGCGCCCGGCGGGACCCGCCACGCCGGACCCTCCACCTCCTGGCCGCCGCCGTGGCCGATTTCGCACCTGCCACGGCGCATTCCGGAAAATGGAAGAAGGGTCCCCGCACCGGCAGCGGAGAGGAGGGACGGGTTCCTCCTCCCATGACCTTCCGGGAGAACCCGGATGTGGCGGCGGCGGCGCTGGAAGGGGCCCGGGCGGGGGAAGCCCCCGACCCCCTCCGACTGGGGTTCGCGCTGGAATCGGACGACCTCGAAGCCCATGCCCGGGAAAAGCTTGCAGCCAGGGGCTTCGACTGGATCGTGGCCAACCCGGCCGGCGAATCCGGGGCCGGGTTCGACGTGCCCACGAACCGCGGCATCCTCCTCGGGCGCGACGGGAGCCGGGAGGACCTCCCCCTCCAGGAGAAGGAGGCCATGGCCCGTCTCCTCCTGGACCGGGTGGAATCGCGGCTTCGCGACCTGGACGCGCCGCCGCTGAGCGGACCTTCCGGGAGTGGACCCTCCGACCTCGGCCCGGGAGACCCTCCCGGATGAACGACGACGCCGGCCCCCGTCCCGAACCCCGCCTCCTGCAGCGTGAGGTGGCGCGCTACCTCCGTCAGCGACTCGAGGGAGGAGAGGGCCCGCTTCACCTGGCCGACCTGGGGGGCCAGGCCCTTCTGGAAGCGGCCTCCCGGGGTGCTCGATGGGCCCCGCTCGAGGTCCCGGCATCCGGGTCCGCGCGCCCAGGCGCCTCGGCCGAAGAGGCCTCCCCGGATACCTCCGTCTCCTTCTCCGCACCGCCATCCGGATCCCTTCCCGGGCCCTCGCATCCGGCGCCCCGCGCGTCTTCTTCCGCCATGGCGGGGCCCGCGCTTTCGGACGAGGTTCAGACCGGGAGGGGAGAGGAGGGAGGGGGTGGAGCGGCCCAGGCCACCCCTCTTCCATCGACGTGGCCGGATCTCCCCTCCCTGGCCACCGCCTGCCGGGAGTGCACCCGGTGCGGGCTCGCGGCCACGCGAACGCAGGTGGTGGTCCACGACGGCATCCCCGAGAGCCGGGTCATGGTGGTGGGGGAGGCCCCCGGGGCCAACGAGGATGCCACCGGGCGACCCTTCGTGGGCGCAGCGGGGAAGCTTCTGGACCTTCTCCTCGCCACCGTCGATCTTTCCCGGGAGCGAGACGTCTACATCGCCAACGTCCTCAAGTGCCGCCCCCCCGGAAACCGGAACCCGGAAGCCGGGGAGATCGCCACCTGCAGCCCCTGGCTCCGAAGCCAGATCGCCCTCGTCCGTCCCCGGGTCCTCCTCGCCGTGGGGACCTTCGCCGGGCAGTTCCTCTCGGGCCGGAACGAGGCCCTGGGGAAGCTTCGGGGGCAGTCCCTGAACCACGAGGGGATTCCCCTGGTGGTGACCTACCACCCTGCCGCCCTCCTCCGGAACTCGGGGTGGATCGTTCCCACCTGGGAGGACCTTCAGCGCCTCCGACGCATCCTCCACGAAGCGCCCTGACCGGAGGGGATCAGGGGGTGGGTCCCGCTCCCCCCGCCGCGCCCTGCCCGATCTCCCCTCCACCTCCCCTTTCCCTGGCCCCTTCGTCCGCCCCTCCGTGACTCCCGAATCCCTCCCCGCCGCTCCCCGCGCCTCCCGCCCCTCCGAACCCCGGGTCGGCTTCGATCGGGAGCCCCCGTATTCTCTCGAGGCCGAGGTCGCCGTACTGGGCGGAATCCTCCTCGACCCGGAGAGCATCCTCCGGATCGAGGACGTGGTGGACGAGAGCATGTTCTTCCGGGAGGGGCACCGGGTCCTCTATCGGGGAATGCGCCACCTGCACGAGCAGCGGACTGCGGTGGATGTGGTCACCCTGGGCGACCACCTCCGGAGCACGGGAGAGCTCGAGCGCACGGGGGGGATGGAGTACCTGGTCGAGCTCCTCGATGCCGTCCCCACCGCCGCGAACATCCAGTACCACGCCCGCATCGTCCGGGAAAAGGCGCTCCTCCGCCGTCTCATCGAGGCCTCCACCCGCACGATCCAGGACGTCTACGAGCCGGGCGAGCGGACGGTGGAGGAGATCGTGGACCAGGCCGAGCAGCGGGTCTTCCAGGTGGCGGAGAGCCATGACCGGGGAGGCTTCACCTGGATCAAGGACCTCCTCTGGGAGACCTTCGAGAACATCGAGAAGCTCCAGAAGAGCGATGGAAGCCTTACCGGGGTCCCCTCGGGGTTCCGTACCCTCGACCGCATGACCACCGGGCTTCAGTCCGGCGACCTCGTCATCGTGGCGGCCCGACCCTCCATGGGAAAGACCTCCTGGGTCCTCAATGTGGCCCAGAGCGCCGCCATCGAGCACAAGGTTCCGGTGGCCATTTTCTCGCTTGAGATGTCGAAGGCCCAGCTCGTCCAGCGGCTCCTCTGCGCCGAGGCCCGGGTGGACCAGCAGCGGCTTCGGGCCGGGCGCCTCTCCCCCTCGGACTACCAGCGGATCGCCACCGCGGGAGGGAAGCTGAACACGGCCCCCATCTGGATCGACGACTCTCCCGGAGGGTCGGTCCTCGACATGCGGGCCAAGGCACGCCGCCTCAAGGCCGAGGCCGGGCTTGGGCTCCTCGTGATCGACTACCTCCAGCTCATGGGCGGGGGAGGGAAGTCCGAGAGCCGGCAGCAGGAGGTGAGCCAGATCTCCCGGGGCCTCAAGGGGCTCGCCCGGGAGCTCGATGTGCCCGTCATTGCCCTCTCCCAGCTCTCCCGCGGGCCCGAGCAGCGCACGGACCACCGGCCCCAGCTCTCCGATCTTCGCGACTCGGGCTCCATCGAGCAGGATGCCGACCTCGTCATGTTCCTCTTCCGCCCGGAGTACTACTCCTCCGACGGGCGCGATGCCGAGGGGAACTCCCTCGAGGGGAAGGCCGAACTCATCGTGGCCAAGCAGCGGAACGGGCCCACCGGAACGGTGGACCTCTTCTTCCACAAGGCCTATACCCGTTTCGACGACGTGGTCCCCGAGCCGGCCGAGGCCCACCCCGGCGGGGGGGGAGGAGGATATGGCGATGACCCCTTCTGAGTCGACGGAAGGAACCGGGATGGCTGCACCCGACACCACGGCGCAGGAGGCCGGAAGGCGGGGGGACGTGGGCGTGGCCCTCCCTGCCGCAGGGATGGGCACCCGCATGGGAGGCCGGAAGAAGGCCTTTCTGGAGGTCGGGGGACGCCCCCTCCTGGCCCGGGCGCTGGAGCCCTTCCTGGCCCACCCCGCGGTGGTCTCGGTGGCAGTGGCCCTCCCGCCGGAGGACCTGGATGCCCTCCCCCCCTGGCTCCAGGAAGTGGATCCCCGGGTGCGCTTCGTGGCCGGGGGGAGGACTCGCCTCCACTCCGTCCGGGCGGCCCTGGCGGCGCTGCGCCCCGATGTGACCGTGGTCATGGTCCATGATGCGGCCCGCCCCCTCGTGACCCGGGAGATCATCGACCGGTGTCTCCGGGTGGCCCGGGGCGGGGAAGGGGCGGTGGCCGGATGGCCGGTGGTCGATACCCTGAAGGAGGTGGAGGAGGACGGACGCGTGGTCTCCACTCCGGACCGGGCCACCCTGTGGCGGGCCCAGACCCCCCAGGCCTTCCCCCGCGACGCCCTTCTCGAGGCCTACCGGCGGGGGGTGGAGGAAGGGATGACCGCCACCGACGATGCCGCCCTCTTCGCCCGCTACGGAGGGCGGGTCCGGATGGTGGAGGGAGGCGCCTGGAACCTGAAGGTGACCCACCCGGAGGATGTGGCGGTGGCCGAGCTCTTCCTTGGCCGACGCGAGCTCCCGCCGGCCCCGCCCGGAGGCGCCCCATGACCGAGCTCTCCTCCCCCGGCACCCCCTTCCGGGTCCTCTTCGTCTGCACCGGCAACACCTGCCGGAGTCCCATGGCCGAGGCCATTGCCCGGACCCGGGCTGCCGAGCGCGGGTGGGGAACGGTGGAATTCCGTTCGGCAGGCGTGTCGGCCTGGCCCGGGAGCCCGGCGAGCGAGGCGGTGATCCAGGCGGCCAACCGTCGGGGGGTGGAGGGGCTGGATGGGCACCGGTCCACCCCTGTCACCGAGGCGCTCCTCGACTGGGCCGACCTCGTCCTCGCCATGACCCCTTCGCACCTGGCCCTTCTCCTGGCTGCGCTCGAAGAAGAGCCCCGGGGGCCGGACGGGCCCGGCCCGGACGCCGACTCCCCGCAGAAGACTGCCCCGGACGCGCCACCCACCGGGGGTCCCGGGTCCGGATTCCGGGGTGGGGAAGGAGACGACGCGGAGGAAGGAGGGGAAGGCAACGCGGTCAAGCTGGGCCTCCTTACCACCTTTGCCTCCTCGGGGGAGGGGCGGTCCGACGCCCTCGAGGCCGGCGTACCCGATCCCTTCGGAGGGAGTGCGGCCGAGTACGAGGCCACATGGGAGGTGCTGGAAGGGCTGGTGGGCCGGATGCTCGACCGCCTGGCGCCCATCGTCCGGCCCTGACCATGGGTCTTCCCCCCTGGTCCACGCGGACCCGGCTCCTTGCCCTTCTGGGAGACCCTGTGGCCCACTCCCTTTCTCCCCGGATCCAGGAGGCAGCCTTTCGAGCGGCGGGGGTGGACGGTGTCTACCTGGCACTGCGGGTGACCGAGGCCGGGCTCCCCGGCCTCCTCCAGGGGATCGCCCTGGCCGGGGGGGGCGGGAATGTAACCCTCCCCCACAAGGAGGCCGCAGCGAGGGTCGTGGACCATCTGGAGCCCGACGCCCGCGCCACCGGCGCCGTGAACACCTTCTGGGCCGGGCCTTCGGGGGTCCACGGCGACAACACCGACGTGGAAGGGCTCCGGCTCGCCCTGGCCGAGCTCCTCCCGGAAGGGCTGGGGGGCGCTCCCGTCCTCCTCCTGGGGGCGGGAGGGGCGGCCCGGGCCGCCATCCTCGCCCTCTCCCGCGCAGGGGCCGGCCCCCTGGGGGTCCTGAATCGCACGCCTGCCCGGGCAAAGGCCCTGGTGGAGACCATGCGCCCCCACCATCCGGCGCTCCACCTGGCCAGGAGCCCTTCCGACACCCCTCCCCCGGCCCTCGTGGTGAATGCCACCCGGCTGGGGCTTGACCCCCGGGACCCTCTCCCCCTCGACCCCCTGCCGGAGGGGGCGGCCCTTCTCGATCTGGTCTACCACCCCCGGGAAACCCGGTGGGTGCGCGAGGCCCGCGCCCGAGGCCACCGGGCCGCCGACGGAGGGGGGATGCTCGTGGGGCAGGGCGCCGCCGCCTTTTCGCGCTGGTGGGGGAGGCCGGCCCCCCGAAGCGCCATGGAGGCGGCACTGGGCGAGATCCGCGCGGAGGCTCGGAGCGGGACCCGGATGCGGGACCCGGAGCCGGACGCATGAGCCTCCTGGACCTCCTCCTCCCCCCGGGGTGTCTTGCCTGCGGTGCCTGGGTGCCTGGCCCTCCCCGGTTTCTCTGCGCCCCGTGCGCCACCCGGGTCCGCCCGCCCGAGCCCCCCCTCTGCGCCCGGTGCGGGGCTCCCGCATCGGAAGCTCCGGAGAGCTGCCCCGAGTGTGCGGACTGGCCCTCGGTCCTCGCCTCGGCCCGTTCCGCCGCCCTCCTCCAGCCCCCGGCCGACGACCTGGTCCACGCCCTCAAGTACGGGGGGTGGCCCGAAGCGGCCCGGGAGATGGCCCGGCGCATGGTTCCGCTCCTCCCCCCGGGGGGCGGTCGCCTCCTTCCCATTCCCAC
Organism: Gemmatimonadales bacterium; assembly: GCA_050485885.1. Lineage (GTDB taxonomy): Bacteria > Gemmatimonadota > Gemmatimonadetes > Longimicrobiales > Gaopeijiaceae > SKNW01. The sequence goes on along the minus strand of JBJHCG010000006.1, from coordinate 75,411 downwards.
CACACGGGACCGGCTCCGTCGCCGGGGCTACAACCAGGCCGAGCGACTGGCCCGGGCCCTGGCCCGCCTCGCCCCCGGCTGGGAGGTGGCCGAGCCCCTCGAGCGGGTGCGGGGAGGAGGAAGCCAGGTCGCCTTGCATCGGGAGGAGCGCATGGCTAACGTCAGCGGGGCCTTCACCCTGCGTCCGGACGCTTCCTTCCCGGACGCCTCTGGCTCCGAGGTCCTTTCCGGGCCCGCCGATCCCTCCGGGTCCCTCGAGGTCCGGGCACCGGTTCAGGGGTCAGGTGCTCGCGGGGGCGCCTGGGTCCTCATCGACGACGTACTCACCACCGGCGCCACGGCTTCCGCTGCGGCGCGGGCCCTCGAGGCCGCCGGCCTTTCGTCGGTGCACCTCATCACCTATGGACGAGCACTCCCGGGTGAGGGCGGCCGGAACGCACCCCGACCCCTTCCTCCGGGCTTCCTGCGTACCTGGCTTCGGACGGGCCGGTCCCCGCGACCTCCCGCATGACCTGGCCCCGATCCGGCCTTCACATCCCCCCACGCATGGGGGAGGAGTTCTGACGGAATGGCGACACGGGTGGCGATCAATGGCTTCGGGCGCATCGGGCGCCTCGTTCTCCGCTCCCATCTGGCCTCGGGCCGGGATGACCTGGAGTTCGTGGCCGTCAACGACCTCACCGACAACGAGACCCTCGCCCACCTCTTCACCTACGATTCGGTGCACCGGAGCTGGCCCGGAACGGTGGAGACCACCGCCGACGGGATCCGGATCGACGGTCGGGAGATCCGCGTTCTCGCCGAACGGGACCCGACGCGCCTCCCCTGGGGAGAGATGGGGGTGGACGTGGTGGTCGAGTGCACGGGTCGCTTCACCGAGCGGAGCGCGGCAGCCCAGCACCTGGAAGCAGGCGCCCGGAAGGTCATCATTTCGGCCCCGGGAAAGAACGAGGACGTGACCGTGGTCCTGGGGGTGAACGAGGGCGCGTACGACCCCGACGCCCACCATGTGATTTCCAACGCCTCCTGCACCACGAACTGCCTGGCCCCGGTGGTCAAGGTCCTCCACGAGGCCTTCGGTTTCGAACGGGGCCTCATGACCACGATTCACGCCTACACGAACGACCAGTCCATCCTGGACGCCCCCCACAAGGACCTGCGCCGGGCCCGCGCCGCCGCCATGTCCATGATCCCCACCACCACGGGGGCCGCCCGTGCCACCTCCCTCGTCCTCCCCGAGGTGAAGGGGCGGATCGACGGGATGGCCATCCGGGTTCCCACCCCGGATGTTTCCCTGGTGGACCTCACCTGCGAGCTCGGGAGCGAGGTCACCCGCGAGGCCGTGAACGCCGCCTTCCAGGCCGCCGCGGAGGGGCCGCTCAAGGGCATCCTGGGGGTGGAACCCCGCCCCCTCGTCTCGGTGGACTTCACGGGCGATTCCCGGAGCTCCATCGTCGACGCCGGTTCCACCGCCGTGATCCAGGGCCGGATGACCAAGGTCCTGGCCTGGTACGACAACGAGTGGGGGTACTCCTGCCGGGTGGTGGACATGGCCCGGTACGTGGGCGAGCGGCTCCCCGCCCGGAGCTGACGCCCCGTGTCCGACGCCTCTTCCTCCCGGACACGCACCCTGAACGACCTGAACCCGGCCGCCCTCCAGGGGCGGCGGGTCCTTGTTCGGGTCGATCACAACGTCCCCCTCGATGACCAGGGTCAGATCGTCGATCCCATCCGGATCCGCTCGACCCTCCCCACCCTTCGCATCCTCCGGGATGCCGGAGCGGTGACCCTTCTCGTGTCCCATCTGGGGCGACCCGACGGGAAGGCGGACCCGGCGGCCTCCCTTGCCCCCGTGGCCGCCTGGCTCTCGCAGGCCCTCGAGACCGACGTCCCCCTTCTCACCGACCCCCCGGGATCGGCGGAGCTCCGCGATGCGGTGGCCCGGCTCGAACCCGGCCAGGTGGCCCTCCTGGAGAACATCCGTTTCCAACCGGGCGAGACGAAGGGAGACGAGACGCTGGCCGGAGCGCTGGCCGACCTGGCCGACGGGTTTGTCTCCGATGCCTTTGGCGCCGCCCACCGGGCCCATGCCTCCACCGTGGGTGCGGCCCGGGCCATCCGGGAGCGGGGCGGGTTCGCCGTGGCAGGCACCCTCATGGAGCGGGAACTCCGCTTTCTCCGGGATGCCCTTCGGGAGCCCGCCCGCCCCTATGTGGCCGTCATGGGAGGTGCCAAGATCTCGGGGAAGATCGACCTCATCGAGGCCATCCTTCCCGAGGTGGATCACCTCCTCGTGGGCGGGGCCATGGCCAACACCTTCTTCCGTGCCATGGGCCTCGAGACCGGGGACTCCCTCGTGGAACCCGATCGGGTGGAGCTGGCCGGTGAGCTCCTGGAACGGGGAGGAGACCGCCTCCTCCTCCCCGTGGACGTGGTGGTGGCCCCGACCCTGGAGGAGGGTGCCCGCACCACCGACAGGGCACGGACCGACGTCCTCCCCGGAGACCGGATCGGCGACATCGGCCCCCGCTCCCGCGCCCTCTTTGCCGAGGTGATTTCGGGTGCGGGCACGGTGGTCTGGAACGGTCCCATGGGGATCTTCGAGCTCTCTCCCTTCGCTCCCGGAACGCACGCCGTTGCCCACGCCCTGGCCGAGGCCACCGATCAGGGGACGCTCTCCGTGGTGGGCGGAGGGGATTCGGCGGCCGCGGCGGAGGCTGCAGGGGTTGCCTCCCGAATGACCCACATGTCCACGGGCGGGGGCGCCTCCCTCGACCTCATGGCCGGGCGGACCCTCCCCGGGGTGGAGGTGCTGGAGCGGGTCCCTCACCCCCAACCCTCCGGCCCCGAACCCGCGGCGCCTTCCGACCCCCTTCCCGGGAGTGGTTCATGAACGCTGCGTCTCCCCCCGTCCTCGTGGCCGGGAACTGGAAGCTTCATCTGGGCCCCCTCGAGGCCCTGGCCTGGGCCGACCGCATCCTGGACGGGCTCGGCGCATCACCCCTCCCGGAAGGGGTTCGTCTCCTGGCCTTCCCGCCGGCGGTGAGCCTTTACGCCGTGGCGCGGAAGCTCGAGGAGGCTGGCAGTGCCCCTTTTGCCCTCGGAATCCAGCAGATCCATACCGAGGCTTCCGGGGCCTTCACAGGGGAAAACTCCGCGGAACAGGCCCGGGAGGCCGGGGCGAGCTGGGCCCTGGTGGGCCACTCGGAGCGCCGTTCCCTCTTCGGCGAGACCGATGCCCAGACGGCGCGACGGGTGGCGGCTGCCTACCAGGGGGGGCTCGCCCCCATGCTCTGCGTGGGAGAGACGCTCGAGGAACGAAAGGGGGGACGGCTGGAGGAGGTTCTCCTTCGGCAGGTCGATGCCGTCCTCGCTCCTCCCGAGCTTCGGGAGCGCATCGAGGCGGGCACCTTCGCCCTGGCCTACGAACCCGTCTGGGCCATCGGAACCGGGGAGACGGCGACCCCGGACGACGCGGCGGCAGCCCATGCCTTTCTCCGCGTCCAGCTCGTGGAGCGCCTGGGCCCCGAGCGGGGGCGCGTCGTGCCCATTCTCTACGGTGGATCGGTGAAGCCCGGGAACGCGAGGGAGCTCCTGGCGGCACCCGAGGTGGGAGGCGTGCTCGTGGGCGGGGCCTCCCTGGACCCGGACGGCTTCCTGGCCATTGCCCGAGCGGCCCCGTCAGGAGGAGGGTGAAGGCCGGGAGCCCGGCGTTGACAGGGGCGCTGCCCTTTCTGATCTTTCCTTGCTGTGCCCAGGAAGCTCATGGGCGCGGCATCGAGGGGGGATGCCGGGCATCTCCCCTCCGCCCATGGACTCCGGGTCGTCCGTCGACGATTCCGGTCCGACTTTCCACCCATCCCCCTTCCGTTCGTTCGAGGGGCCTGCCGATCGCAGGGTGATCATGGGCCATCCGGCCCTGACCCCGGCACCATCGGATCGGCTCCTTCGGGGGATGAAACCTCCCGCAACGCGGGAACGGGTCAGCGCATGTTCGGTTTCTTTCTCGCCCTCCTCGTCCTTGTGGGCATCTTCCTTTCGGTGGTGATCCTCCTCCAGGCCGGGAAGGGGGGCGGCCTCGCCGCCATGGGTGGTGGCGGGGGAACCATGACGGAGGGTGTCCTCGGCGGACGTCAGGCCAGCACCTTCCTGGTCCGGGCCTCGTGGACGGCAGGCGCCGCCTTCATGATCCTCTCCCTCATCCTGGCCATCCTCTCGTCGAGGGCCGGGGGGGGAGGGTCGATCCTGGCCGACGAGTTCGGGTCGGTGCCCACGGCGCCCGCCCCCGTCCTCCCCGGGGCCGAGCCCCTTCCGGCGGGGGGGGCCGCACCCCAGCCCCTCCCCGAGGGCGGCGCCATCCCGGACGGTCTCTGACCGATCCCCGGTACCCGGCCCGCGAGCCGGGATCCCGGGCCGGGCCCGGAACCACGCCCCCATCGGTCCCCTCTCCCTGAGCGGTGGGCTGTCGGGCCGCAGAAGTGCCGGGGAGGAACAGGGTCTCGTACACCCCGGTGCCTCCCCCAGGGTACCCTGGCCGGGCACCGTCCAGGCGCTGTGGGGAACCCGCTTCCGGACCTGATTCCACGACGCCGCACCGGACCTTCCGGGCGGCGTCGTGGCATGTCCGGGCGGCATCCAACCGCTCCGAACTCCCTGGGTCCCGCCCCCGCTGCCCGCCTTGCCAAGCCGTCTCCCCGGGGTAACTTGGAGGGGCTGGTTTCAAACCCGAACACCTGGCACCTCCCCCCGGCCCCGATCCGGTCCGGGAGCCCCCGCCCCCCTCCTTCCGACTCCCGGCATCACGGAGAACACCACGTGGCCCGCATCGAAGTCCCCATGCCCCAGATGGGCGAGTCCATCGCCGAAGGCACCGTTTCCCGCTGGCTCAAGGAGCTCGGCGATACCGTGGAGCGGGACGAGCCCATTCTCGAGATCTCCACCGACAAGGTGGATGCGGAGATTCCGGCCCCCCAGTCCGGGACGCTGGTGGAGATCGCGGTAGAGGAGGGGGCCACCGTGGAGGTGGGGACCGTGGTGGCCTGGATCGATACCGAGGGAGGCGCTCCTGCCGCCTCCGCCGATGCCGGCGAGGAGGAGGAGGCCGAGGGGCAGGAGGAGGCGACCAACGGGTCAGAGGACTCCCCCGCCGCAACCCCGGCGGCCGCCGAGGCTCCCTCCGCGAGTTCGGCCCCGTCGGCGGGTGCCGACGCCGAGCCCGGGTCCGAGGAGGAGCGCCTCAAGCAGCGCTCCACCCCGGTGGTCCGGCGCATGGCCGAGGAGCACGGAGTCGACCTCTCCGCCGTCTCGGGATCAGGGCACGCTGGCCGGGTGACGAAGCAGGACCTGGAGGCCTACCTCGAAACGAAGGCGGCGGAGCCAGCCGCCCCGGCCAGAGAGGAGAAGCCGGCCGCGGCAGCCCCTGCCCGGACGGCACCCCCGGCTTCCCCCGCCGCGCCATCCGACCTCTGGAAGCGATTCTACGGCGAAGTGCAGCATCCGGAGTTCCCGGTGCGCGACGCGGACCGGGTCGAGACCATGGACAAGATCCGCCGCCTCACCGCCGAGCACATGGTCGTGGCCAAGCGGGTGGCCCCCCATGTCCACTCCTTCATCGAGGTGGACTTCACCGCCATCGACCGGGTCAGGGCAGCCCACAAGAAGCGCTGGGCCGAGCAGGGTGCCCGGGTGAGCTATACCGCCTTCGTCGTGTGGGCGGTGGCACGCACCCTCCGCGAGTTCCCCAATGTCAATGCCACCGCTTCGGGGAACAACATCATCTTCCGGGGCAATGTGAACATCGGGCTCGCGGTGGATCTGGACCCCGGCCTCATCGTTCCGGTGATCCGCGACGCCGACGATCTCTCCCTCGTGGGAATCGGTCGCAAGGTCGTGGATCTGGCCGAGCGGGCCCGGAGCCGGAAGCTCGGTCCCGACGAGATCCAGGGAGCGACCTTCTCCCTCACGAACCCCGGGGTCATGGGGACGATGGTGGGGCTCCCGGTGATTCCCAAGGGAACGGCAGGGATCCTGGGCACGGGCGCCATCGAGAAGCGGGTGGTGGTGGTCACCGATCCGGACACCGGAGGCGATGCCATGGCGATCCGGAAGCGCTGCATCTTCTCCCTGGGGTACGACCACCGCATCGTCGATGGAGCCGATGCAGCCCGCTTCCTCTTCCGGCTCAAGGAGGTCCTGGAGGACTTCCCGGAAGACGCCTGACGGCGAGCGCCCTTCCTCACGGCGGTGAAGGGGGGACGGGGGACAGGGTAGATCCCGGTTCGTGGGATCCTTCGCCTCCCCCTGGATCCGGCCCGCCGGCTCCGATCGAGGCCACGCTTCGAAGGACCGGGGCGGGGGGACTTCACGTCCCCTCGCCCCTTCGCCATCTCCCCATGACCACCCACGAACTCCCCATCCTCGAAGTGCACCGCGCCCCTCTCCTCCCCTACGCGGAAGGGGTGGCGCTTCAGGAGACGTGGGTGCGGAGACGCCGGGCCGAAGAGATCCCGGACCGCCTCCTCCTCCTCGAACACCCGGACGTGGTGACGCTGGGACGGGGAACCCAGCCGGCGAACCTCCTCCTTGCCCCGGCCGAACTCGAAGCCGCCGGGTACGAGGTCCACGAAGTGGGGCGCGGGGGCGATGTGACGTACCATGGACCGGGGCAGCTCGTGGGGTATCCCGTCCTCGACCTGAAGCCCGGCCCCCACCGCCCCGACCGCCGCGACCTGCACCGATACCTCCGGACCCTGGAGGGGGCCCTCATCGATGCCCTTTCCTCCTGGGGGATCGAGGCCGGACGGAAGGAGGGGCTCACCGGGGTCTGGACCTCGGCTGGGAAGGTGGCAGCCATCGGGGTGCGGGTCTCCTCGGGGTGGATCACCTCCCACGGATTTGCCCTGAACGTGTCTCCGGACCTGGGGCGTTTCGATGCCATCGTTCCCTGTGGGATCCGGGAGCATCCGGTCACCTCCCTCGAGGTCATCCTCGGAGAGGCACCCCCACGAGAGGCCGTGGAGGATGCCGTGGTGCGGGCGCTGGCCCACCACCTGGGGGCCCGGGCGGTGGATGGAAGGGAAGAGGCGCACCCGGGAGGGTGAAGAACCGCCCGTCGATCGCAGCGTACCTCACACCGGGGGGCGACCGTCGCGCCGCATCCCGCGTTTCGGACCTCCCTCCCTTCGCGCCGAGGGTGGCCCTTGCCGAGGGTGGCCCTTCAGGCCGGGGCGGGGGGCGCGAACTCGTGGAAGTCCTGGTAGCGCCCCCGGGCCTCCCGCTCCTTCTCCAGCCAGGCCTCGAACCTCGAGGGGACAAGCCCATCCGAGGCCGTCTGTTCCCGGGCCGCCTGAATCGCAAGGTCATTCACATACTCGTTGCGCGGGTGCCCGGCATGCCCCTTCACCCAGGCCCACGTCATCTGGTGGCGGGATGCGACCCCGTCGAGAGCCTTCCAGAGTTCCAGGTTCTCGATGGGCCCGGCCTTCCGGGTCCAACCTCTCCGCTTCCATCCATGGATCCACTCGTTCATTCCCTTGACGAGGTACTGGGAGTCCGAGACGAACCGGATCCTGCAGGGGACCTTGAGGGACTCGAGACCGACAATGGCACTCCGGAGCGCCATCCGATTGTTCGTGGTGCCCGGCTCCGAAAGCCAGAAGTCCCGCCGCTCCCAGTGGTCGCCTCGCCAGTGCTCCACCATCCCCGCCGCCCCACCCGGGCTGTCCCGGTCCTGGAACTGGTTCCCGAGGCAGGATTCGTCGGCGTGAATGAGGAGGTCCGGAGCCGTTGGGGGGAGGGACATGGGGCAGGGTGGAGAAGGGAGGGAGGATTCAGGAAGAAGGGCAGGGGGCAGGACCGGACCCCGCCTTCGGGGCCGCGATCCCGGACGGGCGATCGCCGGGCCCACCGCCCGCCCGGATCCGAAACTACGAAGACCCCCCTCTCACAGGAAGGCGCTCGAGCCTCCGAAGCGACGATGGTGCTTGACGCTACGGTGCCTGCACCTACATTCCGACCCGGAGGACGGTACCCCGCCGCGTCGGTACATCGCGTGCTCCCGCATCGGCCCCCCGCTCCGCCCCGATCCACCCTTCCTCACCACGGAACCACGCGTGCCCACTCCTCCCTCTCCGCTCGGCGACCGGACGTCGGCCTACCTCCTCCTCGAAGACGGTCGGCGTTTTGACGGAACCGCCTTCGGAGCCCGGGGCGTGGCGCTCGGCGAGGTGGTGTTCAACACCTCCATGACCGGGTATCAGGAGATCCTCACCGATCCCTCGTACACGGGGCAGCTCGTGACGATGACCTACCCCATGATCGGCAACTACGGGGTAAACGCCGAGGACGAGGAATCCCCGGCTCCCGCCGCTTCGGGATTCATTGTACGAGAGGCCTCCCGGGCCCCTTCCTCCTGGCGGGCAGAGGGCGATCTGGAGGGGTACCTGATGGCCCACGGAATCGTGGCCATCGAGGAGGTGGATACCCGTGCCCTGACCCGCCACATCCGGACCGCCGGGGCCATGCGGGGTGCCATCGCCCCGGGTGATCACCCTCCCGCCGAGGTCCTGGAGCGGATCCGGGCCCACCCCGTCATGGAAGGGCTCGACCTTGCCTGCGGCGTTTCCACCCGGGACCGCCAGCTTCTCCCGGCGGTGGGAGAGGAACGCTTCCATGTGGCCGCCTTCGACTTCGGGGTGAAGGCCCACTCCCCCCGGCTCATGGCCGAGCGCGGGTGCCGGGTCACGATTCTCCCGGCCCGCACCCCCGTGGAGGAGATCCTGGCCCTCGAGCCCGACGGCCTCTTCCTCTCGAACGGTCCGGGGGACCCAGCGGCGGTGGAGGTGGCGGAAGCAGCCATCCTCGCCCTGTCGGAGCGGGGAATCCCGGTCTTCGGGATCTGCCTGGGCCACCAGCTCATCGCCCGGGCCTTCGGAGCGGAGACCTACAAGCTCCCCTTCGGCCACCATGGCGGGAACCACCCGGTACGGGCGCTGGACCGGGACACGGTGGAGATCACCGCCCAGAACCATGGCTTTGCCGTTCGGGCCGAGGAGGACGGATCCATCCCGGGCGCCCCCGGGCTTCGGGTCACCCACCGGAACCTCTACGACGGTACGGTGGAGGGCCTCCATCACGTGGAGCTTCCGGTCTTCTCCGTCCAGTACCACCCGGAGTCGGCGCCCGGGCCCCACGATTCCCGGTACCTCTTCGATCACTTCATCGGCCTCATGGAGGCCAGAGAAAGGGAGGAACGATGACGAAGGCAGATCTCGTCGAGCAGGTTTCGGAGGCCATCGGCCCCGGGGTCACGAAGAAGGACTGTGCCCTCGTGGTGGATGGATTCCTCAACGCCGTGAAGCAGGCCCTCGCCCGGGGGGAAAACATCGAGATCCGGGGCTTCGGGACCTTCAAGGTCCGGGCCCGGAAGTCCCGGATGGCCCGGAACCCCCGCACCGGCGATTCGGTGGAAGTGCCTCCGAGGCATGTCCCCGTCTTCAAGCCTTCGAAGCATCTCCGCACCCGCGTCGAGAAGAACGCCCGCAACCGCGACGGGGGGTAAGGTTCACCCCCCCGCGGCCCCTCGCCGGAGCCCCGGCGTCCGGGATGCCGCATCTCACGCCTCGCCCGGCCCGTTTAACAACCCACGCCCCCGGGGCATCCTCCTCCCGTGACCGAACCACTCCCCGACGTGGACGAGCCCACCCTGGTGGCGCGCGCCGGGGCGGGGGATGCGGCGGCGCTGGGAGAACTGGTGCACCGGCATCAGGGGGTGGTGTACCGCTACCTCCTGGCCCGCACCGGTGACCCGGACCTGGCCGCCGACCTCGCCCAGGAGACCTTCCTCAAGGCCTTTCGCTCCATGGGGCGGTTTCGGGGAGATGCTTCCTTCCGCACCTGGCTCCTTGCCATTGCGAGGAACGAGATGCTGGGCGGAGATCGGACACGACGACGCCGGGGAGAGCAGCCGCTGGACGAGTCCACGCCCTGGGCGGAGGATTCCCCCGGTGTGGAGGCGCAGATCGTGGAGCGCGAGGAGGTGGCCCGGATCCAGAGGCTCATGGGCCGCCTCCCCGAAAAACAGCGGTTGAGTGTGTGGCTTCGCCTGTACGACGGGCTGAGCTTCCGGGAGGTGGCCGAGGCCACCGACTCGACCGAAGGCGCGGCCCGGGTGAACTACTTCCACGGGATCCGCAAGCTGAGGGAATGGGCACATGACACCTGACGAGACCGATCCGAGCGCCCCTGCTGAAGAGGGCGGGCCATCCGGCGCGCCTTCCCCTGTCGGTTCGGAGGCGCCCGGACCCGGCCCCTCCACGCCTTCCGCCGAGCTCGACTGTGCGGATGTGGTGGAGGCCCTCCCCCTCCACCTCCTGGGTTCAGGGGAAACGGGACCTGCGGGCGCACCCCGAGGACCCTCGCCCTCCGCGGTGGTCGCGCATCTGGATTCCTGCGCCCCCTGTGCTGCGGAACACCGCTTCCTCGCGGTGGCCGTGGGCACCCGCCCCCACCCGCCCCACGACCTGGGGCTTCGCATCCTCACCCGCGCCCTTGCCGAGGGCGTGGCGACCCCGCTCCGTGCTGGACCGGCCTCCCCCACCGTACACGCCCGGGCCCCGCAGCGCTTCCTCTCCTGGTCAGGCACCGCGGCTGCAGCCGTCCTCGTCCTTGCCTTCGGGATCGGACTCGTGGCCCGGGGAACCGGGGGCACGGGAGATGGTGAGCCCGTCCTCCTGGCCGCGCTCGAGGACGGGAGCTACGGATGGTGGGGGGACGAGTGGATGGTGGCGGGAGCACCCTACCTGGAGGGCCTCTCCGACGAGACGCTCGTCATCCTGGCCGGAGGAGGCGCACCATGATCCCCTCCCGGATCCACCCCACCACCCGGGCGCATGCCCGAGGGGAACGCCCGGGGCGCACCCCGGCACGTGCACCGGGGTCCTTCCTCCTTGCCACGAGCCTTCTCCTCCTCCTCCCCCCTCCCGGGTTCACGCCCCTGGGGGCCCTGGGGGCCGAGGCCCAGGCGCGGGAGCGCCCCCCGCCCGCCCGCCCGGTCCAGAGCGGAGACACCACCTCGCCGCAGCTCCGCCAGCAGATGATGGTGCGCATCCAGCGCGATCTGGAGGCGCGCATGGCGCGGGAGCTGGAACTGACCCAGCAGCAGCAGGCGGGTCTCCGGAGCGTGTTGCGGGAGTTCGGAGGGGAGCGGGGCGAGCTGATGCGGGAGCGTTTCCTCCTTCGCCAGGCCATGGAGACCCACCGGCGAGGGGACGGTTCGGAGGCCGACGCCCGGCGACTTCTGGATCGAGCACGGGCACTCCGCGCCCGCGAAGTGGACCTCCAGCGGCGGGAAGAGGAACGGCTCCTCCAGATCCTCTCCCCCACGCAGCTTCTGGGCTTCCATGAGCTCATGGCCGAGTTCAACGAGTCGGTGCGCCGACTCGAGATGCAGCGAGGACGCCCGGGTCCGGGCGTCCCCCCCACCCCCCGGGCGGGCCCCGAGAACCGGACGGGCGGGGGTCCGCGGTAGGACCGTCCCGGGGGAGGATCCGTCCGCGGCGGGAGGAGAGGGGCGAGGGTGCTCCGGGATGCCGTTCCCCGTGGCGGAGGAGGGGTCTCGAGGAGTCCGGGAAACGAACGGAGGAGATCCGGCGCCCTGCCTCCCTCCCGGAGACCCCTTCCAGGAGGCGGACCAGGAGGCGGAGAAGGGCCGGCCGAGACGTTGACACTCGGCCCTCGTTTCGGGTACGTTCCGGGCCTTCCGAACCCCCCTGAATCCCCTCTCCCGAAACGAGAAGAGCATGCGGAAAATCACCGTGGTGGGCGCCGGCAACGTCGGCGCAACGGCGGCCCAGCGCCTGGCGGAAATGGAGCTCGCCCGCGAGATCGTCATGATCGACGTGGCCGACGGCATCCCCCAGGGAAAGGCGCTCGACCAGTGGGAGAGCGCTCCGGTGGAGGGGTTCGACAGCCGGGTCACCGGAGCCACCTCCTACGATGACGCGGCCGGCTCGGGGATCTTCATCGTCACGGCCGGGATCGCCCGCAAGCCCGGGATGAGCCGGGACGACCTGCTCAAGACGAATGCGGCCATTGTCCGTTCCGTCTCGGAAGAGATCGCCCGGGTGGCCCCCGAGAGCATCATCATCGTGGTCTCCAACCCCCTCGACGTGATGTGCCACGTGGCCATGAAGGCCTCGGGGTTCCCGAAGGAGCGCGTCCTCGGGATGGCCGGGGTCCTGGACACCGCACGCTACCGCTCCTTCATCGCCCTGGAGCTGGACTGCTCGGTCCGGGACATCCAGGCCCTCGTCCTCGGAGGCCACGGAGACACGATGGTTCCCCTGGCGAGCTACACCTCGGTGAGCGGGATCCCCCTCACCCAGCTCCTCCCCCAGGAGCGGATCGATGCCCTCGTGGAACGGACCCGGACCGGAGGGGCCGAGATCGTGGCCCATCTCAAGACCGGGAGCGCCTACTACGCACCGTCCTCCGCCTCGGTCCAGATGGCCGAGGCCATGGTCCGGGACCATCGCCGCATCCTCCCCTGCGCCGCCTACCTGGAGGGTGAGTACGGCCAGGAGGGAATCTTCCTCGGCGTGCCCTGCAAGCTGGGTGAGGGAGGGCTTCTCGAGATTCTCGAGGTCGAGCTGACGCAGGCGGAGCGCGACGCCCTCCAGAAGAGCGCCGACGCCGTGCGCGAGACGATGGCCCTCCTCGACTGATCCCCTCTCCCCCCCGGGCGGCCGCGTCCCTCCCCGGAGGGACGCCTGCTTCCCGGGGGGGTGTGTCCCCCGACGGCGCCCGCCCCGACCCCTGGCGGCGCCCACCCCGAAGGAGCATCGCCTCCATGCAGAAGGCCCTCACCCTCTATCGATCTTCGGTCGGCAAGAAGGCCCTCATGGCCGTCTCGGGGATCCTCCTGGTCGGCTTCGTCCTGGCCCACATGCTCGGGAACCTCAAGATGTTCCAGGGGGCCGAGGCCATGGACGGGTACGCCATCTTCCTCCGGCAACTGGGCTACCCCGTCCTTCCCGAGTACGGCGTCCTCTGGATCGCGCGGCTCGCTCTCCTCGCCGCGGTGGCGGTCCACGCCGTGGCCGCCTTCCAGCTCTGGCAGCAGAGCCGGGGCGCCCGGCCCACCGCCTACCGGAAGGAAGACTCCCAGGTCTTCTCCTACGCCTCGAGGACGATGCGGTGGGGCGGGGTCATCGTCCTACTCTTCGTGATCTACCACATCCTCCACTTCACCACGGGTACGGCCCATCCGGACTTCGCGTACGGGGCCGTGTACGCCAACGTGGTCACGGGTTTCCAGAACCCCCTCGTGGCGGGATTCTACCTGGTGGCCGTGGCGGCCCTGGCACTCCACCTCCATCACGGGATCTGGAGCGTCTTCGCCACTCTCGGCGTTCAGAACCCGAAAATCGAGCGGATCCGGCGACCTGTGGCTGCCGGAATCGCCCTTTTCCTCTTCGTCGGCTATGCCACCGTTCCGGTGGGCGTGATGGCCGGCATCCTGACCCTTCCCTGAGGCGGCCGACATGAAGCTCGACGCCAGGATCCCGTCCGGCCCCATCGCCGAGAAGTGGACCCGCCACCAGTTCGAGATGAAGCTGGTGAACCCGGCCAACAAGCGGAAATACGACGTCATCGTCGTGGGCACCGGGCTGGCCGGGGGAGCCGCGGCCGCCACCATGGGGGAGCTGGGCTACAACGTCCACTGCTTCACCTTCCATGACTCCCCCCGACGGGCCCACTCCATTGCCGCCCAGGGGGGAATCAACGCCGCCAAGAACTACCAGGGCGACGGAGACTCCGTCCACCGCCTCTTCTACGACACGGTGAAGGGGGGAGACTTCCGCTCCCGCGAAGCGAATGTGCACCGCCTCGCCGAACTCTCCCTCAACATCATCGACCAGGCCGTGGCCCAGGGGGTTCCCTTCGCCCGCGAGTACGGAGGACTCCTGGCCAACCGGTCCTTCGGCGGGGCCCAGGTCTCCCGGACCTTCTACGCCCGGGGCCAGACCGGGCAGCAGCTTCTCCTTGGCGCGTACCAGGCGCTGGAGCGCCAGGTCCGTGCGGGAACGGTGAAGATGCATACGCGGTCCGAGATGATGGACCTCGTGGTGGTGGATGGCCGGGCCCGCGGCATCGTGACCCGGGACCTGGTCACGGGGAAGCTCGAGATCCACATGGCCGATGCCGTGGTTCTGGGCACGGGAGGGTACTCCAACGTCTTCTTCCTCTCGACGAACGCGAAGGGGTGCAACGTCACGGCAGCCTGGCGGGCCCACCGGCGGGGGGCCGGCTTCGCCAACCCCTGCTTCACCCAGATTCACCCCACCTGCATCCCCCAGAGCGGCGAGTACCAGTCCAAGCTCACCCTGATGAGCGAGTCGCTCCGGAACGATGGAAGGATCTGGGTGCCCACGAAGGAGGGCGACGACCGCCATCCCTCCCGGATCCCCGAGTCGGAGCGGGACTACTACCTGGAGCGGATCTACCCCTCCTTCGGAAACCTCTCCCCCCGTGACATCGCGTCGCGTCGGGCCAAGGAGATGGTCGATGCGGGGCACGGGGTGGGCCCCATGAAGAACGGGGTCTACCTCGACTTCTCCCATGCCATCGACCGCCTCGGAAAGTCCGTCGTCTCGGAGCGGTACGGAAACCTCTTCGAGATGTATGCGAAGATCACCGGGGAAGATCCCTACGAAGTGCCCATGCGCATCTACCCTGCGCCCCACTACACCATGGGCGGGCTCTGGGTGGACTACAACCTCGAGACCACGATCCCCGGCCTCTTCGCTATCGGGGAGGCCAACTTCTCCGACCACGGGGCCAACCGCCTGGGGGCCTCGGCCCTCATGCAGGGGCTGGCCGACGGCTACTTCGTGGCCCCCCTCACCGTGGGGAACTACCTGGCCCAGGCTCCGAAGAACGAGGCCGATGCGAACCATGCCGACGCCCGGCAGGTCCTGGACGAGGTCACGGCCCAGCAGGACCGGCTCCTCGCCATTCAGGGGTCCAGAACGGTGGACTCCTTCCACATGGAACTGGGCCGCCTCATGTGGGACCACTGTGGAATGGCCCGCAACGAAGCGGGCCTCCGGAAGGCGCTGGAGCGGATCCCCGCCCTCCGCCAGGAGTTCTGGGAGAACGTCCGCGTGCCCGGCACCGGAGCCTCCCTCAACCAGAGCCTGGAGAAGGCGGGGCGGGTTGCCGACTTCCTCGAATTCGCCGAGGTCATGTGCCACGACGCCCTCACCCGGGACGAGTCGTGCGGGGGCCACTTCCGCGAGGAGCACGTGACCGAGGACGGCGAGGCCCGTCGCGACGACGAGAACTTCACCCATGCCGCCGTCTGGGAGTTCACCGGGGCAGGGGAGCCCCCCCGACGCCATGTGGAGCCCCTCTCCTTCGACCACGTCCCCCTCTCCCAGCGCAGCTACAAGTGAGGAGCGAGCACCCATGGAACTGACCCTCCACGTCTGGCGCCAGAACGACACCGCCTCCTCCGGCTCCTTCGAGACCTACCGGGCCTCGGGGGTCTCCGAGAGCATGTCCTTCCTCGACATGCTCGACCTCGTGAACGAAGACATCACGAAGGAAGGCGGGGACCCCATTGCCTTCGAGCACGACTGCCGCGAAGGGATCTGCGGGTCCTGCGGGATGGTGATCAACGGGGTGGCCCACGGCCCGGAGCGGATGATCACCGCCTGCCAGCTCCACATGCGGTCCTTCTCCGATGGGGACGAGATCTGGATCGAGCCCTGGCGGGCCTCCGCCTTCCCCGTCCTCAAGGACCTGGTGGTGGAGCGGGGGTCCTTCGACCGGATCATCCAGGCCGGAGGCTACATCTCGGTGCGGACCGGGAGTTCACCCGACGCCAACGCCATCCCCATCCGGAAGCCCGACGCCGACCGGGCCTTCGATGCCGCGGCCTGCATCGGATGCGGCGCCTGTGTTGCAGCCTGCCCGAACGCGTCCGCCATGCTCTTCACCGCAGCGAAGGCGGCGCACCTCTCCTACCTCCCCCAGGGCCAGACGGAGCGCCTCGAGCGCGCCACCGCCATGGTCCAGGTGCACGATGAGGAGGGCTTCGGGAACTGCACGAACCACGGGGCCTGCCAGGTGGTCTGCCCGAAGGGAATCAGCGTGGACTACATTGCCCGCCTGAACCGCGACCTCCTCCGGGCCACCCTCCAGGGGGTGGGATCCTGATGCGCGCGGGAGGCCGGGGCCTCGCCCTCTCGGGTCTCGTCCTCCTCGCCACCGCAGGATGCGAAGCGCCGGGCGAGGTCGCCGACCTCCTCCTTCTCGGGGGGGTGGTCTGGACCGGTGAGGACGACCGCCCCACTGCGGAGGCCGTGGCCATTCGTGGCAACGAAATCGTACGCGTGGGAGACCGGGGGACGGTGGAGGCCCTCCGGGGGAGCGAGACCCGGGTCATCGAACTGGAAGGCCGTTTCGTGGCTCCGGGCTTCATCGACAACCACACCCACTTCAACCAGGCCGGGGCCCTCCTCCTTGGCGCCAACCTCCTCGATGTTGCCGACGACGAGGCCCTGACCACCCGGATCTCGGAGGCCGCCGGACGCCTCCCGTCGGGCGCCTGGATCACGGGAGGGAACTGGGGAGCCTACGAAGCCTGGGAGGAAGGGGGGACGGGTTCGGCGGCGGGTAGCAATGGGCCCCGGGAACCGTATGCCCCGCATCGGGGCATCGTGGACTCCGTGACCCCCGAACACCCGGTTCTCGTGAACCGATGGGACCGGAGCCTCTACCTGGCCAACGCCCTTGCCCTCGAGGCCGCCGGTGTGGACTGCGCCTGGGACGGTGCCGAGTGCGTGGACGGCGAGCTCACCGGACGCCTCTCCCCCGCGGCGGCCCGCCGGGTGTCGCAGGTCATCCCGGAGAAGTCCCACGAGCAGCGCCTGGACGAGGCCCGCCTCGCCCTGGCCGACCTCCGCCAGTACGGGATCACCACGATCCATGACAACACTCCGCCCGAGATGTTCCCCGTTTTCCAGGACCTCCTGGAGGCCGGCGAACTCACGAGCCGGATTCACGCCCGGCCCACCCTGGACCGCTTCGAGGCCCAGCGCACCCTGGGACTCCCCCGGGGATTCGGGGGTGAGTTTCTCGTGCTCGGGGGCTTCAAGGGGTTCGTGGACGGGATCCTCGGGGCCTCCTCCGCCATGTTCTACGAGCCCTTCGACCATACCGGGGGGTTCGGAATCTGGCGCGACATGATGGAACCGCCCGGAAACATGGAACGCCTCCTCCTTGCCGCCGACTCGGCCGGGTACTGGCCCCATGTGCACGCCATCGGAGACCTGGCCATCGACACCCTCCTGGCCCTCTTCGAGCGGGTGGAGGAAGTGAATGGACCCCGGGACGATCGGCGCTTCCGCGTGATCCACGCCCAGCACCTCCGGGGGCCGGAGACGGCGGAGCGAATGGCCGGCTTCGGTGCCATTGCCGAGGTGCAGCCCTTCCACGCCATCGACGACATGCGGTGGATGGAGGAACGGATCGGGGCCGAGCGGATCCGCTGGACCTACGCCTTCCGGACCCTCCATGATGCCGGGGTCCTCCTCTCCTTCGGGAGTGACTGGCCCGGGACCCAGGCCTCCTGGTACACGGCGAACCCCCTGATGGGAATGTATGCCGCGGTGCTCCGCCAGACCCCCGGGGGCGAGCCGGAGGGGGGATGGATCCCCGAGGAGCGCATCGATGTGGAGACCGCGCTCAGGGCCTACACGGTGAACAATGCCTTCGCCGAGGGCACGGAAGGGCGGAAGGGTCAGCTCCGGGAAGGGTATCTGGCGGATCTCGTGGTCCTGGACCGGAATCCCCTCGACGTGGACCCCGTGGAGCTCCAGCACATCCGGGTCCTGCTCACCGTCGTGGACGGTCGCATCGTCCACGAGGCCCCGGACACCCCGTCCCCCACCCCCCCCTGAGGGGCGCCGGCTTCCCGGGTCCCAGCCCCTCCCGTTCCTCCTTCGCCCCATCCTCATGCCGCGCACGCTCCCGCTTCGCCTCGCCTGCCTTCTCCTCCTTGCGGGGAGTGCCTGGGCCTGCTCCAGCTCTCCCACGAACCCCGCGCTTCCGTTCGACCAGGTGGAGTGGGCTCCCTCGCTGGGAATCAATCCCGCCGACTTCACCGAGCGGTCCACCGGGGTCTGGATTCGGGATGACCAGGTCGGGGAAGGAAGCACGGCCGTGGCCCAGGGAAGCCGGATCCGGGCCCACTACCGGGGATTTCTCCCGAACGGGACCCGCTTCGACTCTTCCCTCGATGACCCCGACCGGGATCCGCTGAACGTGATCGTGGGAGCCGGGCAGCTCATTCGCGGCTTCGAACTCGGGGCCGTGGGGATGCTCCCGGGCGGGGTGCGCACCGTTCTCATCCCCCCCTTCCTCGGCTACGGTTCACGGCCGCCGAGCGGAAGCCCCATCCCCTCGAACGCCTGGCTCGTATTCGAGATCCACCTGGTCGAAATCGTCCCCTGACGAAGCGGCTGCGCGCGGGGACGAGGGCGGCCGGGCAGGCTGCGGAACGACCCGTGAAGGGGTGCCGACCCCGAGGCTCCCGTTCACACGCCAGACCGGGCCCGGGGAAACCGGCCGGTTACCATGGCTCGCTCCCCGGAGCCGGAAAGGCTCCCGGGGCTCAGAGGCGGGGGAGGGTCACGCCCACCTGGTTCTGGTACTTTCCCTTCCGGTCCGCGTAGGTGACCTCCGGCTCCTCCGAACCGCGAAAGAAGAGGAGCTGGGCGATCCCCTCGTCGGCGTAGATCTTGGCCGGAAGCGGGGTCGTGTTCGAGATCTCCAGGGTGAGGAAGCCCTCCCACCCCGGCTCCAGGGGCGTCACGTTCACGATGATCCCGCACCGGGCGTACGTGCTCTTCCCCACGCAGAGGACGAGAACGTCGCGAGGCACGCGGAAGTATTCCACCGTCCGGGCCAGGGCGAAGGAATTCGGGGGGATGATGCAGTGGGGCGCGTTCACGTCCACGAAGGAGCGATCGTCGAAGGCCTTCGGGTCCACCACCACGTTGTGGACATTCGTGAAGACCTTGAACTCCGGGGCCACCCGGATGTCGTAGCCGAAGGAGGACACCCCCCACGAGATCCCGCCGTCGCGGACCTGGTTCGGGGCGTAGGGCTCGATCATCCGGTGTTCTTCCGCCATCTGGCGGATCCAGCGGTCGCTCTGGATCGTCATGGGTCGGGAATGCCTCGGGTGGGAGGGGAGGGAAGGGCGCCGGAGTATAGAGCGGAGGTCCCGCTCCCGAAAGGCGCAGGTGCCCGAGGGAAGGGAAGGGGTCCCCGAAGCTGCGGCGAATCCCCCGAAGAGACCCCGCAAGACCCGGAATTCAGGGCCTCTTTCGGGTTGACACTCGGGCGCCACTTCGGGTAGATTTTGGCGCTCAAATCCTTGCAAATTCAAGGCTGTCGCCACCTGCTCGCCGCACCTGAGCCGCCACCCAGTCGCACCTGAGCTGCCCCTGCCATGTCCTCCACCTACCTGCCGGTACTTCTCCTCTTCGGCGTGTCTGTCCTGAACGCGGTGGGGATGGTCGTGGCCTCGCAGATCCTCAACCCGCGGCGGGCCACCCCCGAGAAGGACATGCCGTACGAGTCCGGGATGATCCCCCTGGGAGACACCCGTGCCCGCTTCTCGGTCAAGTTCTACATGGTGGCCATCAGCTTCATCATCTTCGACCTGGAAGCCATCTTCCTCATTCCCTGGGCCGTGGAGATGCGTGCCCTCGGATGGGAGGGCTTCATCGCCATGGCCATCTTCATGGCCGTCCTGGTCGTCGGCTTCGTCTACGAGTGGAAGAAGGGAGGTCTGGACTGGGAATGAGCCACGCCATCGCACCCTCCGATCCGCAGGACCGCACCCCCGAGGCCGAGGCCGGGTCAGGGGGGCTCCTCCCCGGCATCTTCGGGGACGGATCCCCCACCTTCCTCACCACGAAGTTGGACTTCGTCCTCAACTGGGCGCGCCGGAACTCCCTCTGGCCCATGCCCTTCGGGACGGCCTGCTGCGCCATCGAGATGATGGCCTCCGCCGCCTCCAAGAATGACCTGGCCCGCTTCGGAATGGAGCGCATGTCCTTCTCCCCCCGGCAGGCCGACGTCCTGATCTGTGCCGGCCGGGTTCCCTACAAGCTGGCCCCGGTCCTCCGCCGGATCTGGGACCAGATGCCCCAGCCCAAGTGGGCGGTGTCCATGGGGGCCTGCGCTTCCTCGGGCGGCGTCTTCGACGTCTACTCCATGGTGCAGGGGATCGACACGATCATCCCCGTGGATGTCTACGTCCCCGGGTGCCCCCCGCGCCCGGAGGCCCTCATCTACGGGCTCATGATGATCCAGGAGAAGATCCGGGGCGAGTCCCTGGTCCGCCACGGGGAGCACCGCTCCGAGCCCGCCTCCTCGGTGGCCCGACCCCGGGCCACGGGCTGCGAGGTTCAGGCCCTCTCTCTTCCCTTCGGGAACTCGACGAAGCAGAACCGTCCCTCGGGCCTGGTCCCGACCCTCGCCGTCGAACGCCCTGGCGATCGCATCCCCTGAGCCGGCAGGACGGAGACCCTCCCATGCCTGATGCCACGACCCCGGAACGCCCCGACGCCGGCCCGGGGGAGGGAGCCGATCGCTCGGCCCCTCCCCCCCTCGGACCCTCCGCCGATGCGCACCCCTCCGTGCCCGCCCTCCGGCGTCGGTTCGACGGTGCGATTCTCCGCCACGAGCTCGTGGCCGGGGATGAACACATCGTCTACATCGACCCGGAGCGGGTCCTCGAGGTCCTGCGCTGGCTCAAGGAAGATCCGAACGAACAGTACACCTACCTCTCCGACGTCACCGCCGTGGACTACGGCGGCGGGCGTCCGCTCCAGGTGGTGTACCAGCTCTTCTCGATCCCGAACCGCCGTCACCTCCGGGTGAAGGCCGAGCTCCCTCTCGACGCTCTCGAGATCGAGTCCGTCGTCCCCCTCTGGAAGAGCGCGGACTGGCTGGAGCGGGAGGTCTGGGACATGTTCGGGATCACCTTCCGGAACCACCCCGATCCCCGGCGGATCCTCATGCCCGAGCACTACGCGGAGGGCCATCCCCTGCGGAAGGACTTCCCCCTCCGGGGACGCTTCTCCCGTGCCGAGCAGACCCGGCGGGCCCTCACCCAGGACCCGGAGGACTACTACGTGCCCTCGGAGTTCGGGCCCGGCCGCGAGCCTCAGCTCGTCCCCTGGCAGGAACTCTCCGGCGGTGCCACCCCGGGCTCTTCCGATCCCGCGCCGAGCACCCCACGCCCAGACGAGCGCGCCCCCGGGGCCTGATTCCCGGGGCTTCGGCCCCGGCCTGCTCCGACCCCGGCCGCCATCCACGAGACCGCGCCATGTCCAAGCGTACCGTTGAACTCGAGATCTCCCGCACCCCCGAGCTGGGCCAGGACTTCCGCCCGGCCCACGGGGTTCTGGCCCCCACCGATCTCGTGGAACCCGTGCTCGATGCCGAGAGCATGCTCATCAACATCGGGCCGCAGCACCCCGCCACCCACGGGGTGCTCCGCCTCCTCCTCGAGCTGGAGGGGGAAACGGTGGTCCGGTGCGTCCCGCACATCGGGTACCTCCACTCCTCCTTCGAAAAGCTGGGAGAGTACCGGGACTGGAACCAGGTCGTCCCCCTCACCGACCGGATGGACTACCTGGCCCCCCTCATCTACAACTGTGCCTACGCCATGGCCGTGGAGAAGATGATGGGGATCGAGGTCACGGAGCGGTGCAAGGTGGTCCGGGTCATCTGCATGGAGCTGGACCGGATCTTCTCCCACCTCCTCTGGCTCGGGACCTGGGCCATCGATGTGGGTGCCTTCACCCCCTTCCTCTATGCCTTCCAGGAGCGGGAAAAGGTCTACTCCCTCCACGAAGCCTTCACCGGGGCCCGGATCACCACCTCTTCCACCCGGATCGGGGGGATGATGGCCGACATCCCGGAAGGGTGGGACGACGGGGTCCGGGAGTTCGCCAACGGGGTGGTGAAGACCCTCGACGAGATCGAGTTTCTCCTCTCGACGAACGGGATCCACCTGGGCCGGACCCAGGGAGTGGGAGTGATTTCGGCGGAGGATGCCCTGAACTACGGCTTCTCCGGCCCGAATCTCCGAGCCTCCGGCATCCCCTACGACGTGCGGAAGGACCGCCCCTACTACGACTACGAGTCCTACGACTTCGATGTCCCCATCGGGGAGCATGGCGACTGCTACGACCGGTACATGTGCCGGATCGAGGAGATCCGCCAGTCGGCCCGCATCCTCCACCAGGCGCTGGACCGCCTCCCGGGCGGCTCCATCAATGTGGACGATCCCCGGGTCATCCTCCCCTCGAAGACCGACGCCATGAACGACATGGAGTCCATGATCCACCACTTCAAGCTCGTCATGGAGGGGGTCAAGTCCCCTCCCGGCGAGTCCTACATGGCAGTGGAGGGCTCCAAGGGTGAGCTGGGCATGTACGTCGTCTCGGACGGTGGCACGAAGCCGGTCCGCTGGCGCATCCGCCCCCCGTCCTTCGTGAATCTTTCCGTGATCCCCAAGCTCGTGGAGGGCGGCCTCCTGGCCGACGTGATCATGGTCAACGCCAGCCTGGACATCGTCCTGGGAGAGATCGACCGGTGAGCCAGTCCTCTGATCCGAAGGCCCCCATTCCCTTCCGGAACCCCGGATGGGCCGGAAACACCGGGGCCTTCCAGCTGACCGAGGAGGAGGTCCGGGGGGATGACTTCGTCGGGGTGCGCCCCGCCGATGGCGGCCACCCCTCCGGCGCCTCGACCTACCCCTACATGCACGCGGAGAAGGTGCCCGATGCACCCCTTTTCGAGGGGGAGCACCTGCTTCGTTTCGAGAAGATCCGGGGGCGTTACCCCGACACCCGGGCCGCCCTCCTCCCCACCCTGAACCTGGCCCAGGAACTTCGGGGGCATATCTCGCCCGAGACCATGCGGGAGGTGGCGCGCCTCCTGGAGCTCCCCGAGGCCTACGTCCGGGGGGTCACCTCCTTCTACACGATGTACAACAAGCGGCCGGTGGGGCGCTTCCTCATCCAGGTCTGCACGAATGTCTCCTGCAACCTCTGCGGGGGAGACGAGGTCCTGGCCTCCTTCCTGGAGCACACCGGAACGGAGCTGGGCGGAACCTCCCCCGACGGAGACTTCACCGTGATGGAGGTGGAATGCCTGGCAGCCTGCGGGACCCCCACTGCCGTGCAGATCAACTCCCGCTACTACGAAAACGTGACGCCCGACAGCGTCCCTCAGATCCTGGAACGCCTCCGGACCCGGGGGGAGTGAGCCATGGCCTTTCCGTACGAGCACGAGCGTGAGGTCCGCGTCCTGAGCCGCGGGTGGGGAGATCCCCGGACCCGCACCCTGGAGGGATGGCGGGCCCTGGGTGGGTACGAGGCCCTGGAGAAGGCCCTCCGGATGCCCCGGACCGAGGTCATCGACGAGGTGAAGGCCTCGGGGCTTCGCGGCCGAGGGGGCGCCGGCTTCCCCACCGGAGTCAAGTGGTCCTTCATGCCGAAGGAGAAGTCGGGCCCGCACTACCTGTGCTGCAACGCCGACGAGTCCGAGCCCGGCACCTTCAAGGACCGGGAACTCCTTCGCTGGACCCCGCACCAGCTCATCGAGGGGTGCCTCATCGCGGCCCATGCGATCCAGGCCGAGCACGTCTTCATCTACTGCCGCGGGGAGTTCTTCGAAGCGGTGCAGGTCCTGGCCCGGGCGGTGGAGGAAGCGTACGAGGCCGGCCTCATCGGGAAGAACCTCTTCGGCACGGGAATCGACATCGAACTCACCGTACACTCCGGGGCCGGCGCCTACATCTGCGGCGAGGAAACGGCGCTCATGAACTCCCTGGAGGGCCGCCGCGGCCTTCCCCGGGTCAAGCCCCCCTTCCCGGCGGCGGTGGGCCTCTTCGGGCGCCCCACCACGATCAACAATGTGGAGACCCTCTGCGCCGTGCCCCACATCGTGAAGCACGGGGGCGCCTGGTACCGGGAGCAGGGAACGGAGAAGTCGCCGGGGACGAAGCTCTTCTGCGTCTCGGGCCACGTGGTGCGCCCCGGGAACTACGAGCTCCCCCTGGGCTTCCCCCTGAAGGACCTGATCTACGATGTCTGCGGGGGCTTCCGGCCCGGGCGCAAGCTCAAGGCCGTGATCCCGGGGGGCTCGTCCGTCCCCCTCCTCGACGCCGGGGAGTGCGAGTCCTGCACCCTGGACTACGAGGGCGTGGTGGAGGCGGGCTCCCAGCTCGGGTGTGCCTCGGTCATCATCATGGACGACTCCACCGACATCGTGAAGCAGGTACGGCGGATGGTGGACTTCTATGCCCACGAGTCGTGCGGACAGTGCACCCCCTGCCGGGAGGGCACCCAGTGGATGGCCCGGATCCTCCGCCGGATCGAGGAGGGCCGCGGCACCGAGGAGGACATGGACACCCTCCTGGAGCTGGGGAACCAGATGACCGGCACCACGATCTGCGTCCTCTCGGACTCGGCGGCGGCCCCCGTGGCCTCTTCCATCGCGAAGTTCCGGGACGACTACCTGGCCCTGATCCGGCGGGGGGAGCGGGTGGGCGCCGCCTGAGGGCGGCCCTCCCGAACCCCGCCCCGCCTCTCCGAGTCGCCTCGCCGGCCCGCCCCCCTTCCGGGGGAGGCCCCCGGTCCGAGGCCCGCCCCGAACGGGAAGTGGAACGCATGTCGGACCCAGCAACCATGGTCGAGACCGTCACCCTGACCATCGATGGCCAGGAGGTCACGGTACCCAAGGGGACCACGATCCTCCAGGCCGCCGAGGCCATGGGGAACCGCGTCCCCCATTACTGCTACCACCCCGGGCTCTCCCGCCCCGCCCAGTGCCGCCTCTGCCTCGTGGAGGTGGAGGGGGCGCCCAAGCTCCAGGCCTCCTGCGTGACCCAGGTCATGGACGGCCAGGTGGTGCACACCCAGAGTGAAGCCGCCCGGGCCCAGCGCCGCGGGGTGCTCGAGTTCTACCTGAAGAATCACCCCCTGGACTGCCCCATCTGTGACCAGTCCGGCGAGTGCAAGCTCCAGGACTACGTGCACGAGGAGGGGCGGGCCCGGGGCCGGAGCCGCGAGCCCAAGCGGGTCTTCGGGCGCGACGACTTCGGGGGCGACGTCCTCTTCTACGGGGACCGCTGCGTCATGTGCACCCGGTGCGTGCGCTTCATGAACGAGGTGGCCCAGGACCCGCGGCTCACCGTGGTGGAGCGGGGGAACCGCTCCGTCATCGACACCTTCTTCGAGGAGGGGGTCCAGGGCTCTCCCTACGCCGGGAACATCGTCGACATCTGCCCGGTGGGGGCCCTCGTCTCGAAGGACTTCCTCCACAAGGCCCGGGCCTGGGACCTGGATCGCACCCCGTCCGTGTGCACCTCCTGCTCCCAGGGGTGCAACATCGAGCTCCACGTTCGCGACAACCTGGTGCAGCGCCTCAAGCCCCGGGACAACGCCGAGGTGAACCAGCACTGGATGTGCGACTACGGCCGGGAGCGCTACGAGGGAATGAACCGGGGCGACCGGCAGGCCCGCCCCGAGTGGCGGGGGCCCGGGACGACGGCGGGGGTCGCGGGGCACGCCCCCGGGAGCTGGGAGACGATTCTCTCCGATCTTTCGGAGGCCCTGGTGGCGGCCCGGGAAGCCGGGGCCCCGGTCATGGCCCTCGTCTCCCCCTTCCTCTCCAACGAGGACCTGGCCGCCACCGAGGCCCTCGTCTCGGCGCTGGGCGGAACGGGCGGGCTCTACCGTTCCCCCCGCACCGACGAGGAAATCCCCCTCCCGGGCTTTCCCACCCTGGTGCGCCGGCAGGACCTGGCCCCGAACGGACGGGGCGCCGACCTCCTGGGATTCGCCCGGGTGGGAGATGATGACGCCCGCGGCGGACTCGAGGCGCTCGATACCTTCGAGGGGGTCCTCCTCGTGGTGGGCGACGAGCTCGCCGACCTCCCGGCGGACTTCGGGGCCCGGGCCCGGGTCTTCGCCTGGTTCGGGACCCATGCCGGCCCCGGCACGTCCCAGGCCCACGCCCGGCTCCCCCTGCGCACCCATGCCGAGACCGAGGGGACCTTCACGAACCACGAGGGGCGGGTGCAGCGGTTCTGGCCCGCCCTCCATGCCCCGGGCGAGGCCCGGGCCGGCTGGCAGGTCCTGAGCCTCCTTGCAGCCGCAGTGAAGGGAGACGGGGCAGGGGTCATCCCCAGCCTCACGAACCAGGCCTTCGCCCGCCTCGCCGAACGCCACCCGGCCTTCCAGGGGCTCCGGTACGAGACCCTCGGTCTTCACGGCGCCCTCGTGAACGACTCCGCCCCGAACTCCTCCACCCGAGGCTGATCCGGCATGCACGAGCTCTCGCCCACGGCCTTCTTCCTCTCGTCGTCCATCAAGGTCTTCCTGGTCTTCTCCGTCTCCCTGGCGGTGGTGGCCTACATGACCCTGGCGGAGCGGAAGATCTCCGGCTTCATCCAGGACCGCCTCGGCCCGAACCGGGTCGGGAAGTTCGGGCTCCTCCAGCCCATTGCCGACGGGATCAAGAACATCGTGAAGGAGGAGACCCTTCCGGGCACCGCCGCACGGGGGTTCTTCATCCTGGCCCCCATGCTCGCCATCATGCCGGCGGTGGTGACCATCGCGGTCATCCCCTTCGCCGCCCCCCTTCCCACCCCCTGGGGCGTGGTGGACATGGTGGTGGCCGACATCCCCATCGGGATCCTCTACATTCTGGCCCTCTCCTCCCTCGGGGTGTACGGCCTCTTCCTGGCCGGGTGGGCCTCGAACAACAAGTACGCCCTTCTGGGCGGGGTGCGTTCCTCCTCGCAGATGGTGAGCTACGAGGTGGCGCTGGGACTCTCCCTCATTCCCGTCTTCATGCTGGCGGGGAACGTCACCCTCACCGAGATCGTCTGGCAGCAGCAGCAGCTCGGGATGTGGTACCTCATTCCCCTCTCCCTCGCCTTCGTGCTCTTCGTGATCTCGGCCTTCGCCGAAACGAACCGGCTCCCCTTCGACCTACCCGAGGCCGAGTCGGAGCTCGTGACCGGATACCACACCGAGTATTCGGCCATGAAGTTCTCCATGTTCTTCATTGCCGAGTACTCCCACATCCTCACCGCCTCGGCCCTCATGGCCACCCTCTTCCTCGGGGGGTGGAGCATCCCCTTCTGGAGCGGGGACCACATGTTCTGGTACCAGGGGATGCTCATTTCCGGGTTCGCCGCCGACGGGAGCCCCATCGCCGCGAATCCGGCGTGGTGGATCACCCTCCTCACCTTCCTGAGCTTCGCGGCGAAGACGGCCTTCTTCATTCTCGTCTTCATCTGGGTGCGCTGGACCCTTCCGCGCTTCCGCTACGACCAGGTCATGCACCTGGGGTGGAAGGTCATGCTTCCGGTGGCCCTGGCCTACGTCATGATCCTCGGGGGCACGATCCTCGTTCTGGACCAGGTGGGAATCGAGGGCTTCCTCTTCGGGGCCGTACTCACCCTGGTGAGTGCCCTCTGCACCGGCATCTTCGTCTTCGTGGTGGACCGCGACCGGATCATTTCGGGGACGACGCAGGACACGGGCGTCCGGGACCTCCGCCGTCCCGTTCCGGGCGCCGAGGTGCGTCGCCCCGCGATCCAGGCCGGCGAACCCGCCCCTGTGGCCCGCGCCTCCACACCCTGACCCTCGGGGGGCGATGGGGCCACGGCTCGACCCGCCCCCAGGCCTTCCACGAATCCAGCGTCCCTCCGACGACTCCCGCAAGGACGATCCACCATGGCTGCAACCGTCAAGGTGCTCCGCCGCCCCGAACCCGGGCAGACCTCCTACCTGAGGTCCGCCCTCAAGGGCATGGGGCTCACCTTCCGGCACATGATCCGCCCCGAAAAGGTGACCCAGCAGTACCCGGAGGAGCCGGTCAAGCTTTCTCCCCGGTGGCGGGGGACCCATGTCATGGAGGTGCATGCCGACGGGCGGCCGAAGTGCGTGGCCTGCGGCCTCTGCCCCACGATCTGCCCGGCCAACTGCATTCGCCTGGTGGGAGGGGAGGACGACATGGGGAACCGCTACCCCATCGTCTACGAGATCGACGAGTTCCGCTGCATCTTCTGCGGCATGTGCCAGGAGGTCTGCCCCGTGGAGGCCATCCATGTGGGGCAGCACTTCGAGAATGCCGAGTATACCCGCGAGCGATTCGTCTACGACCTGGACCGGCTCATGGAGCAGGACCATCCGTCGACAGTCCTCTGGGATCCCTCCGACCCCCGCTCCGAGTGAGGGCGCCGGTTCATGGCTGATCTCCTCTTCTACATCTTCGCCGCGGTGGCCCTCGGGGGCGGCCTGGGCGTGGTCCTGGCCCGGAACCCGGTGGGAAGCCTCCTCTTCATGGTGGCCACCCTCTTCTCCCTGGCCGGGATCTTCGTCCTCTTCGAGGCCCACTTCCTGGCGGCGATCCAGGTCATGGTCTATGCCGGGGCCATCATGGTCCTCTTCCTCTTCGTGATCATGCTCCTGAACCTGGGGCACGATTTCCGGAAGGACTTCACCTTCGGGGTGGGGATGGTGGCGGCCTTCGCCGTGGCCGGGCTCCTGGCCGGGCTCCTGGCCCGGCAGTTCGGCGACGCGGACGCCTCCCCCTTCATGGCGGCCTTCCCCGGCCCCGAGGGGATGGATGCCCTCCTGGCCGAGCGCGGGGCGGTGGGGGCCATTGCCCACCCCCTCTTCACCGACTACGTCGTGGCCTTCGAGCTCACCGGGATCCTCCTCCTGGTGGCCCTCGTCGGGGCCATCGCCATCGCGAAGCGGAGGGTCTGAGCCATGCTCGTCGAAGCCCTGGTCCTGAGTGCCATCCTCTTCTCCATCGGGACGGTAGGCGTCCTGGTGCGGAGGAACGCCATCATCATGTTCCTCTGCGTGGAGCTCATGCTCAATGCGGTGAACCTCTCCTTCGTGGCCCTTTCCCGTTTCCTGGGGATCGAGGGGCAGGTCTACGTCTTCTTCGTGATGACGGTGGCCGCCGCCGAAGCGGCAGTGGGACTCGCCATCATCATCGCCATCTTCCGGCACTACGAGACGGTGAACGTGAACAACTTCAACCTCCTCAAGTGGTAGGGCGATGAGCGAGCCGGCACGCGCAACCACCGAGGCCCTGGCGGCCACTGTCCAGGGCGGGAGCGGATTCGACCCCCTCCTTCCCGGACTCATCCTTCTCCTTCCGCTCCTGGGCTTCCTCCTGAACGGGGTTCTGGCCCTCGTCTCCGGATCCCGGAGCGGAATGGCCCTCCGGCTCGCCGCCCAGGCCGAGCCGGAGAGCGAGGAGGAGCGGGTCGATCTCCAGCACGAGATCGAGGTCCCCCGGGGAGCCACGCACACCCTCCCCACCTGGATCGGGCCCGGGGTCATGCTCGCCGCCTTCCTCCTGACGGCGGTGAACTTCTTCCGGATGCTGGCAGCGAACCCCGACGGGCCCACGGTCCTCTCCTACTGGAGCTGGATGCCCACGGGGACCCTCTCCCTCGATGCCGCCATCCAGCTGGATCAGCTCTCCATGCTTATGATGATGATCATCACCGGCGTGGGCTTTCTCATCCACGTGTTCAGCGTGGGATAC
This sequence comes from Gemmatimonadales bacterium, assembly GCA_050485885.1. Classification (GTDB taxonomy): domain Bacteria; phylum Gemmatimonadota; class Gemmatimonadetes; order Longimicrobiales; family Gaopeijiaceae; genus SKNW01. The sequence goes on along the minus strand of JBJHCG010000006.1, from coordinate 45,735 downwards.
ATGAAGGAGGACCCCGGGTATCCGCGCTACTTCGCCTACCTGAACCTTTTCGTCTTCTTCATGCTCGTCCTTGTCACCGGGGCCAACTTCCCGGTGATGTTCGTGGGATGGGAGGGGGTCGGGCTCTGTTCCTATCTCCTCATCGGGTTCTGGTTTCAGGACCGGGAGAAGGCGGACGCCGGAAAGAAGGCCTTCATCGTGAACCGGGTGGGGGATTTCGGCCTCCTCATGGCCATGTTCATCCTCTTTGCCACCTTCGGGACCCTGGACTACGTGGGGATCTTCGAAGCGGCGCCCCAGACCCTCGTATACGGGGGCGGCATCGTCACCGCCATCACCCTCTTCCTCCTCCTGGGGGCGGCAGGGAAGAGTGCGCAGATCCCCCTCTACGTGTGGCTTCCCGACGCCATGGCCGGGCCGACCCCGGTCTCGGCCCTCATCCATGCCGCCACCATGGTCACCGCCGGCGTCTACCTGGTGGCCCGGGCCTCCGTCCTCTTCGCCCTCGCCCCGGTGAGTGCGGCGGCGGTGGCCACCATCGGAGCCCTCACGGCCCTCTTTGCCGCCACCATCGCGCTCAAGCAGTACGACATCAAGAAGGTCCTGGCCTACTCCACCGTCTCCCAGCTGGGCTTCATGTTCATGGGGGTGGGGGTCGGGGCCTACGCCGCCGGGGTCTTCCACCTGATGACCCACGCCTTCTTCAAGGCCCTCCTCTTCATGGGGGCCGGCGCGGTCATCCACTCCATGCATCACGCCCTCCATCACACGCACAAGGACTGGGACGCCCAGGACATGCGGAACATGGGCGGGCTCCGGGGACCCATGAAGTTCACCTGGATCTTCATGTGGGTGGCGACGTTGGCCATTGCCGGGATCTGGCCCTTTGCCGGCTTCTTCTCGAAGGACGAGATCATCTGGTACGTGGGGACGTCGGCCCCCTTCGGCGCCCTCTACACGGTGCTCTGGGGGATGGCGGTGGTCACGGCGGCGCTTACCGCCTTCTACATGACCCGTATGATGATCCTGACCTTCCACGGCCCGAACCGGACCGGCGAGGAGGAGCGGAAGCATCTCCACGAGGCACCTCTCTCCATGACGATCCCCCTGGGGGTCCTCGCCGTCCTCTCGGTCTTCGGCGGGTGGATCAATGTGCCCGAGTCGGTGCGGAACTCCTTCTTCGGGGGGTTCGGCCTCCTCCCCATGTCGGAGTGGCTCCACGACTGGCTCGTCCCCATCACGGCGGCCGCCGACGGGATTCGGGCCGAGCAGCTCGGAGCCTACGCCTACCAGTCTCCCATCGGAGGAGGCCATGTGACCTGGGGCTTCATCGCCACCGGGATCGCGCTGGCCGTGGTGATCGTGGCGTCCCGCCTCTTCCTCTCGCGGGAGGTGCGCCCGGCCCATATCGAGGGCGCCCCCACCGCGGGACTCGGGAAGATCCTCTACAACAAGTGGTACGTGGACGAGCTCTACGACCGGATCATCGTGCGCCCGGTGGTGGCCACCTCCCGCTTCCTCTGGCGGGTCGTGGACCGGGTCGTCATTGACGGAACGGTGAATGCGGTGGGCGCCGTGTCGCGGGGGAGCGGGTGGTTCGGCTCTCTCTTCCAGACGGGGCAGCTCAACACCTACGCCTTCATCCTCGCCCTGGGCGCCCTGGCGCTCCTGGGCATGCTGATCCTCTGAGGCCGGCGCCATGACGGGATTTCTCGACACACTCGGATTCGAGAGCTGGATTCTCCACGCCCTCATCTGGCTCCCCCTGGCCGGGATCCCCGCCGTCCTCCTGGCAGGGGAGGAGCGGGCGAAGGAGGTGGCCTTCGGGTGGACCGCCGGCCTCTTCCTCCTGAGCCTGGGGCTCTGGTGGGCCTTTGACCCCGCCGGCCCCCTCTTCCAGCTCGAAAGCGCCACCCCCTGGGTGGAGACCTGGGGGGTGAGCTACGCCCTGGGCATCGACGGGATCAGCCTCTTCATGATCCTGCTCACGACCTTCACCATGCCCATCGCCATTCTGGGCTCCTTCCGGTACATCCGGGAGCGGCAGCGAGGGTTCTACGCCCTCATGCTCCTCCTGCAGACCGGGATCGTGGGGGTCTTCGCCTCAATGGACCTCTTCCTCTTCTACGTCTTCTTCGAGCTCACCCTTGTTCCCATGTACTTCATTGTGGGGGTGTGGGGGGGAGAGCGGAGGATCTACGCGGCGGTCAAGTTCTTCCTCTACACGGCGCTCGGGTCCCTCCTCATGCTCGTGGGGATTCTCTACCTCTACTGGCAGGCGTGGCAGGCCACCGGCTTCGCCTCCTTCCACGTGCTGGACCTCCTGGGCACCCCCCTCACCCTGACCGAGCAGCTCTGGCTCTTTGCGGCCTTCGCCCTGGCCTTTGCCATCAAGGTGCCCCTCTTCCCGCTCCACACCTGGCTCCCCGACGCCCACGTGGAGGCCCCCACCCCCGGGTCGGTGGTCCTGGCTGCCGTTCTCCTCAAGATGGGAACGTACGGGTTTCTCCGCTTCGTCCTCCCCTTCTTTCCCGATGCCTCGGCCCACCCCACCGTGGTGCTCGTCATGCTCACCCTGGGGGTGGTGGGGATCATCTATGCCGCCCTCGTGGCCGCGGTACAGCCCGATGCGAAGAAGCTCGTGGCCTACACCTCGGTGGCCCACATGGGCTTCGTGGTCCTCGGGATCTTCGCCCTCAATGTGAACGGGCTGCAGGGGGGGCTCGTCGTGATGATCTCCCACGGGATCTCCACCGGGGCCCTCTTCCTCCTCCTGGGGATGCTCTACGAGCGGCGCCACACCCGCCTCATCGAGGACTTCGGCGGGCTCGCCAAGGTGGCGCCCCTCCTGGCCACGGCCCTCGTGCTCACGGCCATGGCCTCCATCGGGGTTCCCGGAACGAGCGGGTTCGTGGGCGAGTTCCTGGCCCTCCTGGGCGCCTTCGAGCGGCACCCGGTCCTGGCCTTCCTTGCCGCCACCGGGGTGATCTTCGCCGCCTTCTACATGCTTCCCATGGTCCAGAAGGTCCTCTTCAACAAGCTGGACCGGCGGGAGAACCGGGTCATGGCCGACCTCTCCCGGCGGGAGATTGCCGTCCTTTCCCCCCTCCTCCTCCTCATGATCGTGCTCGGTGTCTACCCGGCCCCGGTCCTGGAGCGCATGGAGCCCGGGGTGCAGGCCATTGTCCAGTGGGTGGACGAAGGCCGGAGCGGTGCCCTCCGGGAAGCGGCGGCGGATCGTGCCCCCGGGGCAGGATATCATGCCGAGGGGGGCGAAGAGGGGATCCTCCCCCCCGTGCTCCCCGTGGAGCGCGACGAGCTGGGGATTCGAACCTACCTCCCGGAACCCGGTTCGGGGGTGCCCGAGCCCGTGACCGCTCCCGGCGCCCCCTCCGTGGCGCACCCCTCCCTGACCTCGATTCCGGCCGCGGTTCCGGCCGCCGACCAGGACTGAAGCCGAGATGACCATCGACTTCGCATCCCGCCTCGACTACGTCTGGGCCCTCCTCCCGGAGATCGTCCTCTCCGTGGGGGCCATGGTCGTGCTCCTCGCCGGCGTCTTCCGGGAAACCGACGAGGGCCCGGCTCCGGGCGATGCCTCCTCCCTGGGGTGGATCGCGCTGGCGGCCCTGGCCGCCGCCGGGGTGGCCAACGGCTTCCTCATGGGGATCCCGGTCACCGGAGACTCCCCCATGCTCGCCATGGACGGCTTCCGGCTCTTCGTCAACTGGCTCCTCCTGGGGGGGGCGGCGCTGACGATCCTCCTCTCCTTCCCCTACCTCTCGCGCCAGAAGCTCCAGATCGGGGAGTTCTACACCCTCCTCCTCCTGGCCACGGTGGGGATGATGTTCATGGCCTCGGCCCGGGACCTCCTCCTCCTCTTCCTGGGGGTGGAGACCATGTCCATCGCGGCCTACGTCCTCACGGCCTTCAACCGCCGTGACCGGAAGGCCTCGGAGGCCGGGCTCAAGTACTTTCTCCTGGGCGCCTTCTCCTCGGCCTTCCTCCTGTACGGGATCGCCCTCACCTGGGGCGCCACGGGGTCCACGAACCTCGTGGCCATCGGGGAGGCCGTGGCCGCCGGCGCTGCGGTTTCCGGGCTCCTCGTGACCGGAATGGCCCTCCTGGCCGTGGGGTTCGCCTTCAAGGTGGCCGCGGTGCCCTTCCACATGTGGACCCCCGACGTGTACGAGGGGGCCCCGACGCCGGCCACCGCCTTCATGGCGGCCACGGTGAAGGCGGCCTCCTTCATCGCCTTTGCCCGGGTCTTCATGGAGGCCTTCCCCGGGCTGTACGAGAGCTGGAGCACGGCCTTCTGGTGGCTCGCGGTCCTCACGATGATCATTCCGAACCTCGTGGCCCTCTCCCAGTCCAACGTCAAGCGGATGCTGGCCTACTCCTCCGTGGCCCACGGGGGGTACCTCCTCGTGGCGCTCACGGCGGCGAACGAAATGGCCACCGCCGGACTCCTCTTCTACCTCCTCGTGTACACGATCATGAACATCGGGGCCCTGGCCGTGGTCATGATCGCCGCCGGCCACTCGGAGGACCGCCTCCACGTGGAGGAGTACGCGGGGTTCGGATGGGCTCAGCCCCTTCTGGGGGTGGTGTTCACGATCTTCCTTCTCTCCCTTGCGGGCTTCCCCGGCACCGGGGGCTTCATGGCCAAGATCTACCTCCTGGCCGGAGCCGCCGAGGCCGAGCTCTGGTCCCTGGCGGTGATCCTCGCCCTCACCACGGTGGTCTCGTACTACTACTACCTGCGGGTGGCGTGGTACATGTGGATGAAGCCCGCCCACCCGGCCCACACGCATGAACAGGTCTGGGCCCCCCTTCCCATGCGGATGGGGCTCATCGCCTCTGCGGCGATCCTGATCTGGCTCGGGATCTTCCCCGGCGAACTCATCGGAACGGCCCGGGTGGCCGTGGAGGGCTTCCTCCCCGCCATGGAGCCCCTTCTGGGGCTTCGCGGCTCCCCCTGACGCGCGCCTCCCCCCTGAACCGGAGTCCCCATGCAGCTCCCTGACCACATCTTCCGCCAGTACGACATCCGGGGCATCGTCGGGGAGGACCTTACCCCCGAACTGGCCCGCGCCGTGGGTCGCGCCTATGCCGCGGCGATGCACGACACCCGCGGCGCTGCGGGGTCCGGGTCGGAAAGGGCAGGGAAGGGGTTCACCGTGGTCGTGGGGCAGGACAACCGCCCCTCCTCCGCATCTCTCACCGAGGCGCTGAACCAGGGGCTCCAGGAAGGGGGACTCCGGGTCCTGGACCTGGGCGTTGTCCCCACCCCCGTGACCTGGTGGGCCGAGAAGACCCTGGGGGTGGATGGCGCCCTTCAGGTCACCGGGTCGCACAACCCCCCGGAGTGGAACGGGATCAAGATGACGCGCCATGGCCGCTCCGTGTACGGGGGCGGCGTCACCGAACTCCGGGATCGGATCGCCGAGGGGCGCCTCACCCCCGAGGCGGGGGCGACCTCCCAGGGGTCTCGGGAGGAGACCCCGGTTCTGGACCGGTACGTGGAGGAGGTGGGCGGCCGCTTCGACCTGGGGGGCCGGATCCGCGTCGTGGTGGATTGCGGGAACGGCACCGGGTCGGTGGTGGCCGTTCGGCTCCTGGAGCGGGCCGGGGCCGAGGTCATCCCCCTCTTCTGCGAGTCCGACGGGACCTTCCCCAACCATCACCCCGACCCCACCGTCGACGAGAATGTGGTGGAGCTCCAGCGCCTCGTCCTGGAGCATGGTGCCCACGTCGGGGTGGGGTTCGACGGGGATGCCGACCGGATCGGGGCCGTGGACGACCGGGGCCGGATCATCCGGGGCGACATCCTCCTCCTCCTCTACGGTCTGGACGTGCTCCGGCGCCGGGGGCCGGGACAGCTCCTGGTCTTCGATGTGAAGTGCTCGCAGGTCCTCCCCGAGGTCTACGAGGCCGCCGGCGGGAAGGCGCTCATGTGGAAGACGGGTCACTCCCTGATGAAGGAGAAGATGCGCGAGACGGGGGCACCTCTTGCCGGCGAGCTTTCGGGCCACATCTGCTTTGCCGATGAATATCTGGGCATCGACGACGCCCTCTACGACGCGCTGCGCCTTCTGGAGCTCCTGGACGACGGGGGCCCGCCCCTTTCGGAGCGGGTCGATGCCTTTCCGGCCTATGTCTCCACCCCCGAGCTCCGGATCGAGGTCACGGAGGAGGTGAAGGTGGCCGTGGTGGAGCGGGCCGTGGCCCATTTTTCCGCCACCCACGAGGTCATCGATGTGGATGGGGCCCGGATCCTCTTCGGCGATGGATGGGCCCTTCTGCGCTCCTCCAACACCCAACCCGTGATCGTGGCCCGCTTCGAGGCCCGGTCGGAAGCACGCCTCCAGGAGATCCGCGACGAGGTGGAAGGCTGGCTCCGGGCCCAGGGCGTGGATGTCTGAGAAGGCGCCCCTGCGGTTCCCCCGGGGAAGGGGACTCCTCTTCGGGTTTCTCGGGGTCCTCACGGCCCTCCTCCTCCTTCGTTGGGCCGTCTCCCTCTACGTGGACCACCTCTGGTTCGCCGCTCTCGATGCCACCGGGGTCTTCTGGACACGGACCTTCTGGGAGTGGGGAGCCCGGGTCGGCGCCGGCGTCCTCACCGGCCTCCTCGTGGGATTCAACCTTCGCCCCGTGGCCGAGACCTTCCGGAACCTCCAGATCCGGAGGCGATTCGGCGATCTGGTCATCGCCGAGCAGATCCCCCGGAACTGGCTCCGCTGGGGTGTGATCGGAGCGGCGGTTCTCACCGGGCTCTGGTTTGCGGCGGCCATTCCCACCGGCACCGGGCTCCAGTTCCTTCTGGCCCTTCAGGGGCCCGAGGTCGGCCGCGCCGACCCCATCCTCGGGGCTGACCTGGGGTTCCACCTCTTCCGCCTCCCCCTCCTCTCCGCCCTCCTCACCTGGGCCATGGTGGCCCTCCTCTTTGCCGGGGCCCTAGTCCTGGCCGGGTACGCCGGGTCGAATGCGCTCCGCTTCGACCGGGGACGGGTGGAGGTGGAGCCCGGCGCGGCCCGACATCTGGCTGGCGTCCTCGCCGCCTTTCTCCTCCTCCTGAGCCTCCGCCTTCTCCTCTCTCCCTACCTCCTCCTGGCAGAGGGGACCTCGCCGGTGGAGGGGATCGTCGGGGCCACCGACCTCTCGGCCCGCTTCCCGGCGCTCCGCATCATGGGATTCCTCGCCTTCGTCACCGCGGCGGCGACGGCGTGGGGTGCCCTTCGGAACCGGCTCCTCCCCGGGGTTTCCAGTGCCGGGGCGCTGGCGCTTCTCTCGGTGGTCGCGCTCCAGCTCTACCCGGCCTTCGTGCAACGCTTCCAGGTCCAGCCCAACGAGCTCGCCCGAGAGACTCCGCACATCGAGCGAGGGGTGGCGGCCACCTGGGAGGGGTTCGGAATGGCCGAGCTGCGCCGCGACCGCCTCCCCTACGAGGCGCCCGATGCCGAGACCTGGGACCGGGCCCAGCTCCAGCTGGCCCGCCTCCCCATCTGGACCCGTCGGACCCTCGAAGAGACCTTCCGCGAGGTGGAGGCCCGCTTCCGCTATTACCAGTTCGCCGGCATCACCTTCACCCAGTATCCCACCCCCGGTCTCCCCGGTGCCCGCACCCCGGTGGCGCTGGGAGTCCGGGAGGTCCGTCCCGATGAGATCCCCCAGGAGACCTGGCAGAACCTTCACCTCCGGGAGACCTTCGTAACCGGGCTCGGGGTCGTGGCGGGGCCGGCGAACCGCCAGGACCCCCAGGGTCGCATGCCCACCTGGATCGGGGCCGTCCCTCCGGAATTCCGCGACGGGCCGGAGGTTCCCCCCGAACTCCGGCTGGAGCGCCCCCAGGTTCATGTGGGGGCGGTGCGCCAGCGCTACTCCATCCTCACCCCCACCGAGGGGGATTTCCGGGCGCCCGACGGATCGACGGGCGCCCCGGGAGTGGACTTTCCCGAGGGGATCCGCGCAGGCTCCCTCTTCCGCCGGGCCGCCCTGGCCTGGTACTTCGCCGATGTGAACATCCTCATTTCCGGCGAAGTGGGTCCCGAGTCCCGACTCGTGCACCGCCGCGATGTCCGCTCCCGGATCCAGGCCCTGGCACCCTTCCTCCACCTTCCGGAAGAGCCGTATGCTGTCGTCCATGACGGGCGGGTCGTCTGGATCGTGGAGGGCTTCACCCTGAGCCGCCGGTACCCTCTCTCGGTTTCGCACACGGTCGACCCCCGCACCCGGGTCAATTACCTGCGAAATTCGGTAAAGGCCACCGTCGATGCCGTTACGGGCGAGACGCGCCTCTACGTCGCAGACGGCGACGACCCGGTCCTCGAGGGGTGGAGCCGGGCCTTCCCGGGGCTTCTGCGCCCCCTGGACCAGATCCCTCCCGGGCTCGGAGAGCATCTCCGCTACTCCCAGTGGTTCATGGAGGCCCAGGTCCAGGTCCTCCTGCGCTTCCACCAGGAGGCGCCGCCCGCCTTCCATGCCCAGCGCGATCCCTGGGCTGTCCCCACCGAGATCCCCGACGCCTCCGGTCCAGTCCGGTACCGTCCGGAATACGCCCTCCTCACCCTCCCCGGAGAGGACCGGGAGGGATGGGTCCTCTCCACCGTTGTGATCCCGGAAGACCGCCGAAACCTGGCCGCCCTCATCGCCGGGCGCTGGACCGATGACGGAGGCGAGCTCCTCCTCTGGGACGCGTCCCAGGAGGACCAGCTTGCCGGCCCCCCCATCATTGCCACGCTGGTAGAGCAGGATGCGGCAATCTCCGAGCAGTTCTCCCTCTGGCGTCGGGGGGGAAGCGATGTTTCCACCGGCCACCTCCATGTGGTCCCGGTGGGCAACACCCTTCTCTACATGTCGCCAGTCTTCCTCGCGGCTGCCACCACCCCGATCCCGGAGATCCGGCGCTACATCGTGAGCGATGGGAGGAGCGTGGCCATGGAACCGACGCTGGCGGGGGCCATCCGGGTGCTTCAGGGGAGGGCTGATCCCACCCCGCCCCGGGCCACCGCCGACCCTCCCACCGCCGTCCCCGAGGCCGGCGTCGACCCAGCGCTTCCCGAGGCACCTCGCCCGGACCCGACCCCGGTGGAGCTGGATCGCGATGCCCTGCCCGCAGAGGCGCTTCGCCTTCTCGATGCCGCCGACGCCGCCCTTCGGGCCGGGGACTGGGCGGCCTTCGGCCGGCACCTGGAGGCGCTCCGCGAACTCCTCCGGAGAGAGGCGGGAACGGGCGGGTCGGGTTGATCCCCCCCGGGGGCGCCCCTAGCTTCATCAGGCTCTAGACGCGGGGCCCGGACCGCCCGGCGGCCGGTCCCGCACCGACAATGAACGGACCGGAGACGGAATGGACATCCACGAGTATCAGGCGAAGGAACTCTTCCGGCAGGCGGGCATCCCCGTGCCCCCCGGCGAGGTGGCAACCACCCCGGAGGAGGCCCGCGCCATTGCCGCCCGGCTGGGTGGCTCGGTGGTGGTGAAGGCCCAGGTGCATACCGGTGGACGCGGAAAGGCGGGCGGAGTCAAGCTCGCCTCCTCCGCCGAGGAAGCGGAGGGCCATGCCTCCCGCATCCTCGGCATGGAGATCAATGGCCTCACCGTCCACAAGGTGCTCGTGACCCCCGCCGAGGACATCGCGTCCGAGGCCTACGTGGGTGTGCTTGTCGACCGGAAGACCCAGGCCCCGGTCTTCATGGTCTCGCCCGAGGGCGGGATCGACATCGAGGAGGTGGCGCACACGAACCCCGACGCCATCCGGAAGGTGCGGATCGACCCCCGCTACGGGCTCCTCCCGCACCAGGCCTACGCCATGGCCGCCTTCCTCTACGAGGATCCGGCCCTCATCAGGCAGGCGCAGAAGATCGTCGGGCAGCTCTACCAGGCCTTTACCCGGAACAGCGCCTCCCTGGCCGAGATCAACCCCCTCATCGTGACCCCGGCGGGCGAGGTCAAGGCCATCGATGCCAAGGTGAGCATCGACGAGAACGGGCTCTTCCGCCTTCCTGAAGTCGAAGCCTTCCGGGACCTCGACGCCGAGCCCGCCTCCGAGACGAAGGCCCGCGAGGCCTCCCTTTCCTTCGTCAAGCTCGATGGAAACGTGGGATGCTGCGTGAATGGGGCCGGTCTCGCCATGGCCACCATGGACCTGGTCAAGTACTACGGGGGCGAGCCCGCCAACTTCCTCGACATCGGCGGGTCCTCGAACCCCGACAAGGTGGTGGCGGCCCTCGAGATCATCACCGCCGACCCCAGTGTCAAGGCCATTCTCTTCAACATCTTCGGCGGGATCACCCGCTGCGATGACGTGGCCAACGGGATCGTCACCGCCACGCAGCGCATCGACATCCAGGTCCCCATCGTGATCCGCCTCACGGGGACGAACGAGGAGGAAGCCCTCCAGATTCTCAAGGAGGCAGGCTTCGAGGCCTACACCTCCATGGATGCCGTGGTGGAGAAGGCTGTCCAGCTCGCCGCAAGCGCCTGACCCGATTCCCAACCGAGACCCGAGAACCGCATGTCCATCTTCATTGACCGGAACACGAAGGTCGTCGTCCAGGGAATCACCGGGCGCGACGGCTCCTTCCACACCCACCAGATGGTGGAATACGGCACCGACGTGGTGGCCGGCGTCACCCCCGGAAAGGGGGGGCAGCACTTCACGGCCACGACGGGGCGCGAGATCCCCATCTTCAACACGGTGGAGGAGGCCCGGATCGCCACCGGGGCCACCGCCTCGGTGATCTACGTACCGCCGCCCTTCGCCGCCGGTGCCATCATGGAGGCCGCCGACGCCGGGATCACCTTCATCGTGGGAATCACGGAGGGTGTCCCCGTCCTCGACATGGCCCGGGCCGGCGCCTTCGTCCGCGACCGGGGAGCCCGCCTCCTGGGCCCCAACTGTCCGGGGCTCATCACTCCGGGGCAGGCCAAGCTCGGGATCATCCCCGGGCAGATCACCACCCCCGGCCCGGTGGGCGTCATCTCCCGCTCCGGCACCCTCACCTACGAGGCCGTGAACCAGCTCACCCAGGCGGGGATCGGCCAGACCACCTGCGTGGGGATCGGGGGCGATCCCATCATCGGGACGAACTTCATCGACTGCCTCGAGGCCTTCTCGAAGGATCCCGACACGAAGGCCATCGTCATGATCGGAGAGATCGGGGGCACCGACGAGCAGGAGGCCGCCGAATGGGTCCGCGACCATCTCGACATCCCCGTGGTGGGCTTCATCGCCGGTCAGACGGCCCCTCCGGGGCGCCGGATGGGGCATGCCGGGGCCATCATCTCGGGTTCGGCCGGAACCGCCGCCGAGAAGATGAAGGTCTTTGCCGACTGCGGCCTTGCCGTGGCGAAGCGGCCCGTCGACATCCGGGATCTCATCCAGGACGCCCTCGGGCGCTGAACCCGGCCTGAGCCATGACGCTGGGTGCCTTTCTCACCTCGGGACGGATCCTCGTCGGCCACCCGGGTCGCGAGCTCCACGAGGTCGTGGAGGCACTGCGGGAAGCAGCCTTCCGACCGGCGAGTGAGGCCGGGAGGGAAGGGAAGGGGGGTGGGGCGGCAGCGGATCCGGGGGGCGGCATCCCCCCCGCTGCCCGCCCCCCCGCGATCCGGCGCCTTGGCGAGGCCGCCCTCCTCGTGCTCGAGGAGAGTGCACCGGAGGACAGTGCGGCCCTGGCCATCACCGCTTCGGCACTTCCCCTGGAGCCCGAAGAGGTCGCAGGCGGCGATCCCGAGCGAGATGCCGCGCTCCGCATCTTCCTCTTCGTGGCCCGAAGCGCCGGGAGCCGGATCGGACCCGAAGGGCTGAAGAAGCTCGAGGGGCGCCTGGCGCGCCCCGAGGTCGTCACGGCGCTCCTCAGGGCCGCGACCCCCGAAGCGGTCCGGGGGATTGCCCCCCTCATGGGGGTGCACCTGACCCCGACCCTCCGGGTGTCGGACGCGGTGGTTCCCCTGGCGCTTCGCATCTACCCCGACACCCCGGTGGGGGAGATCCTGGACCTCATGGCCCGGAAGGGGGTCAACGCCCTTCCCGTGGTGGGAGAATCCATGCAGGTTCTGGGGATCCTCACCGCAGGAGATGCCCTGCGCCTCCTCCTGGACCGGGAGGACCGGAGCGCCCTCGTGGCCCGGGATGTCATGACCCGGACCGTGCTCTGCGTGACCGAGGAACAGGAGCTGGAGGAGGCGGCCCGGATCATGGTCCAGCGGAACCTGCGCCAGCTCCCCGTGGTCCGCGAGGGGGAGATGGTGGGCTTCCTGCATCGGGAACCCGTCCTCGCCACCCTCTTTCACGGGAAGCGGCTCGACCGCTCCCCACCCCCGGATCGGAGCCCCTGAGGCGCCCGATTGACTCGCCCTTCACCCTCATCCGGATTTCCCGGGACCCCCCGATGAACCAGACCCTTGCCATCATCAAGCCCGATGCCGTCGCCTCCGGAAAGGCCGGCCTCGTTCTCGCCCATCTCGAAGCCGCCGGCTTCACCCTCCGTGCCGCCCGCCTGACCCGGCTGAACCGGGCCCAGGCCGAGGCCTTCTACGCCGTGCACGCCGAGCGTCCCTTCTACGAGTCGCTGGTCTCCTTCATGACCTCCGGACCGGTCATGCCCCTCGTGCTCGAGGCCGAGGGCGCCGTCCTCAAGCTCCGGGAGGTCATCGGGGCCACGGACCCGGCGGAAGCCGCCGAGGGAACGGTCCGAAAGCTCTTCGCCGAGTCCAAGGAGCGGAACGCCATTCACGCCTCTGATTCGGATGCGAACGCCGCAGGCGAGATCGCCTTCTTCTTCTCGGCCTCGGAGCGCCTCTCTCTCTGAGCCGAGGGGGTCATGGCGGCGAGCCCCCCCTGCCATGAACCATCGCGACGCCCTCCGGCCCAAGGCGGGCCGGGGGGGTCGCCCTCCTCCTCCTCCCGCCCGAAGGAGCCGCGATGCTCGTCCTTGTCCTGAACTCGGGCTCCTCTTCGGTCAAGTACGAGGTCATCGAAACCGAGGGGGAGAAGGTCCTCCTTCGGGGAGAGGTGGAACGGATCGGAGCCGGAGGAAGCACCCTGACCCAGCTCCGGAGCGAGGACGGACATCGAACCCGTGCCCTCCTTGAGGGGAACGAGGGTGCGCCCGCCACCCATGAGGACGCCCTCCGGGCCATCCTCGCCCGGGTGGGTGATCCGGAGGCGGGGGGCCTCCCGGAAGGGACCGCTCCGGAAGCGGTTGCACACCGGGTGGTGCACGGGGGGGAGCGGTTCCGTGGAGCCGTCCGGATCGATGCCGCGGTCATGGAAGGGATCCGGGACTGCATCGACCTTGCCCCCCTCCACAACCCCCACAACCTGACCGGGATCGAGGCAGCGCTTCGGTGCCTTCCCGACCTCCCCCAGGTGGCCGTGTTCGACACCGCCTTCCACGCCACCCTTCCGCCCGAAACCTGGCACTATGCCCTCCCTCGGGCCCTCTACAAGCGCCACGGGATCCGCCGATACGGATTCCACGGAACGAGCCATCGCTACGTGGCCCGCCGAAGCGCTGAACTCCTGGACCGGCCGCTCCGATCCCTCCAGGTGATCTCCCTCCACCTGGGGAATGGAGCCAGTGCCTGCGCCATTTCCGGCGGGGTCTCGGTGGAGACCTCCATGGGATTCACCCCCCTCGAAGGCCTCGTCATGGGAACCCGCTCGGGCGATGTGGACCCGGCGGCGGTCCTCCACCTCATGGCCCGGGAGGGGCTCTCCGTGGCCGAGGCCTCCACCCTTCTGAACCGCCATTCGGGACTCCAGGGGCTCTCGGGCCTCTCCGGCGACATGCGTGATCTCCTGGCGGAGGCCGACGATGGCGACGCCGGCGCCCTCCTCGCCCTGGACGTGTACGTGCACCGGATCCGGAAGTACATCGGGGCCTACGCCGCCGTTCTGGGCGAGGTGGATGCCATCGCCTTCACCGGTGGGGTGGGGGAGAACGCCGCACTCATCCGCGCCCGGGTGCTCCGGGATCTGGGAATCCTCGGGGTGGAGGTGGACGGGGTACGAAACCGCGAACTCACCGGAGGAAGGGAAGGGCGCTTTGATGCGGGTCCCACCGCCCTCCTCGTGATCCGGAGCGGGGAAGAGATCACGCTGGCCCGGGAAACCGCCCGGGTGCTCGCCTCGATCCCTTTGGGGGAAGCCGGGGGATAGCAACCGACGGAGCCACCGCGGACGGCGAATGCGAGCGGGGAAGGACCGCCCCGGAAGCGAGGCCCCGATCGTTGACAGTAGACGCCTTTCTTCGGTAGATTTCGGGTCTATGTTCGTGCTCGATCTGGCCCGCCTTCGCAGGAGCAGTGGACCCCTTCAGCTCACCGGAGCGATCCCGGTGGACGACGGGGTGTGGGAAGACCTTCCTCCCCAGCCGGAGGCCCCCGTCGAGGTGGCCCTCCGGGCACAGCTTACCGCCATGGGTCAACTCCTCGTTCGGGGCAGCCTTGAGGGGCGCCTCCAGGGCGAGTGCAGGCGGTGCCTCGACCCGGTCTCCCTCCCGCTGCGCGAGGAGGTGGCGCTTCTCTGGCAGGCGCCGGACGCGCTTGCCGAGGTGGGGGAGGGGAGGACAGGGGAGGACGAGATCCGGCCGCTGGAGCCGGGCGCCACCTCCCTCGATGTGGGCGGTGTCCTTCGGGAGGAGCTCCTCCTTCGGGTACCCCGGTGGCTGGTTTGCCGGGAGGCGTGTGCGGGGCTCTGTCCCCGCTGCGGGGTGAACCGGAATCAGGAAGAATGCTCGTGCACGCAGGAGGATGCGGACCCGCGATGGGACGCCCTCCGCGGCCTCACGTTCGATCAGGGGAAGTGAATCATGGCGGTGCCCAAGAAGCGGACCTCGAAGCAGCGGCAGCGGAAGCGTCGCACCCACTACAAGGCCCAGGCCGTCCCGACGCACGCCTGCGCGCGTTGCGGGGACCCGAAGCAGCCCCACCGGGTCTGCCCCTCGTGCGGCTACTATCGCGAGACATCCGTCCTCGAGGTCGAACTCGACTGAGGAGGAGGGGCCGGTGCGGATCGCGCTGGACGCACTCGGTACGGACCAGGCGCCTGGCCCCGAAATCGAAGGGGCCCTGCTGGCCCTGGAGTCCGATCCGGAACTGACCGTCGTCCTGGTGGGCGACACCTCGCGCCTCGAGGGGGAACTCAAGGGGCGCGGTTCCGTCCTGTCCGGAGACCGGGTGCAGGTGGTTCATGCCCCGGACCGAATTCTTCCGGGGGAGTCCCCGGCCTCGGCCGTGCGGCGCCGCCCCGAGTCCTCCATCGTGGTGGGAACCCGTCTCCTCAAGGACGGGGAGGTCGATGCCTTCGTGAGCGCCGGATCCACCGGCGCCATGATGGCGGCCTCCCTCATCTTCCTCCGGCCTCTCCCCGGGGTGGATCGACCTGCCATCGGCACCCTGCTCCCCACCTCCCGGGGTGCCACCCTCATGCTCGATGCCGGGGCCAACGTCGACTGCAAGCCCCGCCATCTTCAGCAATTCGCCCGGCTCGGACACATCTACGCCCAGGACCTCATGGGGATCGAACGTCCCCGGGTCGGCCTCCTCAACATCGGAGAGGAGCCGGAGAAGGGGGATGAACTCGCGCTCGAGGCCCATGCCCTCCTCTCGGAGATCCCGGGGCTTCACTTCGTGGGGAATGTGGAGGGGCGAGCCATCATCGGCGGGGGCTGCGATGTCCTCGTCTGCGACGGCTTCGTGGGCAACGTCCTCCTCAAGTTCTACGAGTCCGTCTCGGCCTTCATCGTGGAGCTTCTGCGGAGGGAAATGGCCCGCACCGGGACCGAACTCGACGTGGAGGGAGCCTTTCGCGTCCTGGACTACGCCGAGTACGGAGGCGCACCCCTCCTGGGCGTCAATGGCGTGAGCATCATCTGCCACGGGGCATCCCCCCCGAAGGCCATCGGGAACGCCCTGGGGGTGGCATCCCGGGCCGTCCGCTCCGGGATGGTCAGGCACATTGCCCGGGAGCTGGCCGGGGATGTCCGCCCCGCCGAGTCCTGAACCCCCACCCCTCGCACCGCCATGTCGAACGCACTTCTCTTCCCCGGACAGGGGTCCCAGCACGTGGGCATGGGCCGGGCGCTGGCCCAGGCCTTCCCCGTGGCCCGAGAGACCTTCCAGGAGGCCGATGACCTTCTGGACATGGCGCTCTCCCGCCTCCTCTGGGAGGGCCCGGACGAAGCGCTGGTCCTGACGCGGAATGCCCAGCCGGCCATTCTCGTTCACTCCCTCGCCGTTCACCGGGTGATCCGGGAGGAAGTGGGAGAGGTCCGCTTCGCCGCCGGGCACTCCCTGGGGGAGTTCTCGGCCTGGGCCGCTGCCGGAAGCCTCTCCTTCGCCGATGCGCTCCGTGCGGTCCGGTTCAGAGGGGAGGAGATGTTCGCGGCGGGGGAGGCCCGCCCCGGGACCATGGCCGCCCTTCTCGGTCTGGAGGATGCCGCCGCCGACCAGCTCTGCCGCGACGCCTCCCGCGGGACCGCCGACCTCGTGGTGTCGGCCAACTTCAATGCGCCGGGGCAGGTGGTTCTTTCGGGTGATGTCACGGCGGTGCACCGGGCCATGGAGCTGGCCCGGGACGCAGGAGCCCGGAAGGTCGTCCCCCTGAATGTGAGTGGGGCCTTCCACTCTCCCCTCATGGAGCCGGCGCGGGCAGCCCTGGAGGCCCACCTGGACCAGGTGGACTTCCAGCCGCCGGCCTTCCCGGTGATCTCGAACGTCACGGCGGCCCCCATCACCGACGGAGACGAGGCGCGGCACCTCCTGGTCCGCCAGCTCACGAGCCCGGTCCGGTGGGCCGCCTCCATCGCCACCATGGTGGAGGCCGGGGTCACGGAGTTCATCGAACTGGGGCCTGGCAACGTCCTCACCGGCCTCAACCGGCGGAACGCGAAGGGCGTGGCCTCCCGGGCCATTCAGGGGCCGGAGGACATCGAGGCCCTTCTCGGTTGATCCGACCGCGCAGCCCACGCCACCCCTTCCTTCCCTCCGCTTCATCCGTTCCTTTCCCCTCCGCCACCCCACCCGTCCCCCCGAACGAGGAAGATCCATGCAGGAGCTCGCCGGAAAGTCCGCCATTGTCACGGGAGGATCCCGCGGGATCGGTCTCGCCATTGCCCATGCCCTGGCCGAGGCCGGTGCCCGGGTGGCGGTTCTGGGGCGGAATGGTGCCAGGGCCGAGGAAGCCGCCCGGGCACTCCCCGGAACGGGACATATCGGGCACGCATGCGATGTAGCGGACCCGGCCGAGTCCCGGGCCGCGGTGGCGGCCGCAGAGGAGGCCTTGGGGGGCGTGGACATCCTGGTGAACAATGCCGGGATCACCCGCGACAACATCCTCCTCCGCCTCAAGGATGAGGACTGGGATGAAGTCATCAACACCAACCTCAAGGGCGCCTTCAACATGACCCAGGCCGTCACCCGGGGAATGATGAAGCGCCGCGATGGCGTCATCCTGAACGTGAGTTCGGTAGTGGGGCTCATGGGGAACGCAGGCCAGACGAACTACGCCGCCTCCAAGGCGGGCCTCTTCGGCCTGACCAAGAGCGTGGCCCGTGAACTGGCTTCCCGAGGGGTCCGCTGCAACGCAATCGCCCCCGGCTTCATCGAGACCGACATGACCGCCGCGCTCGACGAGCGGCAGGCCGACTCCCTTCGGGATCGGATCCCCCTGGGGCGGCTGGGGGCCCCGGAGGACGTGGCCGGACTGGTGCGCTTTCTCGCAGGGCCGTCGGCAGGCTACATTACCGGGCAGGTCATCCCCGTGGACGGCGGCATGGTCATGTGACCCTGCGGCCCGAGACGGTCGTGCAGTACGTCGGGGCCCGTCGGGACCCGACGCTTTTCCACCCGAAACGAACCCGAACCAGAACGAGGCAAGAGAATGGCGGACACCATCGAGGCGCGCGTGAAGGAGATCATCGTGAACGAGCTGGGCGTGGAGGCTGAAAAGGTCACGAACGATGCGTCCTTCGTCGAGGATCTCGGCGCCGACTCCCTGGACACCGTGGAGCTGGTCATGGCCTTCGAGGAGGAGTTCGGGATCGACATTCCCGACGAGGACGCCGAGCAGATGCGCACCGTCGGCGAGGCAGTCTCCTACCTCAAGAAGAACGCCGAGGGCTGATTTCCGTCCTCTCCGCCCAGGGGGCGGAGGAGGCGCAGGACAACCGGTGAGCAGGAGGGAAACGGATGGGCGAGGGAAACCGGAGAAGGGTCGTGGTGACGGGGATCGGGCTGATCACTCCCGTGGGTTCGGGGGTGGAAAAGGCCTGGAAGAACCTCCTGGCGGGTACGCCAGGCGGGGGTCCCATTACCCACTTCGAGACGGATGACCGCTACGTCACCCGCATCGCGTGCGAGGTCAAGGACTTCGACCCGACGGGGATTCTGGACCCGAAGGAGACCCGGCGCTTTGACCGCTTCGCCCAGTTCGCCCTCGTGGTGGCGGACGAAGCCATGCGGAACGCCGGGCTGGACGGCCCCCCCGAAGGCGTGGACCCCACCCGGTTCGGGGTCATCTTCGGGAGCGGGATCGGTGGAATCTCCACCTTCGAGGAGCAGAGCCGCACCCTGCTTGAGCGGGGCCCTCAGCGGGTCAGCCCCTTCTTCGTCCCCATGTTCATTCCGGACATCGCCCCGGGGCTCATCTCCATTCGCTACGGGGCAAAGGGCGCCAACTACACCACGGTGTCCGCCTGTGCCTCCTCCGCCCACGCCATCGGCGAAGCGGCCCGCGCCATCCAGCGGGGCGACGTCGACGTGATGATCGCCGGGGGAACCGAAGCCACGATCACCCCCCTCACCGTGGCGGGCTTCGGGGCCATGAAGGCCATGTCCACACGGAACGAGGATCCGGCAGGTGCCAGCCGCCCCTTCGATGCCACCCGCGACGGCTTCGTCATGGGGGAGGGGGCCGGAGCCCTCATCCTCGAAGCCGAGGAGGTGGCCCGGGCCCGGGGCGCCGCCATCCTGGGCGAGGTGGCGGGGTACGGGCTCTCGGCCGATGCCTACCACATCACCGCCCCCGCTCCGGGCGGGGAAGGGGCCCGGTACGCCATGCAGATGGCGCTCCGGGATGCCGGGGCCGACGTCTCGGACGTCGGATACGTGAACGCCCATGGAACCTCCACGCCCCACAACGACCGCTCCGAGTCGGCCGCCATTCGTGCCGTGCTCGGAGACCAGGCGGACCGTGTCGTGGTGGGATCGACGAAGTCCATGACGGGTCACCTCCTGGGAGCGGCCGGGGCGCTGGAGGCGGTGGTCTCCCTCCTCGTCTGCCGCGAAGGTCGCATCCCACCCACGATCAACCTCCGGGAGCCCGACCCGGACTGCGATCTCGACTATGCCCCCGAAGGTGCCCGGGAACGGGAGGTCTCCATGGCTCTCTCCAACTCCTTCGGGTTCGGGGGGCACAACGTCTGCCTCGCCCTTCGCCGGTACGACGGGTGAGCGCCGGGGTAGGGGGAGGTCCCCTCTCCGGGATTCCCGAGTTCCGGGTGGGGAGCGGGTACGACTCCCATCCCTTCGAGGAGGGGCGTCCCCTCGTGCTCGGGGGCGTCCTCTTCCCCGAGGCCCCCGGGCTCCGAGGGGTTTCCGACGCCGACGCCGTGTGCCACGCCATTACCGATGCCCTTCTGGGGGCCGTGGCCGACGGCGACATCGGGACCCACTTCCCCCCTTCC
The DNA here is from genome assembly GCA_050485885.1 of Gemmatimonadales bacterium. Classification (GTDB taxonomy): domain Bacteria; phylum Gemmatimonadota; class Gemmatimonadetes; order Longimicrobiales; family Gaopeijiaceae; genus SKNW01. Next base: position 26,044 of record JBJHCG010000006.1, on the reverse strand, counting down.
GACCCGACCTGGAAGGACGCCGATTCCATGGAGCTCCTGCGCGAGATCGTGGCCCGGCTTCATGACCGGGGGTGGGGGGTGGGGAATGTCGACGTCACGGTGATCTGCGAGGTTCCGAAGATCGGGCCGGCGGCCCCCGAGATGCGGGGGAGCCTGGCCGGCGTCCTGGGGATCACCCCGGGCCAGGTTTCCATCAAGGCAAAGACGAACGAAGGCATGGGGTGGGAGGGGCGCCGCGAGGGAATCGCAGTGCACGCCGTGGCCCTTGTGGTTCGCTCCAGCGCCTCGGGTTCCTGATCCTCGTCCCGGTTCGGGCTTCGATCCTCCTCTCTCCTCCGGGCACCCCTTGGGCACCGATCCGACGCCCGTCCCCGGACCCGGGTGGCTCCTCGAAGGGTTTGCCGACTTCCTGACCTTCGAACGTGGGCTCTCGGACCGATCCGTCCGCGCCTACCACGGCGACGTTGAACGCATGTCCGCCTGGTTCGGTGCCCGGGGCGTCCCCGGACCGCACCACCTTCGCCACACGGAACTGCGGGAGTGGGTCTTTCACCTGAAGGACCAGGGACTCGCCCCCGCCTCCATCCGACGGGCCCTCTCCTCGGTGCGGAGTTACTTCGCCTACCTCCTCGGAGAGGGGGTGCTGGAGGCGGATCCCAGCGAGCTTCTCGAATCTCCGCGAAGCTGGCGGACCCTTCCGAGCGTCCTCTCCCGGGAAGAGGCGGTCCGCCTGGTGGAGTCGCCTCCGGAAGGTCATCCCATGCACTGGCGGGACCGCGCCATCCTGGAGCTCCTCTACGGAACCGGAATGCGGGTCTCCGAGCTCACCGAACTCACCCTCGGGCGCCTCGACCTGGAGGAGCGACTCGTGCTCGTGGTGGGGAAGGGGAGCCGGGAACGCCTCCTCCCCTTTGGTGAACCCGCAGGCATCGCGCTGGGACGCTACCTTCGGGAGGTTCGCCCGACCCTCGAACGCGGGGAGAGTCAGGGCGCTCTCTTCCTCAACCGGCGAGGGACCGGGCTCACCCGCATGAGTGTCTGGAACCTGGTCCGCGAAGGCGCATCAAGGGCCGGGGTGGAGCGGTCCGTTTCCCCGCACACCCTCCGCCACTCCTTCGCCACGCATCTCCTCGAAGGGGGCGCTGACCTGGCTTCCGTCCAGGAGCTTCTGGGGCACGCGGACATCTCAACGACCCAGATCTACACCCATCTGGACCGGGAACACCTCCGGAACGTGCACAGGAATCACCACCCCCGGGCCCGGCACCCCTGACCGGGCCCGGCGAGGGCCTCAGCGCCGCAGGCTCGCTCCCCCGCGAGTTGCCGCCTGACGGACCACTGCGCCCTCGGGGGGGGTCGGGGGGCCTCCCGCCTCGGCGGCACGGGTGAAGAGCTCGGCCTGGCTCCCGGAGGTCTGGAGCAGGCGAATGGCCGTGTCCAGCGCCGGATCCCGGGTGGCCTGGACCTGCAGCGCCCGATCGCTTCGCTCGAGGCGCTGGTAGAGCGCCACTTCCAGCCTCCAGCGGAGGTAGGCCTCGGTCTCGGCATTCAGAACGTCGCCGGGAAGCCCGGCCGACGCGAGGCCGCGCACAAAGCGCTCCATGGCCGCATCGGGGAAGGCGTCGGGGAGGGGCTCACCTCCTCGCACCTCCTGGGCCACGGCGAAGGCCGCCTCCTGGATCCGCTGAGCCAGGGGGATCTCCGCCTCGGCGGCTGCCACCATGAAGCGCTGTTCCACCGAGCTCAGCGTGTCCGGCCGGATCTCCAGGTCGGGCGCCACCCCTCCGCCGCCGAGGAGGCGACGCCCCGAGGGGGTGGTGAACTGGTCGATCGTATCGGGCTGGATCACCCGACCCTCCCGATCACGGGGCCGGTTCAGGGAGCGGCCAAGCGGGGTGTACCACTCACCGCTCGTGATCCGCATGAGGCGCCCCCCCGGAAGGGGCACCACGCTCTGGACCGATCCCTTCCCGAAGGTGCGCTCGCCCATGACGAGCCCGCGATCATGGTCCTGGAGAGCGCCGGCAATGATCTCCGAGGCCGAAGCCGAGAACCCGTTCACGAGGACGATGACCGGAACATCGGGGATCCGGGGCGCCATCCGGGCGAAGGCGGGTTCATCGCCAGGCTCCCCGGCCTGTCCAGGGCGCCTCGCCTTCGTCGAGACCATGAGATCGCCTCGCTCGAGAAAGAGATCCGCCATGCGGAGAGATTCGTCCAGGTATCCCCCGGGGTTGCCCCGAAGGTCGAGAATGAGCCCCCGGCTCCCCTCCATGGCCCGGAGGACCGAGTCCACTTCGGCGGCAGAGTTCCGGGCTACCCGGTCGATGACGACGTAGTCGATGTCGCCGAAGAGCCGCTCCGCAGTCACCGCCGGCACATGCACCTGCGCCCTGCGAATCCGGTGGGGGATGGGCTGGGCGATCCCATCGCGGGCGATGATCACGCGGACCTCCGTCCCGGGCTCTCCGCGGATCCGGTTCGAGGCGTCCTCCACCGTCCAGGAGGTGGCATCGTCCTCGTCCACCCCGACAATCCGGTCTCCCACCAGAAGCCCCTCCCGATCCGCCGGTGTCCCGCGGAAGACGGCCGTGATCGTCACCGCCCCGTTCAGCTCCGTGATCTGGACCCCGATCCCGGCGTAGTTCCCCGTGCTCTCCTCGGTGAAGGCCTGGGCCTCCCGGGCGCTCAGGACCGTGGCGTAGGGGTCGTTCAGCTCCCGGACCAGCCCCTCGATGGCCTTCTCCCAGAGTTCGTCCTCGGTGTACGTCGAAAGCCCGAAGTCCCGAATGACCCGGAGGGCACCCATGAAGACCTCACCCACCTCGGAGGTACCGGGGGCCTGACGATCCCGATCCACCGCACCGCCGAAGGGTGCCGGAACGAAGGGGGTGAAGGTCGTGTCCGACCGGGGCGGGGTGCGCTGCTGGCCCTCGACTCCCTCCACGATCGGACCGACACCGAAGAGCAGGAGGGCGCCCAGGGCAAGGAGGGAGGCTCTGAAGCGGAAGCGAAGGGGGGGGGCAATAAACGGCACGGTCGGACCTGGGTTCGGAGGGGCCGGTTGGGACATGGCACAGGAAAGGGGATCGCGGGTGCCCGGAGCGACTCCGGGCGGAGTGCTCACATTCGTCCTGCGGGAAGCTCTTCCCTCCTAACCCGGGGAGGAAGGTGCGTTCCCGCGGTTGAGGACCGATGGGGCACAGCGTCTTCGACCTTGGCCCCGGGCCACGACCCCCACCTGCCCTTCCCGGACGAACGATGCCATCTTTCGCCGAGGAGAGCCACAGGAGCGTCGGACGGACCGACTCGGGTCCCCGCTTCCCGCGCACTCGGCACAATACCTCCTCCGACCCGCATGCGCGACCCCGACGGGCAGCGCGAGAGCAAGGAGCAGGGCCCGCAGCTCCTGCTCCCCTCCACCGCTGCATCTCCATCCTCCTCCCTGGCGGCCCATGTCCCGACCCTTCGCATCTCCGTCTTTCCTCCCCCACCCGGGCACCGACGTCCTGCGCCTGCGGGTGGCCCAGTTCCGGCCCCGGAAGGGCCGCGTGGAGGAGAACCTGGCGGCCCTGGCCCGGTTGGCCGGGGAGGCGGCGGGAGAAACGGACCTCCTTCTCCTCCCCGAAACGGTGACCTCCGGGTACTTCGTCGAGGGGGGGGTCGTGGAGGTGGCCCGGGAAGCCGGGGCCCTGGTGCAGGCGCTGGGTCGGCCGGAGGAGGGCTCCCCCGATCTGGTCTTCGGGGCGTACGAGCGGGGGCCCGACGGCGTCCTCTACAACAGTGCGCTTCACCTGGAGCCTCGCGCGGAGGGGTGGCACCTGGTCCACCTCCACCGGAAGATGTTCCTCCCCACCTACGGTCTCTTCGACGAAGCCCGCTTCGTGAAGCCGGGGCTCGCGCTCGAGGCGTACGACACCCGCTTCGGGCGCATGGGAATGCTCATCTGCGAGGAAATGCTCCACAGCCTTCCCCCTTCCGTCCTGGCGCTGGAAGGGGCCGAGCTCCTCCTGGCCCTCTCCGCCTCTCCCGCCCGGGAGTACCTCCCCGGCGAGGCGCGGCCGGCGAGCCTGGAGCGGTGGGATGTGGCCGCCCGGGCCATCACCCTGGAACACGGCGTGCACCTGGCGCTGGCCCACCTCGTGGGAAGCGAGGGGGGACGCATCTTCGCCGGGGGAAGCACGGTGTACGGACCGGGTGGCCGGGTCCTGGCCCGAGGCCCGCTTTTCCAGGAGGGCGATGCGAAGGTGGCCCTCTCCCTCGAGGCCGGGCGCCGGGCCCGGGTGCGATCGCCCATGCTGGAAGACCTCCGGGCCTTTCTCCCCCACCTGGCGGGAGCCCTTGCCCGGGCGGCCGGTCAGAGCCCGGAGGCCCGGGGTGGGCGCCTCGCCCAGCGATCCGGGGGGGCGGAGGGCCCTTCTCCGGCTTCTTCCCCTTCCCGCACTCCGGCGTCCAGCGGGGAAGGGGAGGGCGGGACCCACGCGCCGGCGTGCCCCCTCACCCCCGGCGACCTCTCTCCCCTGGCGCTGGAGGCCCCCCTCGTGACCGAGGCCCTTGTCTCCTTCCTGCGCGACGAGGTCGAGGAGCGACGGGGATTCGACCAGGTGGTGGTGGGCGTCTCCGGGGGGGTGGATTCGGCGGTGACGCTGGCGCTTGCCGTGCGGGCCTTCGGAGCCGACCGGGTCCACGCCTTCCTTCTCCCCTACGCCACGTCCTCGCCCGAGAGCCTGGAGCACGGCCACCTCGTCTGTGAGCGGTTCGGGGTCACCCCGCGCACGATCCCCATTGCCCCGGCGGTGGACGCCTACGTCGAGGGGGAGGAGCCGGCACTCTCCCCGCTCCGACGGGGGAACCTGGCCGCCCGCTTCCGGGCCCTCGTCCTCTGGGACCAGTCGGCGGCGCACCGGGCCCTCATCCTGGGCACCGGAAACAAGAGCGAACGCCTCCTCGGGTACTACACCTGGCACGCCGACGACAGCCCGCCCATCAACCCCCTGGGCGACCTCCTCAAGACCCAGGTACGGGCCCTGGCCCGGTACCTGGAGGTCCCGGAGCCCCTCATCCGGAAGCCCCCCTCGGCGGATCTCGTGGAAGGGGTTCACGATGAGGACGAGCTCGGGGTGCGCTACGAGGAGGCGGACCTCCTCCTCCACGGGCTCCTGGAGGGGTATTCCCCGGCCTCCCTCCTCCAGGCCGGGTTCCGGGAGGAGGCGGTAGACCGGGTCCACCACCTCCTCCAGAGTACCCACTGGAAGCGGCGCCCTCCCACCACGGCCCTGCTTTCCTCGTCGGGGATCGGCGATTTCTACCTCCGGCCGGTGGATTACTGATCGGCCCCGGGACACAGGACACCCGGGGGAACGCCGGGGGAGGTGGACAAGGGCGCCCCGTCCTGCATCTTTCTCCATGCTCCTCGTTCTCGACAATTACGACTCCTTCACCTGGAACCTGGTCCAGCTCCTGGGTGAACTCGGGGCCGACCCGGTGGTGATGCGAAACGACGCGGTGGCGGTGGAGGACCTTCTCCGCGACCCGCCCACCCGCCTCGTCGTCTCCCCTGGCCCGTGCACCCCGACGGAAGCCGGGATCAGCGTCGAGGCCATCCGGGCCCTCACCCCCCGGGGGGTCCCCATCCTGGGGGTCTGCCTGGGCCACCAGGCCCTCTGCGAGGCGTTCGGGGGGCGTACGGTCCGCGCCCGGGCCCTCATGCACGGAAAGGTGGCGGCGGTGGAGCATACAGGGACGGGGATCTTCGAGGAGCTCCCGACGCCCTTCCAGGTTGCCCGGTACCATTCCCTCGTCACCGACCCTGCCCATCTCCCCCCGGAGCTGGAGGTGGTGGCGTGGTCCGCCGCCGAGGCCAGTCCCACGGCGGCCGCCCCCGCAGCGGCCAGTCCCGCCGAGGCCCGGCCGACCCCCCCACCGGCCGCCGCCCTGGAGGTTCAGGCCGTCCGGCACCGGAGCGCCCCCGTGTGGGGAGTCCAATTCCACCCCGAGTCCCTCTTCTCCGAGCACGGCCGGACCCTCCTCGGTGCCTTTCTCCGGCTCTGAACTCCTCGAGCCGGTCGGGACCCCGGAGGCTCCCACCGCTTGCCCCGGGACCCCTCCCCGAGGTACCTTGAATGGCGTGAATCTTGCTCACGCCGCCTCCGCTTCCCCGTCCGCTTCGGCGCCTCCCAGAGTGCCGGATCCGGGCGGCGTACCGCCCTCGAAAGGCCTCGAGGGGGACCCTGCGAGCGCCACCGGACACGCCCCCGCCCCGGGAGCCGACCGGACGCCCGCCCCGATCCCCGGACGGGTTCTGGGCGTCGTCCCCGCCCGGTACGGATCCACTCGCCTCCAGGCCAAGCCCCTGCAGACCCTGGCCGGCCACCCCCTCCTGGCCTGGGTCTGGTGGCGGGTCCGGGCCATGAAGGTCCTCGATGCCGTGGTCATCGCCACGGACCACGACGAGATCGAGGCCCTGGCCCATGCCCTGGGCGCCCCGGTGGTCCGCACCGACCCGGCGCATCCCTCGGGAACGGACCGGGTGGCCGAGGTGGTGCGTCGCCCCGAATTCGCCGATGTGGGCGTGGTGGTGAACCTCCAGGGCGACGAACCCCTGGTGGATGAGACCCACGTGGCCCGGGCGGTGGCCCTGGTCCGGGAGGAAGGGTGGGCCCTCGGCACCTGTGCCACGCCCCTGGGCGACCCCGCCCTCCTCCACGAGCCCTCGGTGGTGAAGGCCGTGCGGGGGACTGACGGCCGGGCCCTCTACTTCTCCCGGGCCCCCATCCCCTTCCCGCGGGAGGGCGGCCTCGACGCGGCACGCGCCTCCCGCCCTCCCTTTCTCCGGCACCTGGGCCTCTACACCTACCGGCGAGACGCCCTCCTGGCCTTCGTCGACCTCCCACCCTCCCCCCTGGAGGAGGTGGAGCGCCTGGAGCAGCTTCGCGCCCTGGAGGCGGGCCTCCCCATGGGGATCGCCCTCGTGGAGAGAGCCGCCCCGGGGGTGGACACCCCCGACGATCTCCGGCGCCTCGAGCCCCTCCTTGCCGGCACCGAGCCTCCCGACTTCCGGGCTTCGGCCCCTCCTTCTCCTTCCCACCGGACACCTTCCCGGGCCCCATGACCGACGCCCCCGCCCCCCCGCATCGCCACCCCACCAAGTACATCTTCGTGACCGGAGGGGTGGTCTCCTCTCTCGGAAAGGGGATTTCCGCGGCCTCCCTGGGCCGACTCCTGAAGGAGCGCGGTCTCCGCGTCACCCTCCAGAAGTTCGACCCCTACATCAATGTGGACCCGGGGACCCTCTCCCCCTTCCAGCACGGTGAGGTGTTCGTCACCGACGACGGGGCCGAGACGGACCTGGACCTGGGCCACTACGAGCGCTACCTCGATGCCTCTCTCTCCCAGGACAACAACATCACCACGGGGCGGATCTACCAGTCGGTGATCCACAAGGAGCGCAGGGGAGACTACCTGGGCTCCACCGTGCAGGTGATCCCCCACATTACCGACGAGATCAAGGCCGCCATCCGCCGCCTGGCCGACGGACACGACGTGGTGATCACCGAGATCGGGGGGACGGTGGGCGACATCGAGTCCCTCCCCTTTCTCGAGGCCATCCGCCAGTTCCGCCAGGAAGTGGGCTCCCGGAACGCCATCTTCATGCACCTCACCCTCGTGCCCTACATTGCGGCGGCGGGTGAGCTGAAGACGAAGCCGACCCAGCACTCGGTGCGGGAGCTCATGGAAATCGGGATCCAGCCCCATGTCCTGATCTGCCGCTCCGAGCATCCCCTCGACGAGGAGATCCGGCGCAAGATCGCCCTCTTCACGAATGTGGATCGTCGGGGCGTGATCGAGGCCATGGATGTGGATTCCATCTACCAGGTCCCCCTGGAGTACCGCCGCCAGGGGCTCGACGACTATGTCCTCGAGCTCCTGCAGATCGAGGCCCCGGCACCGGACCTGGAGGAGTGGACCCGAATGGTGAAGGCCGCCCGTGCCCCCTCCCGGGGCCGGGTCCGCATTGCCGTGGTAGGGAAGTACACCGACCTGGTGGATGCCTACAAGTCGGTGCAGGAAGCCCTCATCCATGGAGGCATCGCCAACGATGTGGAAGTGGACATCGACTGGCTCTCCTCCGAGGGGTTCGAGTCGGAAGACGGCCCGGGGCAGCGGCTCGAAGGGTACGACGGGCTTCTCATTCCCGGGGGCTTCGGTTCCCGCGGGATCGAGGGGATGCTCGCCTCCATCCGATGGGCCCGGGAAGCCGGGCGCCCCTTCTTCGGGATCTGCCTGGGACTCCAGTGCGCCGTGATCGAGTACGCCCGGAACGTGTGCGGACTCGAGGGCGCCCACTCCATCGAGTTCGATGGGGAGACCCCCCACCCGGTCATCGCCCTCATGGACTCGCAGCGCGAGGTCACCGACAAGGGGGGGACCATGCGGCTCGGGGCCTATCCCGCCCAGCTCGCCTCCGGGTCCCGGGTCCGGGAGATCTACGGGGTGGAGCACATTTCCGAGCGGCATCGCCACCGCTACGAGGTGAACAACGAACTCCGGAAGCCCCTCGCCGAGGGCGGCCTCCACTTCAGCGGCCTCTCCCCCGACGGGAAGCTCGTGGAAATGGTGGAGCTCCCCGACCACCCCTGGTTCGTCGGGTGCCAGTTCCACCCCGAGCTGAAGAGCCGTCCCACCCGCCCCCACCCGCTCTTTGCCTCCTTCATCGAGGCGGCGGCGCGCAGGGCCGGAATCGGCGATGGCGGAGGCACCGGCGGGCGATCGACCCTCGAGGCCGAAGCCGAGGAGAGCCGGCGATGACCCTTCTGGACCGCTTTACCCTCCTGGCCGGCCCCTGCCTCCTGGAGGAGGACGCCCTGAACCTCCGGGTCGGGGAGGCGCTGGCCTCCCTCTCCCAACGCCTGGGCCTCCCGGTGGTCTTCAAGGCCTCCTTCGACAAGGCCAACCGCTCCCGCGTCGACGCCCCCCGCGGGCCGGGGCTCGAGGAGGGACTCCGCCACCTCGAGCGCGTGCGGGCCGCCACGGGCCTCCCCCTCCTGACCGACGTGCACGAGCCGGGGCAGGCCGGACCGGCGGCGGAAGTGGTTGATGTGCTTCAGCTTCCGGCCTTTCTCTGCCGCCAGACCGATCTTGTCCTGGCCCTGGGCGAGGCGGCCGCTGCCCACGATCGTGCGGTGAATGTGAAGAAGGGGCAGTGGATGGCCCCGGAAGAGATGACGGCCGTGGTGGAGAAGCTCCGGGCCGGCGGCGCACGCCGGATCACGGTGACGGAGCGGGGGACCTTCTTCGGATACGGCACCCTGGTGGTGGACTTCCGCTCCTTCCGGCGCATGCGCCAGGCCACCGGGTGCGCCACCGTCTTCGACGGGACCCACTCCGTGCAGCGACCGGGGAAGGCCGAGGGGGCGAGCGGGGGCGATCCCGAGCACATCCCGGCCCTGGTCCGGGCGGCCGTGGCCGCCGGGTGCGATCACCTCTTTCTCGAGACCCACCCCGACCCGCCCTCGGCCCCCTCCGACGGGCTGAACATGCTCCCGCTCGAAGCGCTGGAGTCCCTCCTCCGCCAGGTCCTGGCCATTCGCGAGGTACTGGGCCTCGAGGACCATGGGGCGGGCCTGCACAGCGGGAGGGAAGGATGAGGCGGAAGGCCCACCCCTCCGCCCCCCCCGCCGCGCCTGGTGCGTCCGGTCCGGCAGCGCCCCGGGCTGGCGCGCCGGGATCCGGCGGCCCTGCGTCGGTGGGAGCGGGGCACCTTCGCATCCCGGCAGAGAAGGCCCGGGCCATCGGGCTCGTGATTCTCGATGTGGACGGGGTCCTCACCGACGCCGGGGTCTACTTGGGGGCCGATGCCGAAGGGCGCACCGTCGAGCTCAAGCGCTTCGACATCCAGGACGGTCTGGGCCTTCGCCTCCTCCAGGAGGCCGGCATCCGGGTGGCCCTCGTCTCGGGGCGGGTCTCGCCCGCCACCGCGGCCCGGGCCCGGGAGCTGGGGATCGAGGCCTGCCACCAGGTCCCGGGGGCACGGAAGCTCCCGGTGGTGGACACCCTGCGGGAAGAAGCCGGGCTCCCCTGGGAGGCGGTGGCCATGGTGGCCGACGACCTCCCCGACATCCCGGTGCTGGAGCGGGTGGGGCTCCCGGTGGCGGTGGCCAATGCCGTGTCCGAGGTGCGGCAGGTCGCGCTCTTCACCACCCGCCGGGAGGGGGGTCGGGGTGCGGTACGGGAGTTCGCCAAGGTCCTCCTCTCCTGCCGGGGGGAGTGGAATGCCCAGGTGGAGGCCTACGTGGAGGCCCGCCGGGGGCTTCCGGGAGAGGAATCGGAATGACCCGGCCCGATCCCACCCCCGGAACCAGGCCCAGCAGGGCTCCCGGAACGGCGCACGCACCCGCATCGGGAGCGGATGCCACCGCAACGGATTCCGACCCTGTTCCCGGAGCGGGTCGCCCCACCTCCCTCCTCGAGGCGGGGCGGGAGGTCCTGCGCCTCGAGGCCCAGGCCCTGGAAGGGGTGGCCCAGCGCCTGGGACCCTCCTTCGAGGCGGCGGTGGAGCTCCTCCACGGGTGCCGGGGGCGGATCATCGTGACCGGGGTGGGAAAGAGCGGGATCATCGCCCGGAAGATCGCCGCCACCCTCACCTCCACCGGGACTCCGGCCACCTACCTCCACCCGGTGGACGGGCTCCACGGCGACCTGGGCATCGTCTCCCGGGAGGATGTGGGGATCTTCCTCTCGAAGAGCGGGGCCACCTCCGAGCTGCACGGCCTCCTCGAATACATGCTCCGGCTGGGAATTCCCGTGGTGGCCATCGTGGGCGACCCGGACTCCCCCCTGGCGCGCCACGCCCGCGTCACCCTCGATGCCGGGGTCACGGAAGAGGCATGCCCCCTGGATCTGGCTCCCACCTCCTCCACCACCGCCGCCCTGGCCCTCGGCGATGCCCTGGCCATGGTGGTTCTCCGGAAGAAGGGGTTCCGGGCCGAGGACTTCGCCCGCTTTCACCCCGGAGGGGCGCTGGGACGCCGCCTCACCCTCCGGGTGGAAGACATCATGGTGGGGGAGGGATACCCCTCCCTCCGACCCGACGCCCCCATGCGCGACGCCATCGTACCCCTTGCCCGACTTCGGGGTACGATCCCCATCGTGAACGCTGGGGACGAGGTCGTGGGCGTGGTCACGGCCGGCGACCTCACCCGGCTCATGGAGGAGAACCCCCAGGGGTTCCTCGACGTCGCGGTGGAGAGGGTCATGACCGTCGACCCGAAGGTGGCCCGCATGGGTCAGCTTGCCGGGGCGGTGGTCCGGGACCTCGAGGCCCATGGCATCATGGCCCTCCCCGTGGTGGACGACGAGGGGCGTCTTCGTGGGGTCGTACACCTCCATGATCTTCTCAGGTCAGGAGTCGTATGATGAAAGACAGGAACGACATGAACACCAAGCAGGTCGCCCTGGAATCGCCTGGCGGACAGCCCGCCGGGGCACGCCGGCGCCTGGCCCTCCTCGGTCTCCTCGCGGGGGTACTGGGGGCCAGCATCGCGGCGTGTACCGACGAGGCTCCGGTGGCCACGATCCCTTCGGACTACCTGTCCTTCGATGCCGACGGGATCGTCTTCGGAATGATCCACCGGATGACCCAGGACGGTCAGGTGCAGGGGGTGGTCCATGCCGACACCGCGATCCAGTGGCAGGACTCGGCCGCCGTGCACCTCCGAGGGGTGGAACTTTCCGTGCGGGAGGAAGACGGCTCGGAGCGAGCCCATGTCACGGCTCAACGGGGGATTCTCGACACCCGGACCAACCGGATGGCCGCCTACGGGGACGTGGTCATGGTCATTCCCGGAGAGGCCCGGAGAATCGAGAGCCAGGAACTCCACTACGACCCCCAAGGGGACGAGATCAGGAGCGACTCCTCCTTCGTATACACGCACCGGGGGCAGGTGACCCGGGGCCGGGCCTTCCGGTCCGACCTGGAGTTCGTGAATTTCCGCATCGTCGGGCGAGGACAGGGCGGAGGAGGGAGCCCCTGATGCCGCCTCCTCCCTCCGGGTCCTTCCGCAGCCCTGGCCTCCGGAGCGCGCGCGCCCTTCTGACCACGGTCATTCTCGCCGCGTTCCCCCTTCTGGCGGGCGTCTTTCCCGGCGCGGGGGGCGCGGTTTCGAGCAGCCTGTTCGGACCCGCGTCCCTCTCCGCCCAGCAGGTGGGCGGAGGGGAATGCCGACTCATGGACACCTTCGGCACCCTGGTCCAGCGCCAGATTTCCCCCGGGAATGTGGTGCAGTATGTGACCTTCGCCGACCTCCGGTGCCCCAACGGTCTCCGGATCCGGGCCGATTCGGCCGTGGTCTGGGGACAGACAGGGCGCAACGAGCTCATTGGCCGGGTTCGATTCACCACCGCCGAGCGCGATCTCCGGGCCGATCTGGCGGACTGGTACGAACAGGACGGGCGCCTCGTGGCCCGGGGGAACGTCGTCTTCGGCGACCTCACGGAGGGGACCGAGGTTCGGGGCGAGACCCTGAACTACCTGGAGGCACGGGGCACCCGGGAGGAGGAAGTCACGGTCTCGGGAGGGAGGCCCTCCGCCGTCCTCCCTGCCGAACCCCGGGCCGACGGCACCGCAGGAGAGCCCTTCCGGGTCACGGCGAACCGCCTCCGCTTCCAGGGAGAACGCTTCTTCTGGGGCGATGGCGATGTGGAACTCGACCGGGAGGATCTGGACGCCCGCGCCGACTCCCTCGTCTACGATCGGGAATCCGAACTCCTCATTCTGAACCGCAACGCCCGGGTGAACCGGGGAGAGGTCTCGGCCTCGGGCGGAAACCTGAACCTGACCTTCGAAGGAGATCAGCTCCGGCGACTCGTGGCGCGTCAGGGGGGGCGCATCGAGACGGAGGAGTACATCCTCACTGGGCTCGAGGTCCTCATCGAGCTGGGCCCCGCGGAAGAGATCGAGTCCGTGGTGGCAGAGGGGGGCGAGCGTCCCGGAACGGGGGAGTGGGTGGTGGCCCGGATCGAGGGCGACCAGGTCATGCTCCGCGGAGACCGGGTCGAGGTGCAGGATGGGGACGATGGCCAACGGGTGCTTCGGGCCACGGGCCGTGCCCGGGCAGAGTCCCTGGGGGGAGGGTTCGGCGCTCCCGCAGGGGAGGGGGCCACAGCCCCCCCCCCGAACGACACCGCTGCGGCCGACCACGGCCATGAGGAGGGGTTCGGCCCCGATGGCCTTCCCGATCGGGACTGGATCGAGGGGGAGGAGATCCTCGCCTTCTTCGAACCGGTGTCCAACGGTGCGCCGGACCCGTCCCCTGATGCGACAGACGACCCCGATGCGCCGACCCCGGCGACCGGGGAAGCCGGAGGGGAGGAGGGTTGGCGGCTCGTCCGCCTCGAGTCCACGGACAACGCCAGCGCCCTCTACCGGACGGAACAGGACGAGGAGGAAGGGGAGGAGGGCGCGCCCTCCCCCGACGAACCGGGCGATCCCGTGCCGCCCCCCGAGGCGACCCCCGACGCAGAGGAGGAGGAAGAGGATCTGCCCCCGGTCCGACGCTGGTCCATCACCTACATCCTGGCCCAGCGGATCATCATTCATCTGGAAGACGGCGCCGTGAGCTTCCTCGAGGCCGAGGGAGACGTTCGCGGATACCAGCTCGAGCCGAGGCAGGGAGGAACGGGATGACGGAGGTGCAAGAGATGGAGGACGAGGCGACGGCAGGACCGGTCGACGCGGATCCGCAGGCGGAGGCCCGGTCGGCGGCGCTCCCCCGGCTCGAGGGCTCCAGCGTGCTCCGGGCCGAGGGGCTCACGAAGGCCTACCAGCGCCGGAAGGTCGTGAACGAGGTGAGCCTGGAAGTGCGCCAGGGAGAGATCGTGGGCCTCCTCGGACCCAACGGGGCAGGGAAGACCACCTCCTTCTACATGGTGGTGGGTCTCATTGCCCCGGACCGGGGGAAGATCTTTCTCGACGACCGGAATCTCACCCGGACGCCCATGTACAAACGCGCCCGTCTCGGGGTCGGTTACCTGGCCCAGGAGCCCTCGGTCTTTCGCAAGCTCTCGGTAGAGGACAATGTGAAGGCGATTCTCGAGACCCTTCCCATCCCCCGAAAGGAGCGAAAGGCCCGGCTCGACGGACTCCTGGACGAACTCTCCATCGGACATCTCCGGAAGAGCAAGGCGTACGCCCTCTCCGGGGGAGAGCGGCGGCGCCTCGAGATCACCCGGGCCCTCGTGCAGAGTCCCAAGTTCATGCTCCTCGACGAACCCTTTGCCGGAATCGACCCCATTGCGGTGAACGACATCCAGCACATCGTGGCGGGCCTCAAGCACCGGGGGATCGGGGTCATCATCTCCGACCACAACGTCGAGCAGACCCTCGACATCGTGGATCGGGCCTACATCATGTACGAAGGGCGGATCCGGGTGAGTGGAACCGTCTCCGAGCTGGTCTGGAACGACGAGGTGGCGGAGATCTATCTTGGCCCCACCCTTACCCACCGGATGCGGAACCGCTATGAGCGTCCGGAACGCGTGACCGCGGTCATCGAAGAGCTGGACGGCTGACGCGCCCCCCGACCCCGACCCCATGGCCCCCCTTTCGAATCGGCTCTACCAGAGCGCGGAACTCCGGCAGGAGATGAAGATCAACCCTCGCCTCTACCAGGCGATGGAGTTGCTCTACATGCCCCTTCTGGACCTCCAGGCCCACCTGAAGACCGAGCTCGCCGAGAATCCCTTCCTCGAGATGACGGAGGCAGACGATCCGAACGAGGTGAGCCTGGACGAGGACGCCCCCGAGGAGAAGGGGGAAGACGAGATCGACTGGGAGGAGATCCTCCTGGACGGCTTCGAGCCCGGGGGCACGCTGCGGGGCCAGCACGAGGAGAAGGAGTTCCACCAGGCCACCCCCGTGGAACAGGACGATCTCCGGGACCTCCTCGCCGAGCAGCTCCAGCACATGCCCCTGGGCGAGCGGGAGGTGCGGCTCGGCGAGGAAATCATCGGAAACATCGAGGACTCGGGCTTCCTCTGCTGTGACCTGGACGAGGTGGTGGAAGGGGCGAATCGCTGGCTCGACGAGGTCCGCGACATCGCCCTTTCCCGGGCCCGGGAGATCGAAGACGACGAGGCCCGCGCGGAGGAGCTGGCCGAACTCGAGGCCCTCTTCCGTCCCTACGAGATCCCCGAGGCGGAGGCCATGCTGGCGGTAATCCAGAGCATGGATCCCGCAGGGGTGGGAGCCCGGGACATCCGGGAGTCCATTCTCCTCCAGCTCCGGCGCGAGGGGAGCGAGGAGACCCTGGCCTACACCCTGGTCCACGACCACTTCGACGACCTTCTGAACCATCGCTGGACCGAAATCGCCCGCGGGCTCGGGATCCCGCCCCGGGCGGTGCAGGACGCCGCCGACTCCCTGGGACACCTGGACCCCAAGCCCGGGCTCCAGCACGCCCCCGATGACGACCCCTACATTCTCCCGGACCTCATCGTCGACAAGATCGCAGGGGAGTACCATGTCTTCCTGAACGACACGAGCCTTCCACGCCTTCGCATCTCCCGCTCGTACCGGGAGGTGGCGCAGAACCGGAACCAGTTCAAGGGGGAGAACCGGGACTTCATCTCGAGCAAGCTCAACTCCGCCAACTGGATGATCCAGGCCATCGAACAGCGGCGTCAGACCATGCTCAAGGTCATGAACTTCATCGTGGATCGGCAGCGCGACTTCTTCGAGCGGGGGGTCCAGTACCTGCGCCCCCTCACCCTGCGGGAGGTGGCCGACCACATCGAGATGCACGAGTCCACCGTATCGCGGGTGACGAACGAGAAGTTTGCCCAGACCCCCCGCGGCGTCCTCCCCCTCAAGTACTTCTTCTCGAGCGGGCTCTCCACCGCCTCGGGCGAGGACATTTCGGCTCGAGGCGTGCGCGACAAGATCCGCATCCTGGTGAGCCAGGAAGATTCGAAGAAGCCCCTCACCGACCAGAAGATCGTGGAGATCCTGGAGGACGAGGGGATCCAGATCGCCCGCCGGACGGTGGCCAAGTACCGGGACCAGCTCGGGATCCTCCCGGCCCGGATGCGGAAGCGTGTCTGAACCGGAGATCCTCCCCGGCGCCCCCGGCCCCGTGCCGAGCCCGGGGCGCCGGGACTTCGCGCTCGTCGTTCCCGCCTACAACGAGGCGGAGGTGGCCCCGGAGCTGGTCCGGGAACTCCGCGAAGCCTGGGACCGACACGGCCTCGAGGGGGAGATCCTCGTCATCGATGACGGGTCTACCGACGGGACCGCCGAAGCCATCGAGGGGGCGGCAGCAGGGTGGCCCTTGCTCCGGGTGCTCCGGCACCGGACGAACCTGGGAAAGACCGAGGCCATGCTCACGGCCGCCCGGGCCACCGGCCGGGGCATCCTCGTGCTCTTCGATGCCGACCTGCAGCACACTCCCGACGAGATCCCCCGCTTTCTCGACCGCATGGACGAGGGGTGGGACATCGTCTGCGGGCGGAAGGTGGGAGCCTACGACAAGCAGGGGGTCTCGTCGGTCTACAACCGGCTTTCCCGCCGGATCTTCCGGGTCCCGGTGTCGGACCTGAACTCCATGAAGGCCTTTCGGCGCGAGATCCTGGACGAGCTCCACCTCCGCCACGACTGGCACCGCTTCTTCGTGGTCCTGGCCCACGCACGGGGGTACCGGGCCACCGAGATCGACATCGAGCTTCTCCCCCGCCGCGCGGGAGTCTCCAAGTACTCGGGTTCGTGGCGGGTCGTGGTGGGGGTCATGGACCTCATTTCGGTATGGTTCCTCCTCCTCTTCTCCAGGAAGCCCCTCCTCCTCTTCGGAACCACCGGGGCCGCCCTCATCGCCCTGGGTGGGGTGGTGGGGATCGTGGCCGTCTGGCTCCGCTTCGTTCACGGCTTCGGGTTTCGGCCCCTCCTCACCCTCGTCCTCCTCCTCGAGGTGGTGGGCTTCCTCCTCCTGGGCTTCGGCCTCGTGGCGGAAATGGTCGCCCAGCTCCGGGAAGAGGTGGCCGAGCTCCGCCGGAAGGCCCGCTCATGACCGCGGTCACGAAGCCCCGGGTCCTCGTGGTGGTGGGGACCCGACCGGAAGCCATCAAGATGGCCCCGGTCCTCCATGCCCTGCGGAAGCGCGGGGGCGAGGTGGAGACCGAGCTCGCCCTGACGGGGCAGCACCGGGAGCTCGTGGCCGAGGTCCTCTCCGTCTTCCGGCTCACCCCGGACCACGACCTGGCCCTCATGCAGGAGGGGCAGTCCCTCTACGACCTGGCCCAGCGGTGCCTCCCCGGGCTCCGGGACCTGATCCGGGCACGGGAACCGGGGCTCGTGCTGGTCCAGGGCGACACGGCCTCCGTCTTCTTCGGAGCCCTGGTGGGGTTCTTCGAGGGGGTGGCGGTTGGGCATGTGGAGGCGGGCCTCCGAAGTGGCGACCTGCATCAGCCCTTTCCGGAAGAGGGGTTCCGCCGCCTCACCTCGGTCCTGGCCGACCTCCACTTCGCCCCGACAGCGGGAGCCCGGGATCATCTCCTCCGGGAGGGGATCCCGGCGGAGCGGATCCACCTCACCGGGAACCCGGTGGTGGACGCCCTCCTCCGGGTGAGCGCCTCGGACCTGTCCGTGCGGGATGCCACCCTGGCCGGTCTCCTCCAGGAGGCCGACGAAGGGGCTCCCCTCTGCCTCTTCACGACCCACAGGCGAGAGTCGTTCGGGGCCCCCATGGAACGGGTCCTGGGTGCGGTCCTCCGCCTGGCCGATGCCCATCCCACCCTGCGAATCCTGGCCCCCGTGCACCCGAACCCCCAGGTCCGGGACCGGGTGGAGGGACGCCTGGGGGGTCATCCGCGGATCCACCTCGTCCCCCCCCTTCGCTACCCGGATCTGGTCCGGGCCCTGGCCCGGGCCCGGGTGGTCCTCACGGACTCGGGCGGGATCCAGGAAGAGGCTCCCACCTTCGGCACCCCGGTCCTCGTTCTCCGCGAGGTGACCGAGCGCCCCGAGGGGGTGGAGGCCGGGGTGGCCGAGCTCGTGGGCACCGACCCCGAGGCCATTCACCGGGCGGCCACCGCTCGCCTCGCCGAGGGCCGGGAGGCGCGCCGGGCACGGCGGGGGCGGAATCCGTACGGCGATGGCCAGGCCGGATCGCGCATCGCCGAAGCCGCCGTGAACTTCCTCCTCCGGCCCTCCGCCTCGGCCCCGGTGGGCCCCGCATCATGAAGTCCGACTGCCGCTTGCGTCCTACCGCCCCGTCATGAAGATCCTCCTTCACTGCATCTACTATCCCCCCGAGGTGGGCGGGCTCGAGAGCCATGTGGCGGCCCTGGCCGAGGGGCTGGTGGCACGGGGCCACGGGGTGCGCGTCGTGACCTCCCGGTCCCTTTCCGGGGTGCCCTCTCGGGAGCTTCGAAAGGGGGTGGAGGTGTTCCGGACCCCCTTTCCCTCGCGGAGCCCGGCGGGGTGGATCGCCCACGCCCTGGGCTCCCTTCCCGCCACCCGGGCGGGGGCGCGGTGGGCCGACGTGGTGCATGCCCAGGCCTTCGCCTCCATCCTCCCCGCCGCATGGAGCCGTGCCGGCCTTCACCCTCGCCCCCCCCTCGTCACCACCTTCCACACCTCGCACTTCCTGGTCCGGGCCCGGCGCCCCCTCTGGAAGCCCGTGCTCCGCCGCCTCGTGAAGGCTTCGGACCACGCCCTCGCCGCCTCGGAAGAGATCGCCCGGGTGGCGGAGGGGCTCGCTCCAGGGACCCGGGTAGAAGCCCTCACGAATGGAGTGGAGACCGAGGTCTTCCGCCCCGTGGCCCCGACCCACCCCCCCCGGCCCGGGGCCCGGGTGGTGGTGGTGCCGCGCCGCCTCTTTCCCAAGAATGGGGTGGAGTTCGCGGTCCGCGCCGTACCCCGGGTCGTGGAGCGGGTCGAGGGGGCGCACTTCCTCCTCGTGGGCGACGGCCCGGAACGCGGCCGTCTCGAGGGGCTGGCCCGGGAGCTCGGGGTAGGGGACCGGGTGCACTTCCTGGGCGCCCACCCCCACGAGGCCATGCCCGGGATCCTGGCCTCGGGCGAGATCGCCGTCTTTCCCTCCCTCATGGAGGCCACCTCGGTGGCGGCCCTGGAGTGCATGGCCTGCGAGCGGCCGGTGGTGGCCACCCGGGTGGGCGGGCTTCCGGAAATCGTGGACGAGACGGTGGGCACCCTTGTTCCCCCCGCCGACCCCGAGGCGCTGGCCCAGGGGATCGTCCGCACCCTCGAACGCCCGGACCGGGCCGAAGCAGGGGCCCGGGCCAGGGCCCGGGTGGTGGACCACTGGAGCAATGCGCGCCTCGTGGCGCGTCACCTCGAGGTGTACGAGGCGCTCCTCCGCGGCGAAGCGGTCCCCCCTGCATCCCCTTCCGAACGCGTCGCTTCTCCCTCCTACTCTCCCGATGTGCCATGAGCGCTGACCCGAACGCCCGCTCCAACCCTGCCTCCCGGCGCCGTCGGCGCGCCCCGGGCGGCCCGGCCGCATCGGGGCGGGAGGGAGGTGCACCGGGAGCGGCAAACCCCATCGATGCAGACGCCTACCTCCAGGCCCTGAACCGGGTCCCCCGGTGGGTCGCGCCCCTGGTGTTTGCCGGCCTCGTGGTCTTCCTCTTCCGGGGGTTCCTCTTCTCCCGGGACATGCTCTTCGGAATGGACACGATGACGCTGGGCTACCAGGCCCGGGTCTTCTTCGCCGAAGCGCTCCGCACCACCGGGTTCCCCCTCTGGAACCCCCACATCCTCGGGGGCACCCCCTTCCTCGAGTCGCTGGCCGGGGGAGACGCCCTCCACCCCCTCTCCGTGGCCCTCTTCTACCTCATGGAGCCGTATCGGGCGCTGGGGTGGAAGCTCGTGATCCACGTCTTCCTGGCGGGGATCTTCATGGTGGGGTGGATGCGAACGCTCGGGGCCTCCCGGGGGGCGGCCCTGGTGGCAGGGACGGGGGCGGTCCTCGCCCCCTCCTTCGTGACCCTGGTCTACCCCGGCCACGACGGGAAACTCTTCGTGGTGGCCATGACCCCCCTCCTCTTCTGGCTTGCCGAGTCCCTCTGGCGCAGAAAGGACCTGGTCCCCGCCGCCCTCCTGGCCCTCTCCATCGGGGTGGTGCTCCTCAGCACCCACTTCCAGATGGCGTACTTCCTCTTCGGTGCCCTGGGCGGCTGGATGATCTTCCGCACGATCCAGGAAGGGCGGCGTCCGGCCCCGGAGGGCGGGGGGTGGAAGCCGGCCGGGCGGACCTTCGGAATCTTCCTCGCCTTCTCCGTTCTCGGGGCCGGCACCGCGGCCATCCAGTTCCTCCCTGCGGTGGGGTACGTGACCGAGCATTCCCGGCGCGCGGCCACTACGGTGGAAGCGGAGTCGCCCGAGGCGGCCCGGGCCTACAGCGCCTCCTGGTCCCTCCACCCGGAGGAGGCCATGAGCCTGGTGGTCCCCGAGTTCGTGGGGAACAACGCAGGAGGCGCCTCCTGGACCACGGACACGTACTGGGGGCGGAACGCCTTCAAGCTGAACCACGAATACCTGGGTGCCGTCCTCCTTCTCCTGGCCCTCCTTGCCTTCGTGCCTGCAGGCCGGACCGCGACCCGGTCCAGGCAGAACCCGGGGGCGAGCGCACCCCCTCCCCCCCCGGACCCCCGGGGCTACCTGGCCGGAATGGGGCTCGTGGCGGCCCTCTTCGCCCTGGGCGCCAACACCCCGGTGTGGCGGATCTTCTACGAGCTCCTCCCCGGGATCGCCCTCTTCCGCGCCCCCTCCATGGCCATCTTCCTCACGGCCTTTGCCGTCTGCACCCTGGCGGGGCTGGGGGTGGACCGGGCGGTGCGGCTCCTTTCCGACCCCGAGGGACGCCGGCGGCTCCTCCGGTGGGGCGGGAGCGCGGTGGGAGCCCTGGCCCTGGGGACGGTCCTCGCGGCCTCCGGGGTTCTCCTTTCCCTCTGGGAGTCGGTGATCCACCCCGACCTGGGCCCCCAGGCCGCCCAGGCCCTCGATGGCCTTCACCCCTACCTGGTCCGGGGCTTCGTGGTGGTGACCCTCCTCACGGCCGCCACCCTGGGGGTGTTCTGGGCCGTGGGGGCGGGAAAGCTCTCCGCCGCCCTCCTCATGGCCCTCCTCGTGACCCTGGTCACCCTGGATCTGGCCCGGGTCAATGCGCCCTTCATCCAGGTGACGGACCCCACCTCCGTGACCCTCCCCGATCCCAACCACCGGTTCCTCCTGGATCGGGCAGGGGCGGAGCCGCCCTTCCGCGTTCTCTCCCTCCTCCAGGGGGGGCAGGATGTGGTCCCCTCGGCCTTCGGACTGGATCTGGCCGCCGGCCACCACCCCAACGACCTGGGGCGGTATCGGACCCTCATCGGGATGGAAGGGAGCGGGTTGCCCGAGCACCTGGCCTCCTTCCACCCCGTGATTCTCTCCATTCTGAACGTCCGCTACATCCTCTGGCCCGACGGGCGCTTCGGAGAGCTGGAGGGGCTGGAACCGGTGAGCCGGACCACCCTGGCCGACGGATCTCCCTGGGTCTCGGTCTATCCCTATCCCGGGTTTCCACGGGCCCGGCTGGTGAGCGGCTTCCGACGGGTGGGGTCCGACGAGGAAGCCCTCCGGATCCTCCTCGAGGACGAGGGCTTCGATCCCCTCCGGGAGGTCCTCCTCCACGAGGATCCACCCCTGACCCCGGCCCCCCTCGAGGGGAATGGGGTCCACGCCCCGGACCAGGTCCGCTGGCTCGAACGGGAGCCGGACCGGATCCGCCTCCAGGTTTCCACCCCGGTTCCCGCCCTCCTCGTGGTGAGCAACAACTGGTTCCCCTCCTGGCAGGCCCGCATCGGCGAGGAATCCCTCCCCGTGCTTCGGGCCGACATCTCGCTTCAGGCCGTGGCCCTCCCGGCCGGGGAGCACGAGGTGGAACTCCGGGTGGAATCTCCCGAGCTGCGGAGCGCCCTCCTCCTGAGCGGGGTTTCCCTCCTCCTGGTGCTCGCGGCCGGGGTGGGGTCGGGGCTTTTGGCCCGGCGCCGGAAGGAGGCCCCCGAGGGTGCTCCGGAAGAGGCATCGTCCGGACCGGGGGAAACCCGGTTGGATGCCGTGGGCGAGGCCACGTCCGAGGCGGAAGACGGGAAGGGCAGGGGAGCGCCCTCCTCGTGACCGCCCCCTCCCCGACGGGGGCCACGCCCCGAAATGGCCGACCCGGGCCGGAGGCCGCGTCCGACGCCGCGCACGGCGTGCGCCCTCCCCGGTGGCCCCGCCCCCTCACCCTCCTGCTTCAGGCCCTCCTCACCGTGGGGGTCACCGTCCTCGTCTTCCGGGCCCTCGGGGGCACGCTGGAAGATGCCATGGCTCTGGATCGGGGGGTGCCGAACCCCCGGGTCGTTCCCCTCCTCCTTGCCACCCTCCTCCTCCTCGGTGCCTATGCCTTCGCGGCCCGGCTCTGGGGATGGATGGTGGGGGAGCTGGGAGACCGGGATCCGGGGCCCCGCCTCTCGGTCCGGCTCCTCCTGGCCGCCAATCTGGGGCGGTACATTCCCGGGAAGATCTGGCAGCTGGCTGGGCTCGCCGTACTGGCCCGGCGCCGGGGCATTTCCATGGGTGTGGCCACGGCGGCTGCCCTCCTCGTTCAGGGCTTTGCCCTTGCCGCCACCGCCGCCTGGGGGCTCCCGGCCTTTCTTTCCGGCGAGTCGGTGGCGGGGGCACGGGCCGGCCTCTGGACCCTGGGCGTGCTCGGGGTCCTCCTCCTTCTCGCCTCCATCCCGCCGGTGACGGCGGCAGGGACCCGTCTCCTCTTCCGGGCGGCACGCCGCTCCCCCGAGGAGGCCCCCACCCCCGGCCCCACCTTCGGGGCCCGGTGGATGGCGCTCAACCTCGTGCTCTGGGCGGCGTACGGGGGCGCGTTCCTCCTCTTTGCCCAGGGGCTCGGCTTCTCCCTTCCGCCCCTCGAGGCCATCTCGGCCTTCTCCGCGGCCTACCTTCTCGGGAACCTCTTCGTGGCGGCGCCGGCCGGGGTCGGGATCCGGGAGGTGGCCCTGGCCGGCCTTCTCCTCCCCGAACTCGGGGAGGCGGCCATGGCCCTGGCCATTCTCACCCGCCTCTGGATGACGGCGGTGGAGGTCCTCCCGGCAGCCCTCTTCGCCTGGCTCGAAGTCCGCACCTCTCCTCCATGACTGCCCTCGTATCTCCCCCGGAAGCCACCCTCGTGGTGATCCCGACCTACAACGAGCGGGACTCCCTCCCCCGGGTCGTCCCCCTTGTTCTGGCGCAGGACCCCTCCCTCCACGTCCTTGTGGTGGACGACGGCTCCCCCGACGGAACCGGGGAGGTGGCCGAAGGACTCGCCGCCGAACACCCCGGGCGGGTGCATGTCCTCCATCGCAGGACGAAGGAGGGGCTGGGGCGGGCCTACGTGGCCGGGTTCCGCTGGGGACTCGATGCCGGGTATGCCCGCCTCTGCGAGATGGACGCCGACCTCTCCCATCCTCCGGACCGCCTTCCCGACTTTCTCGAGGCCATGGCGGACCACGACATGGTCGTCGGCTCGCGGTACGTGGGGGGACGGGCGAATGTGGTGAACTGGCCCCTGACGCGGCTCTTCATCTCGGTGTTCGGAAGCTGGTACGCACGGATGGTCACGGGGCTCCCCCTTTCCGATGCAACCGGAGGCTTCAACATGTTCCGGCGGGAGGTGCTGGAGACCCTCGACCTGGACCGGATCGAGTCCAACGGCTACAGCTTCCAGATCGAGCTCAAGTTCCGGGCATGGAAGCGGGGCTTCCGCCTTCTCGAGATCCCCATCGTCTTCACCGAACGGGCCGAAGGGGAGTCCAAGATGTCGAAGGCCATTGTCCGCGAGGCCGTATGGAAGGTCTGGAAGCTCCGGTTCCTCTCCATGATGGGCCGCCTCTGACGCCCTGTCGGATGCGGCAGCTCCATCTCATGCCACACTTTATTCCAACCTGTGCAAACCCTTGTCCCTCTTTGATCTGATCTACCGCTGTCCCGCCTGTGGTCACGACCCCGTGACCCCCCACGCCCGGGGCGTGCGTTGCCCCTCCTGCGGTGTGACGGTAGACCGGGAAGCCACGCGGCGCCTCCACCTCCGTGTGACCGGGGCAGGAGGAGCGACGGAGGTGCCGGTAGGGGCCCTCGTGGATCGGATCGAGGCCCTGGGGGGCCCCTGGACCCGAGCCACGACGATGAACGGAGACCTCCGGTACTCGGCCTCAGTCCTCCTCCGGGTGGCGGGGTCGGAGCGGCCGGTCCACTTCCAGGAGCGCCTCCTGGGCTTCGCCGAGCACTTCGGGGCCGGGGAGCCGGGGGTCCTCACGCTCACCGAGGCGACCCTCTCGTTCGAGGAGGGGGATCGGGGCACGGAGGACCCGGCGGAGACCGACACCCGCGCGGGGATGGACGGCGGCTCGGAGTCGCCCGCAGGCCGGGAAGGGAAGGGGGCCGCGACACCGCCGCCGCATCGTGCATGGGACCTCGAGGAGATCCGCTCGCTGCAGGCCTCCTCCTCCTCCGTTCAGCTCACCACCGAACGGGGCGCACTCCTCCTCTTCCGGTTCCGGAACGACTCCACGCGTCGGTGGGAGTCTCTCCTCCGGGGGGCGGTCGCCCGCCGCTGGGAGGCCCTGGGGCGGGGAAGGGTGGTGGAGTTCCAGCCACGGATCCGTGCCGTTCCCTTCGGAGGGCGGACGGCGGCCGCCCCCCACAGCCTCCCCTGAGCGCCCCATGAGCACCTTTCGAACCTACCCGGTGGTGGCCGGAGGCGCCCGCCTCCTCCTGCCTCGGCTTGCCCCGATCCAGGTGTCCGGGACGGAGAACCTTCCCCGGACGGGCGGCGCCCTTCTGCTCCCGAACCATCAGTCGGCACTGGACCCCTTCGTGGTCCAGGCCTGGTGCCCGCGGCGCGTCCGGTCCATGACGAAGAGCACCCAGTTCGCCTCCGCCTTCATGGGATGGATCGTCCCCCGGCTGGGAGGCTTTCCAGCCCGCCGCTACCGCGTGGACCCGCAGTCGGTGCGCACGGTGCTGCGCCTCCTCGACGATGGAGAGTGCGTCTGCATCTACCCGGAAGGGGAGCGGTCGTGGGATGGGCGCCTCCAGCCCTTCCGGCGCGGTACGCTCCGGGTGGCACTCCGCGCCATGCAGGACGGGATCCCGGTCATCCCCGTGGGGCTGGACGGGCTCTTCGACCTCCTGCCCAGGTGGGGGAGGCTGCGCCGGCAGCGCGATCCGCTCCATGTGCGCTTCGGCGCGGCCCTGACGGCGCCGGAAGGCCTTGGGCACACCCCTGACCGGGCGGCGCGGGCAGCGGCGCTTCCGGAGCTGGAGCGCGCCCTCCGAACCACCCTCCTGGAGCTTTCCGGAGAGTCCCTGCGAGAAAACGCGCCCCCCCTGGACTGGGAGCGGCTCCGGGTCTGAGGAGGCCCGGGGGAAGGCCTCACCGCACGCGACAGGAAGGCCCCGGCTGATCGGGTGCAGAACGGTCGGAGACGGATGGGGGAGGCGCGGAGAATGCGGCGGGCGGGAGGGGAGGGACCCGGAAGGCCGTACGGAAAGGGTACGAGAACCGGGTCCCTTCCGTCTACAACTTTACATAATATACATTATACGCACCTGGGAAAGGGGTGTGGAAAACTCCGGATTTCCCACGGCACCAGGAGCTTGACGGCGGGTTCGACACCCGGGGGCCGGGCTCCTTCGCCCCTCGGGCGTGGCCGAAGAAGAGCACCTTCGGGCGGCGCACGGCGAGCGCATGCGCGGTCCCACCGCCCTGGTCCCTCCCCCAGCGATCGGCGCAGCGTCCGTTCAGGCCGCCTGGTTGCGCAGCGTGAAATCAGCGTGGACTGCCGAGCTCCGGCCCCATGAAGACCGGCCCCACCCGGAACCGTCTCCCTTGTGGGTTCTCAAAAAGATGTCCGCTTCTTTCTCTAAACTCTGTCCGCCCCGGGCGGGAGTTTTTGGGATTCAAGGGAGCTGATCGTGGGGGGTCTCCTCGGGTTTGAGGTGGCGGGTGCGGTAGGA
>JBJHCG010000005.1:0-167201 GCA_050485885.1 Gemmatimonadales bacterium | reverse complement strand
CCCCCCCCCCCCCGCGGCCGGCCGGGGCCCCCCCCCCCCGCGCGCGCGGCCCCCCCCCCCCCCCCCGCCGCCCCGGGGGGGGGGGGGTCCCGGGGGGGGGGGGGGGGACCCCAGCGCCCGAGCCCGATCGGGCCAGGGGGCGCGCCCCGACCGATGGTGGATCCGGGCCACGGAGGAGGCCATCCCCCTCTTCGGGATGGACCCGGCCGAACTCGCCGAGGAGCTGGCCCGCCCCGGAGCTTCGCGCCGGCACTTCTGACCCGCGGCCGCGAACCGAACCCGAACGGACGCTTGCAGCGATCGCCGTACCCGCGCCGCGGTGCTGACCGCCGCACCCGCGTTCCTTCTTCGGCGGCCTCGACCCCCCCCCGGGATCAGGCGTCCATCACCACCCGGATGTCCGGATCCAGGTCTCCCGGGGCGTCTCGTCGCGTGACCCAGGAGACGGCGAAGAAGACGAGGAGGGACAGCACGAGGGAGAGCCCCGAGATCGTGACCCCCACGGGGAAGGAATAGACCCCGAAGAAGGCCAGCGTCTCGCACACCAGGGTGAGGGTGAGGCCGGTGGCAATGGAGGCCACCGCCCCGGCCCGGGTGGCCCCCTTCCAGTTCAGGCCGATGGCCAGGGCGGGGACGAGGGTCGAGGCAAAGAGGCCCCATCCGAACACCCCGAGAAAGGCCACGAGCATCCCCGAGTGCTGGGCCAGGAGGGCGGCGGCCACCGAGATCACCACGGTGCAGATCCGGCCCCAGAGGAGCTCGTTCTTCACCCGCCTTCCGAGGGAGCGGGGAAGGTCGTGCATCATGGCTGCCGCTCCGATGTTCATGAAGGAGTTCACGGTGCTCATGATGGCCGCAGCCACCCCCGAAAAGACGAGGGCGGCCAGGAGAAGGGGGGTGTAGTTCAGGAGAAACTCGGGCGTGGCGTGGTCCGGGTTGGCCAGGGGGGCCAGGCGGCCCTCCACCGTGAGGGCCTTCACCCCCACCCCGACCCCGAAGTAGAGAAGGGTGGTGACGAGGAGGGCGAAGGTGGTCACGAGGGGGTACCACCGGAGCTTCAGCGGGTCCCGGAGCATGAAGAACTTGTGGACCACGTGGGGCTGGCCCAGGGAGCCCATCCCGAACACGAAGAAGAAGGAGAGGGCGGCCAGGGGGGTGAGGTACCCCCAGGGTCCGAGAAACCCCGGATCCGATGCGAGAATCGTTTCGGAGATCCCCCCTAGCCCGCTCCCGGCCTGGAGGGCGAAGAGAAAGACGAGGACCGAGGCCACCGCCATGAGGGCGCCCTGGAAGACGTCGGTGTAGATCCCGGCCACGATCCCGCCTCCCACGGCGTAGGCCATGGTGATCCCCATTCCGAGCCAGATCCCCCACCCGAGGCCGATCCCGAACACCGCATCGATGACGAGCCCCAGCGCCAGGATGTTCGTGGCCATGTACCCCACCACGGCCACGAGAATGGACACCCCGGCAAGCCCCTGGGCGAGGCGCGAACGGTACCGGGCCCCGATGGCCTCGGGGAGGGTGAAGGTCCGGCGGACCTCGGCCAGGAGCCGGAGCCGCTTGGCCAGGACCCAGGCGCCCATGGCGTTCGTGAGGGTGGCGGGGAGGATGATGAACATGGCCCCGAGCCCGATGGAGTACACGAGCCCCGGCCCCCCGATGAAGGCGAAGCCCGAGAGGGTCGCCGAAAGCACCGAGAGGGAGAGGGCCACGAGACCGATGCCCGGGCCGGCAGCGAAGAAGTCCCCGGCGGTGCGGGTGCGGCGGGTGGCCCACGCCCCGATGGCCGTGACCACGGCGAAGTAGGCCACGGCCACCCCCACGATGAGGGGCTCGATCACATGGGGGAGCTCCTGCGCCTGAAGGGGGGCGGCCAGGAGAAGGGAGGTGGGAGGGAAGGATGCGGGGAGAACGGTCATTCCCCCTCCTCCTCGGCGGCGCCGGGGGGCATGGCCCTCCGGGCTCGCAGGGCTTCCTCCCGAATCCGCTCCAGGTCACCCTCTCCCAGCGTCAGTTCCTCGAAGGTCCAGGCATAGGCCACCGGCACGAGGAGGAAGGGGAGGAGGCCGATCCCGTAGAGGATGATGGCGGCCCGGGGCGGGAGGCCGAGCCAGAGGGTCGGGTCGGCGGGGTCGGCAGGAGGAAGGAGAAGCACCGCCCCGAACCCCCCGAAGAGAAGGAGAAGGACGAGGGCGAAGGGGATCCAGAGCCTTCCGATCCGGCCCTCCCGGGCCGCACCCAGCGCCATGGTCGCCACCATGATCACCGAGCTTCCCGCCATGAAGAGCCAGGGGGCCCACACCGGGGCCCCCCCGGGGAGGAAGGCCGCGCCATACCCCGCCCCGATGGCCACGGAAGAAAGGACGATGAGGAGGAGGGCCCCGCGCCGGGCGTCGAACCGGCCCGGTCCCGGAGGGGGTGTCAGGGGAGAACGCATGGCCGGAAGGTAGGTGGTTGCTCCATGTTTGCTTTCATGCGCAGATAAGCAAACATGTCACGCCAAACACGTCGTCTCACCGGCGCCGAAGCTCGGTGAGCATTCGGTCGAGGGCATCGCCGAAGGCCTTCCGCCGGGGCTGTCCATAGGCGGCTGGGCCCCCGGTCTCCACGCCCGAGTCGCGCAGGTCGGCCATGAAATCCCGAATGGAGAGGCGCTCGCCCACGTTTTCGGGGGTGTAGCGCTCCCCGCCGGGGTCGAGCACATGAACGCCGCGCTCCACCAGGTCGGCGGCCAGCGGGATGTCGGCCGTGATGGCCAGGTCGCCGGGCCGGGCATGCCGGGCCATGTGGCGATCGGCCACGTCGGCGCCGGGGCTCACGAGCACCTGCTCCACCATCGTGCTCCCTCGGGGGAGGGGGATCCGGTGGTTGGCCACGAGCACGGCAGGGACCTTGAGCCGTTCGGCGGCCCGAAAGACGATCTCCCGGGCGGGGCGGGGTGCGGCATCGGCATCGAGCCAGATCACGAGGGGGGCGTCGGGGCGATCCTGGCCCGGGCGGGGCTTCGGGGATTCCGGCTCCTCGGACGGCTCCGGGTAGGGGCGGAGGGGGTCGTAGAGGGGAGGCATGGGCGGGGGGTGAGAGGGGCGTGCCGCGAAGGGACGGGCCGAGGCGTTGCGTGTGGACCGGAGGCGGGTGGAGCGGAAGCGTGCGCACCGGAAGCGTGCGGGCCCGAGGCGGGCGGGCCGGAGGTGTGTGGGCCGGAGGCATGCGGGCCGGAGGCATGCGAGCCGGAGGTGTGCGAGCCGGAGGTGTGCGTACCGGAGGCGGGCGCCCCTGAGGCATGCGAGCCGGCACGGGGGGTCCCCAAAGGTGGTGTCATCCGGACCGGGGCGCACCCCCCGCAGGGCCCGCCCCTCCACCGTGGAGCAGGCCCATGATCCCGAATCCTGGCCGGCGGCGCGAACGGAGGGAGTGTGCGGAGGGCGGGGGTGGCCGTGGGACAGGCCCTCGCGCAGCCGTTCACCCCCCGGGCCTTCCTCCCACGCCCGCCTCCTCTTCCCCGCCTTCTTCCGAGCGGGGCCTCTCTCCGGAGCTCACCGTGCGCATCGCATCCCCCGTCCGCCCCCCCTCTTCCAACGCCCGCCGGGGCTCCCTGGCCCGCTGCGGCCTTCCCCTTGCCCTGATCGGGCTCCTCCTGGTCGGCTGCGGAGGGGACGCCTCGGACCCGGCCGGTCCCTCCACACCACCTCCCCCTCCGCCTCCGCCCCCTCCCGCCGCTCCGCAGGTGGCATCGGTCCAGGTGGACCCCTCGACCCTCGCGCTCCGGGTGGGGGCGAGCGAGGTGCTCCAGGCCGTGGTGCGCGATGCCTCGGGGAACCCCCTCGCGGGGCGCACCGTGACCTGGTCCACGAGTGCGGCGGAGGTGGCTTCGGTGGATGGGGGGGGCCGGGTCACGGCGGTGGCCCCGGGGTCAGCCACGGTCACGGCCACGAGCGAGGGCCGAACGGCCACCGTTCCGGTGACCGTGGCCCCCGATGTCCAGGGGGATGAGGTCGGACCCGAGGGCGGGGTGGTGATCCTCGACGACGGCGCCCTCCGCATCGAGATCCCCGCAGGAGCGGTGGGTGCACCCACCTTCTTCGGGGCCGAGCGGTCGATCCGGGAGCTGGACGACCCCGACGGAGCGTGGCAGGTGGGCGGGGTCCGCTACACCCTCTTCCCCGAGGGGGCCTCCTTCCAGGAGCCGGTCAGGGTCTCGCTCGCCCTGGATCCGGCGTCCCTCCCGGCCTGGACCGACCTCGCGTCCCTCCGACTTCATCGGTGGGATGGGAGCGGGTGGACTCTCCTGGACGATCCCGGCATGGAGATGTCGGGGGAGGGTGGAACCCTCACCCTCTCGGGCACCACCCTGGGGTTCAGCGATGTGGCCCCCACCGTGCCCCTCCCCTCCCTCGTCGTGTCCCCCCGCACGGACCATGTGAACGACCTTCAGCGCTGGGTCTTTCTCACCGTGGACCTGGAGCCGGTGGAAACCGAACACTGGCATCACTTCACCTACGCGTGGAGCACCACCGGACAGTCCGGGGAGATTACCCGGGAGGAGGGGAATGGGGCGGAGTACCTGGCCACCAAGCCCCTCCTCACCGCCAACGAGATCCTGGACGAGGTCACGGTGACGGTGCGGGCCCGGAGGGTCGCCGACGAGGGGGAGGACGCCCCCCTCGAGGTGATCGGGACGGCCACGATCCCGGTGCGGGCCGACCTCCAGTTCGCGGTGGAGTTCCTCCCCACCTCCGGGGCCACCGTCTTCGGCGAGACCGAGGAGCTCCTCCTTGTGATCCGCGACCGGGAGGGTCGCCAGGTGCAGGACGAACTCGAAGGGCTGCACTACACCTGGACCGAGTCGGGATTCCATGGAGCGCTCGAAGTCCCCACCGGCGAGCGCACCCGGACGAACCCGGCCATCTACCGCGCCAGGCCCACCGAAGCCCAGGAGTTCGAAGCCCCCCGGGTGGACCAGGTCACGGTTGTGGTGGAACAGCGCTACCGGGTCTTCACCGGCACCGCCTTCAACCCGAACCAGTTCGAGTTCCGCTTCCGCGAAATCGCCTCCCGCGATGCCTTTGTCCGGGTCCGGGTGCCGAACCCCCTCCCGGGGCGCCTCACCGTGGGGACCCAGCTCACCGGCGGGGGCGCCTGTGTCACCGCCTACGTGAATGTGCCCCGGATTCGGGGCGCCACCGGGTACGAGCTCCTGGCCACCGACTTCGGCGACAACGCCGATCCCTTCGGAGGGAGCTTCACCTATTCCTGGACCGGGCCCGGGGACCGGGTGTCGGAAATGGGGAACGAGTGGCGCGTCCAGCTCGAGGGGGGGTGCGCCACGAACGACTTCGCCATCACCTTCCGGCAGAACCTCTACCGGACCCGGTACGAGAATGCCCGGCTGGAGGTGACGGTCTCGGAGCCGGATTGAGGGGGGGCGGGGGGTCGCCCTATCCCTCGACCCCCACGATCCGGCCGGTGCACTCCCCGAACCCGATGCGGGGCCGCCCCGGGGCTTCGCACCACCCGGTGAGGATGACCTCGTCGCCGTCCTCCAGGAACTTCCTGACCTCGCCCCCGGGAAGCTCCAGGGGCTCGGAGCCCCGCCAGGTCCGCTCCAGGAGGCATCCGCGGGATTCCGGGGTCTGGCCGCTCACGGTGCCACTCCCCAGGAGGTCGCCGGGGCGGAGGTTGCACCCGTTCGAGGCGTGGTGGGTGAGCATCTGCGCCAGCGTCCAGTACATGTCGCGGAAGCTCCCCCGGCTCACCCGGAAGGGGGCCTCGCTCCGCTCCCGCATGGCCGGTGTGAGGAGGTGCACCTCGAGCGTCAGGTCAAACCCGCCGGCGGCCTCATTCCCCGGATCGGCCAGGTAGGGGAGGGGGGCCGGATCTCCCTCGGGGCGGGTGTAGGCCGGAATTCGGTACGGGGCCAGCGCATCGCGGGTCACGATCCAGGGCGAGATCGTCGAGGCGAAGCTCTTGGCCAGGAAGGGTCCCAGGGGCTGGTACTCCCAGGCCTGCAGGTCCCGGGCGGACCAGTCGTTCAGGAGGCAGAGGCCGAAGAGGTGATCCTCGGCCTCGGCCAGGGGAATGGTGCGACCCAGGTCATTGCCTCCCCCCACCACGCATCCCACCTCGAGCTCGTGGTCCAGGAGGCGGCTCGGGCCTGCCTCCGGGGCCTCCGCGTCGGGGGCCTTCCGCTGCCCCACCGGGCGCCGCACCGGGGTCCCGCTCACCACCACCGACGAGGCCCGTCCATGGTAGCCAATGGGAATCCACTTGTAGTTCGGAAGAAGGGGATTGTCGGGGCGGAACATGCTCCCGACGTTCGTGGCGTGATGCACCGAGGCGTAGAAGTCGGTGAAGTCGCCCACTTCCACGGGAAGGAGCATCTCCACCTCGTCCTGCCGCACCAGGATGCGCTCCCTCACCTCCGGATCGGTGGGAGCCGACTCGCCCCCTTCGCGGAGGAGCGCACTGAGTTGCCGACGAAGCTCGGTCCAGGCCTCCGCATCCAGCGAAAGAAGGGCGTTCAGGTCGGGGGCATCGCACGCCTCGGCCGCATCTCCCTCCAGGAGCTCGGCATCGAGGGCCTCGGCCACATCCAGGATCCGGTCGCCAATGGCCACCCCCACCCGGGGCCACTCGTCCGTCGAAGGGCGAACGAAGACGCCGAAGGGGAGGTTCTGGATGGGAAAATCCGAGGCCGGATCGTTGGCCGATGCCACCCAGGAGCGGAGGGCCGGGTCATGGGTCTCGTCGAGGGGCGAGCGGGGATGGAGGGGATTCGGCGTCTGCGTCACGGGGGGCGTCCGGGGTGGGGGGGGCGGTTCCAGGGCGAGGGCGTGCGGCGCGACCCGGTCCCGGGGCACGCCGCTCGAGGATGCACCGTAAGGATGCATAGGAGGATTGCCCCGTCCGGGGAAGGCCCGGGGGGCTGCGGATCGCAGTGGCGGCCAGCGGGCCCGGACCGCGACGCCGCCGGGGCGGATCGGGCGGCGCTTCACGGCCGCAGGCCGACGGCACCTCCGGACCGGCGAAAGGGGGCTCAGGGAGGGGCGAAGTCTGCCCCGCGGAG
Organism: Gemmatimonadales bacterium; assembly: GCA_050485885.1. Taxonomy (GTDB): domain Bacteria; phylum Gemmatimonadota; class Gemmatimonadetes; order Longimicrobiales; family Gaopeijiaceae; genus SKNW01. Next base: position 160,132 of record JBJHCG010000005.1, on the reverse strand, counting down.
CGCAGTCCACGGCAGGGGGGGCTCGGGGCAGGTGCCTTGCCGGTGCGCCCATCTCCCGCTCACTTCCACCGAATGTCCGACCGTCCGATGAACCTCCGACCTTCCGTGCACAGGCGCCTCCGCCCGGTGCTCCTTGCCGCCTTCCTGGCTCTACTTCCCCTTCCCGCGTTCCAACCCGAAATGACTCGCACCCTCGACCCCGATCCCGGGGCCCTCGTCATCATTGGCGGGGCCCTGTCGCCCGAGAACGAGGCCGTGTACCGCGCCATCCTGGAGGCCCGGTCGGGCGACGGGCCGATCTGCGTCATCGGCACGGCCAGCGCGGATCCCGAGGGGGCGAGCGCCACAGCGGTGGCTCGCATCGACCGGTGGGGAGGCGTGGGGACGGCCCAGGCCTATCCGCTCCCGGAAGATGCAGCGGAGGCGGCGCATGACCCCCGGCTCCTCGATGCGCTTTCCACGTGCAGCGGGTTCTTCTTCGTGGGAGGATCCCAGTCCCGGATCGTCTCGCTCTTCCGCGATGACCCGTCTCCGGGTTCCTCCGGCTCCCTCCATGCCCCCGGACTGACGCCTGCCGGGGCCCTCTTCCTGGAGCGGTGGCGGGCCGGAGCCGTGGTAGCGGGCACAAGCGCCGGGGCGGCCATGATGTCGGACCCCATGATCGCCGGGGGGACAAGCGCCGGCGCGCTTCGCGCCGGAACCGGCGAGGGCGGGGTGGTCCTCACCCCTGGCCTGGGATTTCTCCCTGAACTCCTGGTCGACCAGCACTTTCTGGCCCGGGGAAGGATCGGCCGGCTCCTGGTGGCCGCCCTTGCTCCGGAGGGGGTCCCCCTCGCCGCCGGGATCGACGAGGACACGGCGCTCCTCGTGCGCGGAACCGACCTCGAGGTGGTGGGAAGCTCCGGGGTGGTCCTCGTGGATGCCCGGGCCCGCACATCCCTCCCCCCCGGTGAGCCCGGGGGGGCTCCGGTCGGAGCGTACGACGACATCCGCCTCGAACTCCTGGGGCCCGGAGACCGGTTCTCGACCCTCCCCGGGGCGCCGGTTCATCCGGCCCCCGGCCGGGTGCCCCTCTCTGCGGAGGGTTCAGCCACTCCCGGGGACGGGACGGTCGCCCTCCCCGACGGTGCGGCCCCGGTGCCAGGCCGGCCTCCCCACCCGGGCACCCCCGAAGCCGAGTCTGCGCCGGATCTCTTCTCCCCCTGGGTCTTCCTCCACACTCTGGAGGCGCTGGGGCGCGGGGCAGGGGAGGGGGCGGGGGCGTTGCCCCGCCGCGGTTTCCCGGGGGACTTCCGTTCGGAAGGGATCGCCTTCGAGGTGGGCGAGGGGGCCCGCCTCCTCCTCCACCCCGAGCCCGGATTCCGGGCCCTGGGGCGCCCGGGCGGGGCGGGGGCCGGGGTGGAAGGGTCCACTGACGGCCTCTCCGTGGGGCCCTTTCGGGTGGAGCTACGGTGGGCCGAGATGGTGGGGGTGGGGTCAGCTCCCCACGATCCCTCCATCGTCCTTCGTGATCACGACCACCGCTGAGCGGGGCCGGGCCTCTCCCCCATCGGGCCAGTGCGAGGTGAGAACGGGGTTCTCCTCCGAGCCCTCTCCCGGGTGCTGGAGGTTGATGAAGAGGGTGCGGGTGTCGGGGGTGGCAATGCACCCCGTCACCTCCTGGCCCCGGCATCCCACGAGGAAGCGGCGAATGTCCCCGGTCACGGGGTCGGCGGCCAGGAGGGCGTTGTTCCCGAACCGCTCGAACTCCTCCACCTGCTGGTCCGTTCCCATGTCCATCTCGATCCAGAGCACGCCTCGGGGATCGATCCAGAGCCCGTCGGGGCTCGCGAACATGTTCGTCTCGTCGAGGGGGGGGCGTCCGGGGGCGCCCCGGACCTCGCTGTTCTCCGGGGGGCCGGCCAGCACGAAGAGATCCCAGTGCAGGCGGAGCGCATCGTGCCGGTCGCCCTCTTCCCGCCACCGGATGATGTGCCCGAAGGCGTTTCGCTCCCGGGGGTTCGCGGCGTTCACGGGAGCGGTGACCCCCCGCCGGGAGTTGTTCGTCAGGGTGCAGAAGACCTCGCCCGTGTCCGGGTGCACCACCGTCCACTCGGGCCGGTCCATGGGGGTGGCCCCCATGACGTCGGCGGCGAGACGGGTGTTCACCAGGACCTCGGCCTGGTCCGCGAAGTGCACCCCCTTCTCCCGGCACGCCGCCTCGAAGGCCGGATCTCCGTGGGCCAGGGGGAGCCAGACCCCCGAGCCGTCGTCGTCGAACCGGGCGGCGTAGAGGGTCCCGGTGTCCAGGATCTCGCCCCGGGTCACCCCGGCGCGGTAGGGTTCGGCGGTGACGAACTTGTAGATGTACTCGTTCCGGGCGTCATCCCCCATGTAAAAGGTCAGGGGCTCCCCCTCCACCGCCGGCGCCGCCCAGCATCCCTCGTGGGCAAAGCGGCCGAGGGCGGTGCGCTTCACCGGGGTCGAGGTCGGATCGAAGGGATCGATCTCCACGATCCATCCCTGGGTGTTGGGCTCGTTCCGGTAGTCTTCCTCGGGCCCGGCCCCCCGGATGGAGGCGTTGAACCGGGTGTAGGCATCCACCTCCTCCACCGTGGCCCACCCGTAGCGCGCCCGGTCGGGAGAAATGGAGTAGCGGGCGTGCTCCCGGGGATTGTCCCCCCCATTCACGAAGTAGAAGGCCCAGTTCTCCTCGCAGGTGAGGTAGGTGTTCCAGGGGGTGACCCCGTGGGCGCAGTTGTTGAGTGTCCCTCGCGCTTCGGTGCCCTGGGGGCTGTGCTTCGTGCGGACGAGGGCCGATCCCCGCACCGGGCCGGAGAAGACCATGGGGGTCTCGGCCGTGATCCTCCGGTTGTACCGCCCCCGCACCATCTCCCACGCGCCGGCTTCGTTTCGGGCGACCTCCACCACGCTCACCCCGTGTGCCGCCACCTCCTTTCGGACCTCGTCGGCCACCGTGCGCACGCCCTCCACCACGGTGGGCCCCTCTGGGTGGAGCTTCTCCACATCCACGTATTCGTGGTTCAGGCAGAGGATGCCATGGCGATTCCTCTCCTCCCCCTCCCCCGGGGGGAAGAAGTGCATCCCGTCGTGGTGGTGGCCGACCTGGCACTCCTGGTCGGCCCCGGTGTTGCGGCCTCCCTCGAGGTAGGGGGGGTAGTCTCCGCAGAGGGGGGTGCCTGCCGGGAGGAAGGGGCGGGCAGTGTACCCCCGGGCCACGACCACGCCGTCGCCATTGTAGACGGGGACGGGGTCGAAGCCCAGGAGGGAGTCCAGACCCGCCGGTGCCGTTCCCCCAACCGCCGTTCCCCCTTCGGCCGGGCCCGCCATGAGCCGGGCCGGTGGGGCCAGCGTCCGGGTCAGGGCGGCCACCCCGGAGGTGGCCACGAAGCCGGCAAAGGCGGCCTGGATCCCCCCCCGGAGGATGGAGCGCCTCGAGAAGCGTCGCTCCAGGAGTTCGCTGAAGTGCCGCTCGGGCGAGGGGTTCGAGGTGATCTCCTCGCTGTTGCCATCGGGGAAGTACGTCTGGATGCGGCGCGTCATGGGACCTCGGCTCGTGGGGCCAGGATGGGGAAGGGGTCGGCCATTTCAAAGCTACCCGGTGCTGCCCCGAGGCGACCCCCCTTCGCATCACGAAAGGGTCACATTCCGGTCACGAGGCGGAAGTCGCGTGCACCAGGGTGGCCGGGGAGCCAACGGGTGGGGTTCCATTCCCGCAGCCTGGCTCCCGATCCCGCAGCCGAGCGCCGGTTCCCCCGGGTTCGGGCTTCCATTCCCGTGGCCGGTCTCCGATCCCTTGTGGCCGGGCGCCCGTTCCCGCGGTCGAGCTCCGGTTTCGCGGGTTCGGGCTTCCCTACTCCAGGGGGTCGGACCCCCGTTCCCCCCGGCCGGGGCTCGGCGCCCTACCCCCCCTCGCGGAAGGCGTCAAACACGAGGCGCGCGAGCTCGCCCTGGAGCATCTCGGCCTCGTTGTCCCATGCCGTGCGGGTGTCCTCGTTCTCCTGCGTCATGATGCAGACGACCACGGTCCGGGTTTCCACCTCGACCATCCCGCAGTCATGGCGCGCGGCGGCAATCGTCCCCGTCTTGTGGGCAACCCGGGTCCCGGCAGGGAGGAGCCGGGGGATCCCCACCCGGTGCTGCTGGGCCTCGAGCATCCGGAGCATCTCGGCCGAGGCCTCGGGAGTCACGGCCTCGCGGCGCTCCATGGAGGCCAGCATGCGGGCGAGCTCCATGGGGGTCGTGACCCCGAAGCCCCAGCGCTCCGAGCCCTCGCGATCGAAGCTCTCGGCAGCGGGGCCGAAGACCCGGCGAAAGAGCCGCGATTCGGGGTAGCCCAGCGCCTCCATCCGGTCCGTGACGGCCCGCGCCCCCACCTTGGCAATGAGAAGGTTCGTGGCCGTGTTGTCGGAGAGTGCGGTCATGAGGAGGGCGGCATTTCGTACCGAAAGGGGTGCCGGAGCCTCGAAGTGCCGCAGGATGCCCGCGCCCGGGGCTCGATCCCCGGCCAGCATGCTCAGGGGGTCATCGAGCCCGAAAGCCCCCTCTTCGGCGCGGAGGAAGACCACGAGCAGAACCGGGAGCTTGATCATGCTTGCCGAGGGGAAGGGCTCCTCGCCCCGGATCGAGAGGCCTTCCCCCGTGTGGGGGTCGAGGACCACCATCCCCACGACGCCCCGGTGCCGGGCAATCCGGTCCTCGAGCGCCGCGCGCAGCTCCGGGAACGCTTCCCGGAAGGCGGGCTCCTCGGGACCCCCCGCCCGGTCCCCGGCCGCCCCGGCCACGGCCACCCCGGGAGTGGGGGCGTCCGGAGGCTGGGCGGCGGAGGCGTCGGCCGGCCCGAAGAGGAGACCGGCGAGGAACAGGCTGGCGGGGACGAGGGTGCCGGAGGCGAGGAAACGGAGAGCGAGGCTGCCGGGGACAGGGCTTCCGGGGCGGAGGCTTCCCAGACCGAGGCTTCGGAGGAGGTTCACGGCGCGGGCCTATCGGGGGGGATCATCGGGAGGGCGGGTTGGGGGTGCGTCCCTCGGCGGTAGAGGGGCCTCACGGCCGCACCACCTCCAGGACCCGCACCGACTGCACCTCCAGCTCGTCGACCTCGATTCCCAGAATGCGGTTGCCCGTCACGCTCCGGATGACGAAGCTCCCCGGGTCCAGGGGAAAGGCGACCTCGCCGCGGTAGATCCCATCCGGTCCGAACACATCCAGCACCTCCTCTCCGCCGGGCGCACGCCTCCGGACCCAGAGCGATCCGTCGGGCGCCGGATTGATCAGGTCGACGGCCGGGTAGACGTGTGGGATGAGGTCGGCGGGATCGTCTGCCGGAACGAGCCCGGGCGGCGTCTGGATCCCTTCCAGCGCCGCCTCGCGGGCCCTCTCCGGGATGGACACGGGGAGGTGGGCCCGCTCCAGGGTCAGAAGGGTGTCGCCTTCCATCGAGAGGCGCCGGATCCGGTAGGTGTCGCCTCCCGCGGTGACCCAGAGGTCGTCGTGATGCCCCAGCTCCACCCTGGGGTTTCGCACGAGGGGGATCTCGAGGCTCACGCGGACCTGCCCATCACCGTCCAGGTAGCGCAGGTAGCGGTGCGGTCCGGTGGGGGGCGCCGGGAAGGTGTCGGGCTGGGCGAACCCCTCGGGCCCGAAGGCCCGGACACTGTACCACCGGGTGATGTCCTCGAAGGCCATCCCCGGGACGAACTCCCCCATTCCCAACTCCACGAGGCGCCCCGTCTGACTCCAGCGCCGGGGGCCTCCACCCAGGTTGCTGCTCCCGGGGTGGGTGCCCACGTAGACGCCGGCCGTGTCCATGACGACCCAGCGGCGAAGATTGGCATCGTCCACCCAGACATGGCCATCGGGCCCCAGGTGGATGCTCCCCAGGCGGGAGAACTCTCCGGGGCCTTCTCCCGTCCCCCCCACCCTTCGCACGAAGCGTCCATCGGGGTCGAAGACGCGGATCTCCCCTGCCTGCGTGTCGGTGACCCAGAATCGCCCCAGGGGGTCCTCGAGGATCGATCCGATGGATCCGAAGAGGTAGGGGCCTTCCCCGTCCACGTCGCCGATTCGCACCCCGGCCTCGAGCGCCCAGGCCGAGCCCGGTTCGAGGCTCCAGCTTCCCTCGGCCCCACTTCGGACCCGGATCTCGCCGGAGGGGAGGGTGTCCACCACCGCCTCGAAGGCGGGTGCGCCCCCTTGAGGGTCCCCGCAGGCGGACAGGGTCGCAGACAGGGTCGCGGTCACCGCCACCACGAGGAGGATCCCGGGCGCGCGAAGCGTCGAGGGACGAGACCCGGGAGAGATGGAGGGGCGGGACCGGAGAGAGAGGCTCACAAGCGTGATCCATCGAGAGGAGGAGAGGGAAGAGTGGAGAGCGGGGCAGGCCGGGGCCGGCGTTTCCGAGCTCCCCTTTCGAGACCACCGAGACCGTCGAGGCCACCGTGATCCCTCCGGCGCTGGGCCACGAACGCACCCCTTGGCGCCTCCTCAAGCACCTGCCCGGGCACCTCCTCGGCCGCCTCCTCGGAGCCGGGGCTCAGGGCGACCCACCCATGAGTTGCACCTCCTCCCGGTCGTAGGTGAAGAGCTCCACCAGGAGGCTGGCCGGTCCCTCCCGCTCGAAGTCGAGCTTCCATTCGCCCTGGACCCGGGCGTGCCCGAAGGAGCGAACAAGCACGGCGGGAGCCCCGGGCTCGGTCTCGAAGGTGTGTTCGAAGGTGGTTCCATCAGGGGCGGTGGCCCGGATGTGGTAGCGCCCGCCCTCTGCCTCGGTACCGCGGTTCCAGACCACGAGGGAGAGGGACCCATGCGTACCCACGGAGGTCACCTCCACCGACTTTTCCGACTGCCCCGGAAAGGCCGATGGCCCGCCCTCCATCATCCCCAGGGAGATCCCCCCCAGGGAGATGACTTCGCCCGTATACCCGGATCCATGTCCCGTGACGCGGAAGCCCAGCTCCAGGGCCTCCTCGCGGAAGTCCGTGATCATGCCGGCGTCGGCATCGTACACGAGCTCGATCCGGTCCCGCTCCCCTTCGAAGGTCACCCAGGCCCGCGATCCTTCCACCCGGGTCACCTCGGCCTCTACCGCATTTCCATGGAAGTCGGCGCTCCACCGGCCCCCCGGTTCCAGGGGAAAGTGGAGGGCCGCGAAGTCGTCCCACATCACGCGCCACGCGTAGGTTGCGAGGTCCACATCGCCCAGCACCGGTACGTGGAGGACGAGGAAGTCGTGGCGGAAGGTTTCCGGGGTCATTCCGATTCGCGCCCGTCCCCCGTCCACTTCGGTCACCACGAGGGTTGCCGGGAAGGTCTCGCCAACGAGGGTCGGGTCCACCTCCACCTCCCACCAGTCGCCCACCCGGAGGGCGGGAGGAGAGGCCAGGGGGCCGGCATCCGCGAGGCCCGCATCACCCCGCGCCTCTTCGCCGGTGCCTCCGCATCCCCAGAGGAGAAGGGCGGCGAAGGGGAGGGCGGCGAGGGGGAGGGCGCCCCGTCGCGGGCTCATCCGAGGCGCCGAACCCGCCCCCCGCCCCCCCCGGTGCTCCCGAAAGTGGGCCAGGTCTCTCCCTGCAACTCGCCGCCTCACCCGGCCGCTTCGTAGTAGGCCCGAAGCGATCGCAGCGCGAGGGCATCCACGCGGGTGCACTCGACCGTGGGCGATCCGTCGACGTCCATGTGGGATGCGGAGGCTTCGGTGGCCCAGCAGCGATGGGCCACATCCCCCTCCGGGGTCAAGGCCCGCCATCCGGTCTCCGTGACGGCGAAGTCGAGGCCGTGCTCGGGGGCGAGGCCATGGCTTGAAAGGGAGGCAAGGTCGGGTGCATCGCGTCCGTGCTCGGCCCGGAAGGACCGCTGCGCCTCGATGAGCTCGAGGAGGGGGGCCTGCGTGGCCTCGACCAGCGCCTGGGTCTGGACCCGGATCACCATGACCCCGCGCTGCCCGAAGGTGTTCGTCTCCGGGTTCCAGCAGGTGATGTCGATGGAGGCGACCTCCCGGGCGGCCGAGAGGGGACCCTCGCGCGTCCCCCTGGGAACCACGACGCCGTCGACAACCCTCACGGCTTCGTTCGAGGCGTACCCGGGGAGCACGATCCTGTCCGGGGCGCACTTCCGTTCCACTTCCAGCGGAGCCAGCTCTACGGGTGCCGCCACGAGGAGAGCGGCGAGGGCGAGCTTGATCATGGGGACCTCCGGGGTCGAGAGGGGGGGCGCCAGGGTGGCCAGCGGGGAGGCTTGCGGGCGAGAGGTGCCCGCGCGCGCTACGAACGTGTGGGGCGGGCACGCGCGGGGCGGGCGAGTCCGGGCGGGAGCGCGACCTACCGGTCCCGGCATGCCCAGCCGGCATGCCCAGAATGCCACCCTCCCGGTGGAAGTGCAACGACGGAGATCGGCGGTTCCGGGGCAGGCCTCTCGTCGTACCCGGCGAGGGTGCGGCTCGCTGCACGGGGGCGCGTTCCTCCGAGGGGGGGATGAAGGACGCGCGACAGGGGTCGCGCGGCGGTTCTCTTGCGGGGGGAATCACGGGTGGTCAGTCGCATGCGAGGCATCGCCTCTCCAGGGTGAGGTGCCGGAGGGCGGGTCGGATCACGGCGATCGGATCGCGAGGACCGGGTCATTGGGCTGGGCCGCAGGGGGCGGGCCGCAGGGGGCGGACCGAAGGGGGCGGACCGCGGCGGACGGAGCGAGGCGGGCGGAGCGCGGAGCCGGACCACAGGGGGCGGACCACAGGGGGCGGACCGCGGCGGGATGTACCTACCGCCGGGTTCGTGCAGGGTGGCCGACACGAATGCACCATTCGATACCGCATAGGTATCCAACAGTGCATTCGTCCATCGAGCGGACACACGATGGCACGGTTCGGAACCCATACGGTATCGAACCGTGCCACTGCGTCGGGACGTGGCCACGAACCCGGCGAAAGATACCTTCCCCGCCCCGTTGGAGGGCTCCCCTCCCACCCCTTCCGTCCCCCGCGCACTCTTCGCGCCCCGCCGCCACCTGGCGCAAGCTGCTCGGCCCCGGCCCTCCGCCCAGCCCGTCCCAGCCCGTCCCGTCCCGCCCCCACCGGCACCCAGCCCGGGCCGTTTGCAGTTGCGCCCCGGGCCGAGGGGAGGGGAGCCTGGAGATGGGTCCTTGCATGGATGGGAATGGGTTCCCATTATCGAGGGGGTCGTGATCGAGCCGATTTCGGCCGAGGAAGGCGTGATCGAGCCGACTCCGGCCGAGGAAGGCGCGATCGAGCCGATTCCGGTCGAGGAAGGCGCGATCGAACCGATTCCGGCCGAGGACGTCGTGGACGTTCAGGTCCCGGCCGCGCCGTGCCTGGCCGCGCAGGTCCAACCAGTGAGGGTCCCGTCCATTCGGCGCACGACCCGCGCACCCACGCCCGCCCTCACTCTCCCCGTTCCCCTTGCCCCTGCTCCTGGTCCACCATGCTCCAGGCCGACGCCCTTTCCAAGCGATACAACGGATCCGCCGCCCTCTCCGACCTCAACCTCCAGGTGAATCCGGGCGAGATCTACTGCCTTCTGGGGGCGAACGGGGCAGGGAAGAGCACCACGATCCGCCTCTTCCTGAACTTCATCCAGCCCTCCTCGGGGCGCGCGCTCGTCAATGGCCTCGACGTATCGCAGGCCCCCCTCGAGACGAAGCGGTACCTGGCGTACATCCCCGAGCAGGTCATGCTCTACCCCCACCTGAGCGGGCTCGAGAACCTGGCCTACTTCGCGGCGCTGGCCGGGCACGCGGCCTATTCCGGCGACGAACTCCGGGGCTTCCTCCTCCGGAGCGGGCTCCAGGAGGAGGCGCACGGTGAGCGGGTCTCCAACTATTCCAAGGGGATGCGGCAAAAGGTCGGGATCGCCGTCGCCCTGGCGAAGAAGGCGGGGGCCCTCCTCCTGGACGAGCCCACCTCCGGCCTCGACCCCGCCGCATCGAACGAGTTCTCCGGGCTCCTGGCCCAGCTCCGGGGCGAAGGGGTGGCCATCCTCATGGCCACCCACGACCTCTTCCGGGCCAAGGAGGTGGGGACCCGGGTGGGGATCATGCGAAAGGGGGTCCTCCGGGCCGAGCTCGACCCCGGCGCCATGGACCACGCCGACCTCGAGCGCATCTACCTCGAACACATGCACGACTGAGGAGAGGACCCACCATGATCTCGTCCATTGTTCGAAAGGAACTCCTGGAAACGGTCCGCGACGGCCGCTTCCGCTGGGGGGCTGCCCTCGTGGGTGCGCTTCTCCTCCTCTCCCTCGCCGCCGGGTTCGCCCAGCGGGCGGAGGTGGCCCGCGCCCATGCTGCCGCCGAGGCCATGAGCTGGGCCCAGTGGCTCGACCAGGGCGACAAGAACCCGCACTCGGCCGCACACTACGGGATCTACGTATTCCGCCCCGTCTCCTCCCTCTCCTTCGTGGATTCGGGGGTGGATCCCTTCATGGGGGCCACCACCTGGCTCGAGGCCCACTACCAGAATCCCTTCGAGCACCGGGCCGTGCAGGACACCCCGGCCATGGCCCGCTTTGCCGATCTCACGGCAGCCACGACCCTGCAGCTGCTCGTTCCCCTCCTCATTCTGCTTCTCGCCTTCCGGAGCTTCAGCGGGGAGCGGGAACAAGGTACCCTGCGCCAGCTCCTGAGCATGGGGGTGGACCCCCGTCGACTTGCCGCCGGGAAGGTGGTGGGGGTGGGCCTTGCCCTCTCCCTCCTCCTGATCCCGGCGGCCCTTCTGGGCGCGGCGGCCCTCCTCCTGGCAGGCCCTGGCGGGGGGGCCGTGGCCGACGAAGGCGCCCGCTACCTCCTCCTCGTGGCCACCTACCTTGTCTATTTCGGGCTCTTCACCGCGGTGGCGGTGGGGGTCTCGGCCCTGGCTCCCTCCTCGCGGACGGCCCTCGCGCTTCTCCTCGCCTTCTGGATAGGAAATGGGCTTCTCGCACCCCGGGTCGCCTCCGATGTGGCGAGGAGCCAGGTCCCCCTCCCCACGAACCTCGAGTTCCAGGCGGGGGTCCAGGCGGATCTTGCGGAGGGGTTCGACGGTCACCCCCCCCGGGAGGTTCGCCAGCAGCAACTTCGCGACAGCGTGATGACCGCCCACGGGGTGACCGATCTGGCCGACCTCCCCTTCAACTTCGCAGGGCTCTCCTTCCAGTCCGGAGAGGAGTTCGGGAACCTTGTCTTCGACCGCCGCTTCGGAGATCTGGCCGACCGGGTGGAGCGCCAGCTCGAGATCCATCGCCGCCTGGGCTTTCTCGCACCCCACCTGGCCGTGCGGAGCCTCTCCATGGCCCTGACCGGAACCGACCCCTCGCATCACCAGCGGTATGCGAGCCATGCCGAAGAGCACCGGCGGCTCATCCAGAGGATCCTGAACGACGACATCAGGGAGAATTCCCGGTTCGGGGTGACCTACATTGCCGACGGCTCCCTCTGGGCCCGGATTCCGGAGTTCGAGTACGAGGGTCCGGGGGTGGGATGGGCGCTGGCAGGGCAGGGGACGGCGGCAGCCGGTCTCCTTTTCTGGCTTGTCCTGGCCGGGGTCCTGGTGGGTGCCGGGGCCACGTCCGTGGCGCGGAGGGCCTGAGGCCGTGGCCCCCTTCCGACCGACCCTCGTGCACGAACTGCGGGCACTCTTCGCCGACCGCATCGTCTGGATCGCCGCGGTGGCCGTCCTCCTCCTTACCGGCTACGCGGTTCAGGTGGGGGTGCGCGCGGCAGAGACCCACGTCGCCCAGGTGACCATGGCCCTCGAAGAGGAGGCGGAGCGCTTCCAGCTCCTGCGGGAGCAGATGGAGGCCGTGCGTGCCGGAGCCGCCACCCCCTCCCCCTTCCAGGACCCCACCCGCCCCTATGTGGCAGGCCGTGCCCGGGGGCAGCGCTACGCCGTACTCGCGCCCGATCCCTTTCAGGCCTCGGCGGTGGGCCAGTCCGATCTCATCCCTCCCGTGGTGGCCGTGATTCTCGACGGGGCGGACCCCCGCAGCTCGCGGGAGGAAATCGAGAACCCCGTCCACCTCCTCTCGGGCCCCCTCGACCTGGCCTTTCTCGTCACCTTCCTCCTCCCTCTCCTGGCCCTTGCCCTCTCCTTTGATCTCCTCTCCAGGGAGCGGGAGCAGGGGACCCTCGCCCTCGTCCTCTCCCAACCCGTGTCGGCCCGGCGCCTCACCCTGGTCAAGATGCTCGCCCGTTGGGGCTTCCTCCTTGCCCTCGCGGCCGGTTCCACGGCCCTCGCCTTCCTCCTTCTGAACGGAGGACTCCCGACGGGGCGCTTTCTCCTCTGGGCGGGGATCGTGGCCCTCTACCTGGGCTTCTGGGTGGCCCTCGCTGCGGTGGTGAACCTCACGGGGCGGGATTCGGCGCGAAATGCCGTCCTCCTTGCCTTTCTCTGGCTCGTCTTCGTGGTCCTCGTTCCGGCGGGGGTGCAGATCACGGCGGGGCTCGTCCACCCCGTTCCTTCCAGGGCCGAACTCGTGGCGCTGGAGCGGGAAGAGGTCCGCCAGGTTCAGGAACAGGCGGCGGCGGTGCTGGCCCAGTACTACGACGACCACCCCGAGATGCTCCCCCCCGGATCGGTGGACGAGGTGGACTTCCAGACCCGGGCCTTTGCCGTGAATCGGGAGGTGAACGCCCGCCTCGCCCCGGTTCGGGCACGGTACCGCGAAAGCCTCGAGGCCCAGCGCGACTGGATCCGCACCTTCCGCTGGCTCTCGCCCACCCTTCTCGCCTACGAGGCCCTCGTGGAACTGGCCGGGACGGGCGATGCCCGCGTGGATCGCTTCGAGCGCGGTGTCGAGGCCTTCCACACCGAATGGGTGGCCTTCTTCGAGCCCCTGATCTTCGGTGACCAGCGGCTTGAGCCCACCGACCTCGATCGGCTTCCTTCCTGGAACGCGCATGAGGGAGAGGGGGATGCCGCAATTCGGGCTACCGTTCTTCCGGGGATGCTCGGGCTCGGACTCTTCCTCGTCCTGGCTCTTGGGGGCGCCCTCCGACTCCTTCGGGAGGGAGGAAGGCGACCGTGGGCGCCCTGAGGGGGGTGCAGCAGAGAGGGAACCGGGGGGGCCGGCCCGGGGTGCGCTCCGTCTGGGTGCCCTTCCTTCTTCTGCTCTGGGCGCCTCTCCCCCTGGTGGCTGTCCAGGGGTCGGTCCCCTCCGACGGGGCCGGGGTGGTGGAACCACCCACACATGCGAGCCGGACGGCCGTTGCGGTACGGACCGAAGGCCCGATTTCCCTTGACGGCATCCTGGACGAACCGGCCTGGGCGGCCGCACCCGTCATTCGCGACTTCCGCCAGATCGAACCGGTTCAGGGTGCCGCCCCCCTCGTCGGGACCGAGGTGCGTTTCCTCTTTGACGATGCGTATCTCTACGTGGGCTTCGAAGTCCTCGATCCGGAGGGACCTTCCGGGATCCGGGTCCCGGAAATGCGCAGGAACTTCGAGTACTTCGACAACGACCTCGTGGGGGTCTCCCTCGACGGGTTTGGAGATGGCCGGTCCGCCGTGGGCTTTCTCGTGAACCCCCGCGGAGCCCTTCGCGACCTGCGGGTATTCGACGGCCGCTTCTTCGACCGGGAGTGGCAGGGAGTCTGGGAAGCCCGGACCCGAATCCACGAGGGGGGGTGGTCGGCGGAAGTCCGGATTCCCTGGTCCACCCTCCGCTACGACCCCGCGGCGGAGGACTGGCGCGTCATGCTCGTCCGGCGCACGCGCCGGTTGAACGAGGAGGCGGGATGGCCCGAGTGGCCTCGCCAGAACAACATGTACACGATGCGGTATGCCGCGTCTCTCGAGGGGCTCGAGCCTCCGCCTCCCCCCCGGAACGTGCAGCTTCAACCCTACGTAACGCTTCGTTCGGAGGGAGACCCTCGGGAGAACGCCTTCGGGGGAGCACGCCAGGCGGAGGTGGGGGGCGAGGTCAAGTGGGCGGTGTCGCCCAGCACCGTGGTGGACCTCACGGTCAACACCGACTTCGCCGAAGCCGATGTGGACCGCCAGGTCGTGAACCTGACCCGGTTCTCCGTCTTCTTTCCGGAGCAGCGCCCTTTCTTCCTGGAGAACGCAGGGCTCTTCCGGGTCATTGACCAGCCATGGATCGAGCCCTTCTACAGCCGACGCATCGGGCTTGCCTCCGACGGGACCCCGCTTCGGCTCCAGGGCGGGGCCCGGGTCACGAGCCAGTCGCCTGCCCGGAGCTTCGGTGGGCTCCTCCTTCGGCAGGAGGGTGAGGCGGGCGGTTCGAGCACCTTCGGTGTGGGGCGGTGGCAGCAGAACCTGGGCACCGGACATCGCGTGGGTGGGCTCGTGGTGTCGCGCCTGGACGAAAATGCGGAGGGAGCGCTCCGCCAGAACCATGTGGGTGCGGTGGATGGCTACCTGCGCCTGGGGGACGATGGATGGGTCCGCGGGATGCTCTCAGGCTCCCTTGATCAGACCGACGACGCAAGGGGATGGTCCGGGCTCCTCTGGGCGGCGCATAACCCGGGGTGGGGGTACGTGGGCTGGATCCAGCGCTGGATCTCGCCCGGCTACCGGCCCCGTACCGGCTTCGTGCCTCGAACGGACCTCGTGACCACGAGTCCTGCGGCATCGCTCGACTTCCGACCGGACTGGCTCCCGGGCCCTGTGCTCGCGCTGCGCCCCGCCGTCTCCCTCTTCATGCACCACCGCGCGTCCGATCTCCGCTTCGAGGAGGGGTATGTGAGGCTTCGGCCGGTAGTGATCGCCTTTCGCGATGGAGGCGAGTTCCGGTTCCAGTGGGAGCCGAACCGCCAGGAGCTCCAGGGCCCCTTCTCCCCCCTTCCCGGCCTCGTGGTGGCCCCCGGGTCCTACCGGTTTGCCCGCACCTCCGTCTTCTACCGGACGGATCCGAGTGCCCGCCTCTCCGCTTCGGTGGAGGGTTCGACGGGGGGGTATTTCGATGGGGAGCTGCAGGATCTGAGCGTGGCACTCCAGGCCGTTCCGCTTCCCCACGTCGCCTTCGGGCTTCGGTACCAGGGAAACCGGATCACGGGGCTGGGACCCGAGTCCGGCGCGGCTTCAACCCACCTGGTGGCGCCTGAACTTCGGGTCTCCCTCAATGCCCGAACCCAGCTATTCGCCTTCTACCAGCACAACACGGCGGCGGGAACGGGCGTTCTGAATGCGCGATTCTCCTGGGAGTTCGCCCCGCTCTCCTTCGTCCACCTCGTGGTGAACGACGGCCGCCCGGTGGAATCCACCCTCTTCCCGGATCGGGGCCTGGACGGGCCCCGTGACCGCCAGATCCTCCTCAAGGTGAGCTACCTGCGGGGGCTCTGACCGGGCTGGATGGGGCCCCTACTGCCCTCCCTCCCAGGGCGCCACCACGAGCCCCGGGGCCGGCGCCATTCGCTTGAGAATGGGGAGTTCATGGCGATGAGGATCGGGGGCGCTGGCCCCTTGGGTCGCTCCGCGTGTCACGCCGGGTGTCGGCCTCGACGTCGCTCCCGGCGTGGCGCCGGTCGCTGACCCCGACGTCGCCCCCGGCGTGGCGCCACCCGCTGACCCCGGCCCCTCCCCGGCGCCCCCCCCTGCCCCCTGAAGGAGGTCCGGAGAGAGGAGGCCCGTCAGGTACCCCCACCAGGCCACGCTGTCGGTGGTTTCCACCTCGAGGAGGTGGGCCGCGACCCGCCCCAGGGGCTGCCCCGAGCGGACGATCCAGCTTCCCGGCGGGAGGGTGCGGCGCACCGTCTCCGCCTCTCCCACCTCGAGGCGGAGGGCCGATCGACGGAGGTTCGCCCCGTCCACCCATTCCGCCCCGGTCACCGGGGTCGCCGCCACCTCGAGCTCGGTGGCCTCGAGGAGGCGATCCACCTCGATTCCGTGGCGGCGGAGGAGGGCTGCCACCGCATCGGCGCCCGGGGGGAGGATCCAGGCCCAGGGGCGAGGGCGGAAGTCCGTTCCCACCGGGTCGTGGACGAACCGCCCGCCCTCGATGGTGCGCGCCTCACCGGCCCGCTCCGGATCGGGGATCCGCCAGGTGGGGGTGAGGCGACCGGGCCGGAGTTCCTCCGCCACCGGAATCGCCGGCTCCTCTCCCGGTGCGAGCCGGGCGGTGGCCTGGCGCGAGTCGTTCACGGTGGTGCGAAGGGCGTTGCCCTCCCGGGCGGCCCACCCCAGGGTAGCCGCCAGCGCCTCGCCTGCCACCTCCATCCCGCCCTCGAAGCCCGTCCAGGTGGTGACTTCGAAGAGGAGGGTGATCTTTCCGGACAGCCCGCCGTAGTTGCGCCCCATGCGGGGCTGTTGGCCGCCTACGACCCACGACTCCGCATCCCCCCGAGACCAGTAGAAGGACTCGAACCCCGCCGCCTCCAGCCGGTCCGTGATCCAGGGGAAGATGCGGTCGTCGGCCAGCGCGGTGAGGGCAGGATCCGCTCCGGCGAGCCCCGGGGCCTGGTAGAGGAGGTGGTAGGGCCACGCCCCCCCGAACTGCTCGTCTCCTCCATCGTGGCCATCCACCACGAGGTGGGGATTCCAGTGGTTCAGGACCCCCCCGACGAAGGCCGCCGTCTCCGGCTCCTCCAGCGTCATGTAGTCTCGGTTCAGATCGGCCCCCCGGGCGTTGGGGCGGGTCCCGGCCTCGAAGCCGTCGGGGTTCAGGGTGGGAACGACGAGGACCACGACCTCGTCCAGGATCCCGTTCAGCGTGGTGCCCGGGGTGCCCAACTCCCGCGCCATGACGAGGAGGGCCTCGCGCACCACATGGTTGTAGCCATGGGCATTCGCCCCCAGGAGGACCACGGGCTTCCCGGAGGCGTGGGCCTCTGCCGGGGTGGTCACCCCCGGACGGCTGAAGAGAAGGAGGGGGAGGGGGCGGCCCTGCACACTCTCGCCGAAAGGCTGGAAGCGGGCATCCGAGGCGAGTTCCCCCACCCGGCGCATGTACCGGAGGAGCTCCTCGTGGGAGGTGGCCTCCTCGAACCCGCTCCGTTCGGCCCCCGTGCGGAGGGAGGCGAGGTCGGGGTCGGGGGCGGTGAAGGTGAAGAGAAGGAGGAGCCCGGCGGCGGCAGCCGGACCGGCCATGCGAAGGGCGAGCTGCAGCCCCGGGGGGGCTCTCACGCCTTCCTCGGCCGCTCGAAGCGAGCGCTCCCCCGGACCTGCCGGCCCGGTTCCGGAGCGGTTCCCCGGCGCTCGGAGCGCCTCATCGGTCCGCCTCTCTCCGAGGCGCGGCCTGCTTCACATGATGGTCGAACCATTCCATCATCTCCCAGAGGGCATGAAAGATGGACTCTCTGGAGCCATATCCGTGGTCTTCGTAATCGAGCATGACGAGGCGCGCTTCCTTTCCGTGGCCCTTCAGGGCATGGAACATCCGTTCGGACTGGATCGGGAAGGTACCGGGGTTCGCATCGTCCGCACCATGGAGAAGGAGCATGGGGCTCTCCACCTGGTGGGCAAACATGAAGGGTGACATTCCCATGTAGACCTCGGGGGCTTCCCACAGGGTTCGCCGTTCGTTCTGGAACCCGAACGGGGTGAGGGTGCGGTTGTGGGCTGCGCTGCGTGCGATCCCCGCCCTGAACAGATCCGAGTGGGCGAGGAGGTTCGCGGTCATGAAGCCGCCATAGGAATGGCCCCCGACTCCGATCCGGTCGCGGTCGGCGATCCCGGCCTCGACAATGGCATCCACCGCCGCCCGGGTGCTCGAGACGAGCTGCTCGATGTAGGTGTCGTTTGCGGTCAGGCCCCCGAGAATGGCAATGGACGGCCCGTCGAATACAGCGTACCCCTGAAGGAGAAAGAACATGTGGGAGGCGCCGGAGATCCGGGTGAACCGGTTGTTCTGGCCGGGGACCTGGGCAGCCGCATCGGGGGACACGAACTCCCGGGGGTAGGCCCAGAGAACGGTCGGCAGGCGGGTCTCTCCATCCCAGCCCGGGGGAGTATAGACGACCCCGGCAAGCCGCACCCCGTCTTCCCGGGCGTACGTCAGAACGTGACGTTCCGCGCCCCGGAGCTGGGGGGCGGGGTCCGGGAGGTCGGTGAGTGCCGTTGCGGTTTCCCCGGTCCCCGACCAGAGGAGGTAGTTGGGAGGATCCACGGGCGATTCACTCCGGATGACCAGGCGATCAACGCCCCCGCGCAGGTAGGCCACCGGCACCTCGTACCGGTCCGGATCGCTCTCCCAGACCCGCTCCGTTTCGAGGGTTCGGAGGTGCATTCGGTCGACAAAGGGCCGCTCGCCCTCCGGCGTGACGCCGTCTCCCTGGAGGAAGATCCAGTCCCCCTCCCCCAGCAGCGTCGTCCCTGCCGTGACCGGGGTACCGGGGGCCCCGAACCGTTCCTCGGCGCTCCGGTCGTCCACCTTCCGGGCCACCCACTCCCCACCTTCGGCCTCGAGGAGCCAGCTTCGGGTCCAGCTCGCCGCGCGCCGGGGGAATCGGTCGATCTCGGTCACGAGGCCCCTTCCGTCGGAGGTCCACGCCATGCGGTCGAACCGGTCTTCCAGCTCCAGAATGACCTCCGGCTCTCCTCCGGGCTCCGCCAGGCGGAGAACGCGGTCCCGCACCCCGGGGACCTGGCCCTCCACATCCTCCACCCAGACGAGGGAGGCCCCTGCGCCGGACTGCCATGCGACACCTCGCGGACCCGAGCGGAAGTCATCCACCGCCACCTCCTCCTCCAGGGGGAGGGAGGCGAGCGAGCGGACCCGCTCCCCCGCTGCGGTCCAGACTTCCATTTCCCGGGGGAACCAGTCGTTCGTGCGCCAGCGGTCCGGGACGACGAAGGAGAAGGGGCGAACGGTGCGAACCACGTAGAGGTAGCGTCCGTCCGGTGAGGGGGTGACCGCATCGAAAATGGCCGGGTCCCCCAGCGGGGACACATTCCCGCTGGAGAGGGAGACACGGGCGAGCTGGGAGGTGAAGTAGTGTTCGAAGAGCTCGGCGTCGTGGCCGTCCTGGAGAAGGTCCTGGAAGGTTCGGGCTGGCGCCGGCTCGCCGGCCCGGGCGTCCTGGATCCGGGGGACCTGGGGGACCTCGGGGCGCGCCGGGGGATCCGATGCCCCCTCCGGCACCATCCGGCACACGAGGTCCCCACTCCCGCCGAGCCACCGGCAGGGGTCGCCATGCGCGGCATTCAGGAGCGCCCCAGCGACCCTTTGCGCCGTGGGGTTCTCCGGTGAGGCGATCCAGAGGGTGTACCCATCCTCCTCGATGAGGGCCAAGGCGAGGGTGGTCCCGTCGGGGGACCAGGAGGCATACTCGGCGCGGCCTCCCTCTGGAAGGACCACCGGGATCCGGTCCGCCCCACCCGCATCCAGCCTCACGAACTCGAGGTGGGAGATGGGCGCCCGGTTGGAAAGCGCCGGCCCTCGGGTGCGCGGGTTCAGCCGGTAGCCGGCCAGGTGGAGCCGGGGCTCGGCGATGTCCCGGAGCTCCACCATCTCCGGCCGCGTCAGGAGAACGGCCCACCCCCCCTCCCGATCGACCTGGAGCGCAGGGAGGGAGGGGGCCTCCAGAATGGCCACCACCTCCTCCGGAGGCAGCTGGTATCCCTCCTGGGCGGCGAGGGCCCCGGGGAGGAGGACGAGCCCGGCGAGGGCGAACCCCGTGGCGACCCCGCCTGCCGGAGGCCGGCGGGAGGGGAGGGAAGTCTGTGCGGTCATCATCGAACTCCGGAAGAGGGGCGGTGCCACGAGCGCCGGGGGGTCCCCGGCACCCCCATCGGGGCGATCAGTTGATGTTCGGGTTGTTCAGGCGCTCCTGATCGGGGAGGGGCATGCAGGTCACCGGTCCCCAGGGCTGGCCCTTGTGGTTGTCACCGGTGGGGAACGACACGTGGTGCCGGAGCATGTCGTTCAGCCGGTGTCCCTCCAGGAAGAGCTGGCGGCGGCGTTCCTCGAGGATCACCTGGACCAGGTCCTCCGAGCCATCCAGAACGAGGGGTGGGAGATCCTGATGGGCGCGCAGCCGGTTGATGGCGGCTTCCGCCTCCGAGGGCCGCGCCTCGGCGAGAATGAGCTGGGCCTCCGCCCAAGAAGCCAGCGGAATGTCGTCGGAGGGGGCGTTGTACTTGAGCTGGTGCCAGTGCGGAGTCGCGTTGTCGTGTCCGGGGAGGCCCGTGTTGCTGATCTGAACCCGGGGATCGGGCTCCCCTCCCAGGGTGAGTTCGGCATAGGTGGCCGGGTCGGCGGAGGCGAAGCGGTTCAGTCGATTCATGTTGTAGACCCGGTTCTCCCGGGCCCCGTCCACTGTCGAGTACTCGGCGTACCAGACGAACCCCTCGGGGATCTGCTCCGCGTCCGACGCCGCCCCTCCCAGGTTCCCCTGGTTGAGCCGCGCCCTGGCTCGACCCGCCAAGGCGAGAAATCGGAGCTCGGTGTCTCCAGCGGCCTGGGCGTGCGCCATGGCCGTCGTGAACCGCTCCTCGGCCTGGGCAAACACCTGGTCACGGGTGAGGAGGGGCCCCTGGTCGATGGCCATTTCGCAGAATCCCTCGCCCAGAAGGAGGGTGCTGAACCCGGCGTACCCATCGAGAAGTCCAAGGCCGCGGCTCCGGTCGGGGACCGAGGCCTCCGGGAACCCCTCGATGAGCCGGGCGCCGTCCTCGGCGAGGTAGCGGGCCTGCTGGAGGGGGGCATACGCCCCGAGGGCCGAGGCGGCACGGCCCGAGGGACAGCTTCCGATGATGCTCTGGATCTGGAGCCCACGCTGCCCCCACCCGTTCAGGTTTGCCCAGTTGGACGAGTCCCGAAGTTCGCCGGCGAGCATCCCCACCGAGACCACATAGCTTGTGTAGGCGCACTCGAAGGCACCCAGGGCGCTGTTGATCAGGGTCTGGGCGAGCTGGGGGTTGTCCAGGTCCCCGGCCTCCACGCTCCCCGGGTTCGACACGTCGAGAAGGGACTCGCACCCTGCCAGGGCCACGAACCCCATGACCCCCACGGTAGCCCGGGTGAGCGTCCGGAGGTTGGAACCGGTCTTCCTCTGCTTGATCGTCGTCATGGTTCGTTCCTCAGAAGCTGAAGCGAAGGGTCAGCGTCGCCGACGCCGTAGGGGGCATGATCGTCTGGTAGCCCGTGGCATTCTGTCCGGTGGACCGGACCTCCGGGTCCCAGATGATCATGTCGGCGATGGGTTCACGGACGTGCCCCGCCCGCGGGGTGGACCATCCGTGGGAGCCGGTCCAGAGCATGGCCACATTCCGCATCCCCAGGCTCACCGACCCGCGGCGCGCATTGAGCCGACCCACGAAGGCCTCGGGGAGGTCGTAGGTGGCCGAGACCTCGCGGAGGCGGAGGAAGCTGGCGTCGTACTGACCCGTGCGGTCCACCTCGAACTGACGGTAGGCCTGGAGCAGGGCGTTGTCCCGGCGCACCGCGCCCTCGGAATAGTTGCCGTTGTGGATGGGGCGGATCTCGGTGTTGATCTGGATGTGCCCGCCATTTCCCTCCACCCGGGCAAAGAGTCGGAGATTGTCTCCGATGCGGAGGGTGTTTCCGAACCCGAGCTGCCAGGTGGGCTGGGAGTGCCCCTGCCACACCTGCGGGGCATCGGCACAGGGAACCCCGGGGCCTCCCTGGTCCACACCCTGGGCCCCGGTCCCCCCATCACAGAGGGCCTGCACGACGTTCCCGCTACCGTCGATCTCGGCGCTCAGCACCTCCCGGTAGAAGATGTCGGCCACCGAGTACCCCTCCCGGTGCTGGAGGCCCGTACCTCCGGTGATCACGTCCTCCCCTCCCAGGCTGCGGATCTCGTTGTCCATCGTGGCGAACTGCGTGTCGAAGTCCCACCCGAACCGCGGGCCGTCGAGCATCTGGATGAAGACGCCCACCTCGTTCCCCCAGGCGGCAATGCGACCGATGTTCACGATCTGGGAGCCGGTGAAGCCGGTGGAGGGCGGGAGCTGACGCGCGACGATGGCATCGCGGATCGTCTTCTGATAGCGTGAGACTTCCAGGTCTACCCGACCGTCGAGGAAGCTGGCGTCGAACCCGAACTCCAGCTCCTCGCCCCGCTCGGGCTTCAGATCGGGGTTTCCGAAAGCCCCGGGGAGGAGCGCCGGCTGGTCCCGATATCCGACAAAGGGCGTATAGAGACGCGAGGCGGCAAAGGTCGCGGGCTGCTGGCCCGCAGCCCCCCAGGCGGCACGAAGCCGGAGCTGGTCGACTCGGTCGAACCGCCAGAAGTCCTCTTCGGAAATGACCCAGGTGCCACTCAGCTTCGGGTAGATTGCGGCGTCGAAGTTCACCCCGAAGGCGCTGTTGTCGTCGGCCCGCACCGCACCCGTCACGAACACCCGGTTGTTCCACCCCACCTGCTGCTGGAGATAGACCCCCACCGTGGAGTTTTCGGTGAAGGATTCGCCCCCGTCGCGAATGGAGCCGCCCGATACCGTCGTGATGGGGATGGCGGGGAATCGCTGCCCCGAGGCGTTGATGTTGGAGTCCTCGGTCTTGTAGTACTGAAAGCCGAAGGCGGGCTGGAGGGTGAAGTCCCCGCGGGTGAAGTCGGCACTGGTTGCGTAGTCGATCGTGATGAAGCGGCGGGTCCCCCGGGTCACGTTCTTGTTGCCCAGGGCATTCTGTCCGTAGAAGTGATCAGCTCCCTCCGGGAGCATGGGAAAGAGGGTGAAGTTCTCGTATGCGTTCACATCGATCCCGGCAACGAGCCGATGGGTGTTCCAGGAGAAGGGCTGGTACCGCAGCTCCAGGTTCGAGGTGGACCGCTCGTTGTCCTGGCGGCTCTGCACGAGTTCCCAGTCTTCCGGAGGCGCGCCCCGGAACCCGCGACGTCCATCCGTCAGGTTTCGAGGATTGGCCCAGACCAGGTTCGTGAAGGGGTCGGACTCGATGGAGGTCTGGACGAGGCGGGTCTGACTCGAGATGTACGACGCTCCCACGTTCGCGGTCAGGTTGTCGGAGAGAAGGACCTCGAGGTTGCCGCGGAGGGCCAGACGGGTGGCCCAGTTGTGGTCCACGATCCCCGTGTCATCGTCCCGTGAGATCGAGGTGAAGTACCGGACCGCATCGGTCCCCCCACGCACGCTCAGGTTGTAGCTCTGCAGCGCCCCGTACCCGTAGATGGCCCCCAGTCCCTGGTCCCGCTCGAGGGCGTAGGCGTTGATCCCGATGGGCTCTCCCGCCGGGTTGTCGGGGTTCGGCATCCACCGGGTTCCGGCGCGCTCCTCGGGGTTCCAGAGCCAGTTCGCACCCGTTCGCGTGGTGATGTCGAACTGGGGAGCTCCCGTGCTCCCCCGCTTCGTGATGATCTGGATCACCCCGTTCGAGGCCTCGGTGCCATAGAGGGTGGCCGCTGCGGGCCCCTTGATGATCTCGATGCTCTCGATGTCGGAAGGATGAATGTCGTTCAGCCGGCTGATGTTGGCGCCTCCGCGCTGTCCGGGGCCCGAACGGGGGTCCGAGTCCATGCGGACGCCATCGATGTACACGATGGGGTCGTTCCCCTGGGTGATGCTCCCGGCTCCGCGGATCCTGACGGCCGAACCCGTACCGACCTGTCCGGTCCCGGGCATCATCATGACGCCTGCGGTGCGCTGCCCCAGGAGCTGATTCACATTGGCTGCCGGAGCCCGGGCCAGGACCTCATCGGCATTCACGGTGGCCACCACATTCCCGATGGCCCGGCGCTGGGTACCCCCTGCCGTACCGGTGACCACGATCCCGTCGAGGTCGAGGGCGCGTTCCGCCAGCGCAAAGTCCACGGTCGTGGTCTCGCCCGACCGGACCGTGACGGTGGAGGTGCTCCGGGCAAACCCGATCATGACGGCCACCACGGTGACCTCTCCCGCCGGGACGCCCGAAATCTGGAACGTTCCATCGGACTGGGTGGTGGTCCCGAGCTGGGAGCCGTCGATGAAGACCTGAACGGGTGAGAGCGGGGTTCCTGCAGTGCGGTGGGTGACCCGACCCCGGAGGGTGCCCGTGGCGCGTGGGGCGGTGAGGGTCGTCGCACCGTCGAGCCGGAGGGGGTCCGTTGCCATGGGCCGACGTGGGACCTCAAGGGCACCGGCGGGGAGCTCGGCCCGTCGAGCTTCCGCGTGGGCCGGCTCCACCAGCACCTGGCTTCCCACCTGAACCCAGCGGAAACCCGTGCCCCGTATCAGGAGGTCAAGGGATTCCCGGACCGTCGCGACCTGGCACTCGCACGAGAGGAGGGGTTCGTCGGGCAGGAGGGAGGGTGAAAAGACGATCCGCACCCCCGAACGATTCCTGAGGGCCTCGAGGGCCTCGGCCAGCGTGGCATCACGGATCTCGAAATCCGCAACGCGGTCCATGAGGCGGTCCAGCTCCGGACCGGATGCCTCGGCAGGCAGGTCGTTCGCCGCGACCACGCTCCCGACCTGGGCCTCGAGGGGAAGAACGGCGCCCAGGGCGAGACATGCCAGGGCGAAAGGGATCAGGGAGCGCATCATGGCACCTCTGCAAGGGGGAAGGGAAAAGATCGGTGGTCGTAGGGAAGGGGAGGGGGCGCAGGGAATCATGGGTCGATCCGGAGGGTGTCCCCGGTCATGCGACATGCGACCGAGGCGGCGCGGCAGATGAGTTCGAGTACCTCGGCGGGCTCGTCGTCGTCGAACCAACCCGTCACGGTCCGGACACCCAGCGCCGGATCCGAAAAGAGGATCTGGATCCCGAGGCGAGCGCCGAGTTCCCGGGCCACCTCGCGCAGGGGGGTCGACTCGAAGGCCACGAAACTCCCCATCCAGGAGAGGAGCACCTGCAGCTCCGGCGCCGCCTCGACCCGCGGGCCCGCGGCGGAGGAACTCAGGCTCTGTTCCCCGGCCCGAAGCTGGACCTCTTCCCCGGCGGCCTTCACGGCCACCCGGCCTTCCACCACGGCGAGTCGCAGGTCCCCGGCACGGGCATCCACCTGGAAGCGGGTGCCCAGGACCTGGGCTTCCCCTCCGAGGGTCTGCACGAGGAAAGGCCGCGTTGAATCGGAGGCCACGGCAAGAAAGGCCTGTCCCTCCACATGGACGCTCCGTGACAGGCCATCGACGGTGGCGCGGATCACGGTCTCGGGGCCGAGTCGAAGGGTGGTCCCGTCGGGGAGGGTGGCGGAGGCGAGCTCGCCAGGACCGGTCCGGAGTTCGGTGACGGCCCGATCAGGGCCCGCAACATCCGAAAATGCACCCCCCGACCAGACCCCGCCGGCATATCCCGCTCCCATGGCGGCAAGGACCGCTGCGGCCCTCCCCAGGGCACGCCATGAGGGGGGAAGGGGGGGGCGGCGCCCCGGTGTACCAGCCCGGAAAACCCTCCGCGCCTCCATCTCCGCAAGGGTGGGCGGCCCGTCTCCGGTCGGGAACCCCACGGGGCTTGCCACGCGGACCCAGAGTGCCTCCAGGTCTCGGAAACGGGCTTCGTGTTCCGGCGAGGAGGCGCGCCACCGGGCCAGTTCGGCGTCCTGCTCCGGTGTCGTTCTCCCCTGCAGATGCCCCACGATGAGTTCGTCCACGCGTGCCATGTCCAGGGTCGAGGTCGGGCCCCGGATCCGGGCTTCCCCTCCCGGTGGAGGGGGTTCGGATGGGGCCATCTGCTCGTTCAACCCGCCATGGGCGGACTTCTACCATCGTGTTCAGCGCGAGGGAGGGGGCCCTCGGTTCGTCCGGGGCGAGGGACGGGGTGCGAGGGACGACCGAAGCTGGTCGAGGGCTGCGCTCAACTGGTTTGCCACCGTCTGCGGAGAGATCTCGAGCGCCTCGGCGATCTCCCTGTAGGAGAGCCCGTGGTAGCGAGAGAGCAGGAAGACCTCACGGCGGCGCGAGGGGAGAGCGCGAACGGCCTCTTCCACTTCATCGGCGAGACGCAGCCCTCGAAGGACCTCGTCGGGCTGCGCGGGCGTGCGCTGCCAACCTGCGAACCGGGCGAGCAGGCGCCCCTGGTTCATCCGGTCTCGCCTCCGGTTGAGGGCCGCGTTCCGCACGGAACGATAGAGAAACCCATAGAGCTGCTCCGAGGGTGTCCAGCGCGATCGTTCCTGCCAGAATCGGAGGAGTACGTCCTGCACCACATCCTCGGCCGCGGCCCGGCGGCCCGTGATGTCGGTGGCGAATGCCACGAGTCGTTCCCACATGGAGGCCGTGAGTTCGTTCATGGCCGCCCGATCTCCTCCATGGATTCGCTCCATGAGGAGTTGCCCGCCACGCGGAGGCTTGCGGGTCCTGCTCGGGGAAGGATGAGGGTCGCTCGACGCCATGCCACGACTCCGGTTTCCCCCTCCCTCCCCTACGCTTCAACGGGTCACGTCCCCACCTGGGGCGGGGCGGGAGGGCTGAAGGGGGCGGAACACGATCACGATGTCGTAACGGGGAGGAGACGGGAGCGCAAACCGGCGCGGACTTCTCCGTACCCCTCGAGGCGCCGTCACACCGGAGGCCTCACCGCCTCCTCGCCTCCCACACCCACTCGCCGAGGAGCGCCCCGCCCACCTGGAGGGGAAGGGCAACGGACACGACCCGATTCCCGTCGCGGGTGGCGCCAAGGGCATGGGCGAGGGCAAAGCCTCCCACCGTCCCGAGAATCAGCCCGGCGTTCCCGCCGAAATCATGCGGCGCCTCCTGCCGCAACGAACCCACGGTCAGGGAGGCGGCCAGCCCGGCCCCCACGGCGGAGACCAGGATCACGTCGGTGCACCAGTCGGTGCCCGGCCCATCGCTCAGGAGGCAGCTCGCGCGCAGGGGGCCCACGATGAGAAGGGTCACGAGGAGGCCGCCCATGTAGCTTCCCGCGCCCCAGAGCGTCTGCGAGATCCTGGGGTGAAGGGAAGACGGGGTTCCCAGGAGGTCCGGGTCGAAGGTCGGCGGTGCGAGCGCGGACTGGAGCACCTCCAGGTCGATCTGGGCGTACGGCGCCGGGGCCCGCACCTGGGCGTGGGCCGGCTGCGCGACTCCGGTCCCCGCAACGAGCAGGGCCATGGCCACGACCCCCCCCCAGCTCCGGCACGAGGTCCGAGGGGCGGCGTGCAGACGGGGGTTGAGCATGGAAGACCTCCAGGAAGGGGGGAACCCAGGTACGAACGCCGCCACCTGGCAGATCGGTGTGGCGCTGCAGGGCACCCGGTGTGGCGCTGCAAGGCACGATGCCTCGGGGTCCCGACCCGCGCGCTGCGGCGCTGCGGCTCCCACCACGCCCCCGCCTTGCACGGGACGGCCCGGGTGCGGCAAGATACCCCCTCCTATCCGACCACACCTTGAGGAGCAAGGGGGTTTCCCGCTGATCCGGGCTTCTTCGTAGTTCCCGCCTCGAAGGGCACGGCCAGCAGTCCCCCCTCCCGCAGGCACGCACCGCGACCACGCGTCTGACCCGCTGGTTCGGTGGGCAGCCGGCGTTCCCCCTCCCGCGGGCACGCGCACCGCCTACCCCGCATCCCCCGAATTGGAGTCACCATGGGCCAATGCTTCCAGCCACCTGTCCGCAGGGCGCCGGCCCTGGAACGCTCCGGACGCCGGCGAACCACGATCCGTCCCGCGAACTCTCGGGCCATCGAGCCCCGAGTGGAGGTCCGAAGCGAGCCATGATCCCTCTCTCCCTCGCCTCCCTCGCCCTCGTTGGGGCCGGGCTCCTGGCCCCGCTCCCCGCACCTCTCGCCCCCGACTCCCTCCCCCGGGCCACCCCCGAGGCCATGGGGATGTCGTCGGCTGCGCTGGATCGGGCCACCGCCCGCCTCGAGGCCCACCTGGCGGCCGGGGATCTGGCCGGCGTCGTGGCGGCGGTCCTCCGCGACGGCCACCTCGTCTACCAGGTGGCGCTGGGGGTGCGCGACGTGGAGTCCGGCGACCCCATGTCCGCAGACGCCCTCTTCCGCGTCTACTCCATGACCCGTCCCGTCACCTCCCTCGGCATCCTTCTTCTGCACGAGGAAGGGCGCCTCCACCTGGACGATCCCCTCGCACGATGGCTTCCGGCCTTCCAGGGGCAGGAGGTGGTGGGGAATGCACCCGGTCCAGCGGGTGACACGGCCCCCGTCGCGGCCCCGGGGGCACCTCCCCCGGGGGGGCGGGACTCCGCAGGCGAATCCCCCACCCGGCCGCGCCAGGGCGAGATCACCCTCGCCCACCTCCTCACCCACACCTCGGGGATCGGGAGCCGGTCCTCCCCCCGCTACCGGGAGCACGAGGTGCATCGCTGGGACCATACCCTGGAGGAGGTGGTCGACGGGGTGGCCGCGCTCCCGCTCTTCGAGGATCCCGGCACCCGGTACCGCTACGGGATGCACGCCGAGGTCCTGGGCCGGGTCCTGGAGGTGGCCTCGGGCCAGCCCCTCGACATCTTCCTCCAGGAGCGGATCTTCGCTCCCCTGGGCATGCGCGATGCGGGGTTCCGGGTCGAGGGCGACCGGATGGCCCGCCTCGCCACGGTGCACAGGGCCGACGCCGAGGGAAGGCTTCGCCCCCATGCCATGGAACCCCTCGACGTGACCGACCACCGCTGTCTCGTGAGCGCCGGGGTCGGCCTCGTGGCCTCCACCGAGGACTTCCTCCGCTTCGGCCAGTTCTTCCTCGACGAGGGGTGGGTGGCGGATGCGGAGGCGGGCCCGGCCACCGCCCGGCGACTCCTTGGCCCAGAAACGGTGCGGATGGCCCGGGAGAACGCCGTACCCGAGGCCCTCCTCCCCCTGGGCGCCGGCGGCTTCTGGGCCGGATCGGGGTGGAGCCTGGGGGGCTTCGCGGTGGCCCTCGACCCGAGCCGCTACAGCCATCCTGTGCGCCAGGGGGAGTTCTGGTGGGATGGCTCGGCCGGCACCCGGATCTGGATCGACCCGGTGGAGCGCCTCGTCATCGTGGTGATGGCCCAGATCTCCCCGGCCGGGGGCGGGGGCTTCCGCGAGGGTTTCCGGGCCGCGGTGGAGGAGGCCCTCGTCACCCGGTACGACGACGGCGCGAGCGGGGGTGGCGCGAGCGGGGACGGGAGGGCCGGCGCGGGGGAGGGCGAAGGAGGAGACGGCCTCCCTCCCCGATGATCGCGTCGGGGGCTCGGGCGGAGCGCCCCCAGGGGGCGGGCCTCGATGCCCGGAGCCTGGGGCGACGCGCGGGGTCTGCTGCCCCGGGGCCCCGGGCGGAGCGCCCCCCCGTGGGCGGCCGTTGACGCCCGGAGCCTGGGGCGACGCGCAGGGTCTTCTGCCTCGAGGCCACGGGCGGAGTGCCCCCCCGTGGGTGGGCCTTGATTCCCGGAGCCTGGGGCCACGCAAAGGGACTGCCGCCCCGGGACCCCGGGGCGGGCATCCGTTCCGGCGGGGCATCGGGCACGAAGTGCTTGCCGGCCGGGAGAGGGCTCGCTACGATGCGTTTGGTTGGTCTGCCATGAGCCCCCTTCCGACCTGTCTCTACATGTTCCTACATGTGTGGTGTGCTCCCGTTCCCCCTGCCGAGGCGCCCCTCTCTGCCGGAGCGCGCCCCTCGGCGCCCGCCAGGACCCGGGCATCGGCTCCCGTCCTCGGCCTCCTCCCCGGTCTTCTCCTCCTGACCCTCCTCGGGTGCGGAGAGGGGGCGTCCTCCGCCGGATCGGACGTGACCCGGGAGGAGCTCCCGGGGGGTGGGGTCCTGGTGCGGCATGGGGCCCTCCCGGAAGATCCCACCCACCGCCTCGAGACCGACCTCGTTCTCGGCGTCCTTGACGGCGAGCCCTGGGAGATGTTCGGGCAGGTCCGGGGGGTGGAGGTGGGGTCCGATGGTTCCCTCTACGTGCTCGACTTCCAGGCCCGGGCCATACGGGTCTTCGATGCCGAAGGGGCCTACCTCCGGACGCTGGGGGGCCCGGGAGAGGGGCCTGGGGAGATCAGCCAGGGCAACGGGATCTTCAAGGAGCACGGGGGGCTCCTCTGGGTGAACGACCATGGCAAGATGCGGATCCTGGGGCTCGAGCCCAATGGGACCGAGGTGCTCCGCGCACCCTTTCCCGTGCCCGGCTGGGGATTCGTCTGGGCCGAGGAGCGGGACCACGCAGGACGCTTCTGGGGCTCCCGGGGGGTCTCCGTGGGAGGCGGCCCGTCCACCATGCCCGAGATCGGGCTGAACGAGTCCCGGTCCACGCTCTGGTTCCATGCCGTGCATCCCGAAACGGAGGCCCGGGACTCCATCGAGCTCGGCGAGCGATCCAACCGGAGCTTCGTGATCGCATCGGGTGGGGGAGGGTTCTCCATGTTCGGGGTCCCCTTCGACCCGGTCCAGCCCACGGTGGTGGACCCCCGGGGCGGATTCTGGTCAGTGGCGGGAGGGGGTGTGTGGCGGATCGTGCACCTCGATCCGGCGGGGGACACGGTCATGATCCTCGAGGCCGACATGCCCCGGGCCCCCGTCACGGCCGAGGACCGGGCTTCGGCCCTGGAAGCGAGGGTCGAGGGCCTCGGGCTGGACGAGGCCACCGCCCGGGAACTCTCCCGGGCCATTCCGGACCGGAAGCCCGCCCTCCAGGGCCTCTTTCTCGATGGAGAGGGGCGCCTCTGGGTGCAGCGCGCCCGGTACGGCGAGGGCGTTCCCCCTCGCTGGGACGTCTTCGACCGCGACGGGGCGCTCCTGGCCTCGGTCGAGCCCGGGTTCTCCCCCGTGGCCGCCGGCATCCCCCCCCGGATTCGCGGGGAGGTGGGACTCTTCGTATCGGAGGGGGAGGAGGGGCACCCGGTGGTGATCCGCACGCGGATCTCCTTCTGACGCGCACGATGGACCTGCCCGGTTCCAGCCCGTCCCGGTGCGCCTCTCCTACCCTGCGTCCGGTACCACCTCTCCGGACTCCGGATCGAAGTGCCAGCGTGCCCCTTCCACGGCGAAGCCGAGGAGGCCGTTTCTCCACCCCTCCACCTCGTAGATGCGGGATTCAGGGGGGAGGTCGTCGTGGTCGGGCAGGCGCACCATCCTCCCGGCCTCCTCCACCGTGCTTCCCAGGGCCGCGAGAGAGACCACCCGCAGGGTCTGGTCCCCTGCCGGGCCTCGCAGGACGAAGACCACGTAGCGGCCCTCCTCGCTCCAGGGGCCGAGCTCCACCTCCCCGCCATACTGGAAGGCCGCGGGCGAAGGAACCGGCTCGGCATCGTCGGGGATCTCCACGACCCATCCCCCCCCATGCGCCGCCCCGGTTGCGCTCAGGGCGAGGGCCCGGCCATGGGGAGCAAGGCTGGCGCCGGTGAAGCGCTCTGCCGCCCCGAACGAGGTGCCGGGCTCCACCTCGATGGATCCTTCCAGCGCGTCGATGCGGAGGAGCACCGAGGACTCGGCATCGCGGATCGCCTCCGGGGAGACCCGGAGCGCCGTGGTCGCCCCGGCCCGTTCCCCCGGCCGGTAGCTCCGGACGGTGGCGGCGGCCACCTCGTCCGGGTGGAAGTGGACAGGGCGGAGCCCGCCGGATGCATACAGCTCCGCCTGGTCGTTGAAGTGGGGGGAGGCTGGATCGTGGTTGAGCCCACCGGCGGTGATGGCCATGGCCCGAACCCGCTCCCCGAACTCCACCACGGCCACGAAGCTGTTCCCGCTCGTGCCGTACCACCGTGCGGTCCCCGACTGCGGGCCGGCCCCGTAGGAGGCCAGGGATCCCCACCGGGCCGAGGTAAAGCCCACCGGAAGGGAGGGCGCATCGTCCTCGAAGCGCCCCTGGACCCGACCGGTGAGGCGCTGGAACCGGTTGATCTCGCCCCAGGGGGTGCGCCAGTCGCCGAAGTCCGCTTCCAGTCGATCGAGGGCGGTGACCAGGGCCCGGAGCCGTCCTTCGGGCGTGGTCCCCTCGGCGGCGTAGAGAGTGGCATCCATTCCAGCGGCCTGGGCCCGGCCCGCCAGCCCCCGGAGCAGTTCCGTTCCCCAGAACACCGCGACTGCGGTGGGCACCGACTCCACATCCCAGGTGAAGTCCCACTCGCGAAGGAGGGACACGGCCTCGGCCGTGGCCTCCCGGAGGGGATCCCCCGGATCGAGTGCATCCCACCCTTCCACGAGGGGCGGGACCATGGCGGCGAAGGCCGGAAGGTGCGTGGTGTAGGCGGCGGCGTGGAGGCGCTCCAGCGTCCACCCCGACACCCCCTCCAGCTCCCGTAGCGCGTTCATCCCCCGGGCGTTCTCGATCCCCCGGTCGAAGTAGGGGGCGAAGTCCTGCTGGAGGGGGCTCGCCTCCCCGGCGGCGGACCAGGGCCAGTTGTTCGTGCACATGGCCCACCCGGTGGCCGGGTTGATGGCGTTCGGACTCTCCTCCAGGGTGTGCACACCCTGCCAGTCGGTGGCAGGGTCCGCGCCATCCACGGGTTCGTCGTAGTCGAACCGGGGGTCCCGCACGGGGATGAAGTTGGCGTGAAGGTACGCCACATTCCCGTCGGCATCGGCGAAGAGGGTGTTGTTCGAGGAGTTCGTGTGGAGGCGCATGGTTTCGAGGTACGCCTCGAGGTTCGGGGCCTTCATGCGCTGGTACGACTGGATGAGGGCGTTCAGGGGTTCCTCCATCATGGCCACACTCACCCACCGGCCATCCGTCGCCCGGACCACGGGCCCCCGATGCGTGCGGTAGACGACGAAGGTGCGCTCGGCGAAGCCGGGTTCGGTCGCGGACGGCCCGGTGGTGGGAGGCCCGGCGGGGTCGTGCCCGGCGGAGCGGGCGGCTTCAGGGGAATCCTGCGCCACCCGGTAGCGCACGGTCACCTCGCGCCGCTCCAGGGGGCGCTCCTCCTCGCCGAACCGGTAGTAGAGGGTACCGTCACGCTCCACCACCTCCTCCAGGAACTCGTCGATGTTGTCGGCCCGGCTGGAGGTGTGCATCCACCCGGCGGTCTCGTTGAAGCCCTGGTAGATGAAGAACTGCCCCCAGGTGCTCGCTCCATACGCGTGAAGCCCCTCGTCGCTCCGCACGTGGGCCTCGTGGCGGAAGTAGAAGGAGGTGTGGGGGTTGATGAGGAAGAGGGCGTTTCCGTTCTCGGTGAGGCGGGGCGCAATGGCGATCCCGTTCGACCCCCGGGGCTCGAGCTCCGGATCGGGGGTGACGAGGGAGGCCAGGATCCGCGCTCCCCTCTCGGGGGCAGACGCGACCCGCACGGGCTCCGGTCCCTCCGCGTAGAGCTCGGCGAGGCGGGCCAGGTTCACCCGTTCGATGTCCCCCCCGATGCTCCCTTCGCTGAAGGCGAGGGGCATCCAGGGCTCGAAGCGATCCAGGACCCGCGGGGCCACCTCGGGGTGAGTGTGGAGGTAATAGTTGAGCCCGTCGGCCCAGGCGTCGAGAAGGGCCTGGAGCCACTCCGGGGCCTCCTCCCGAAGGGCCTCCATCGCGCGCTCGTCGATGAACATCCGCTGCCGGAGGTCGCGCCAGAGCTCCCCTTCTCCTTCGGCCTCGGCCCATCGCCCCTGGGCAATGAGAAGATTCCGCTCGATGCGAGGGAAGTCGTCTTCGGCCTGGGCGTAGATCATCCCGAACACGGCGTCGGCATCGGTCACCCCGTGGATGTGCGGGATTCCCCAGTCGTCGCGGGCAAGGGTGACCCGGGCGGCTCGGGCTTCCCACCGCTCGAGTTCGGTGGTGGCGGCGGCCGGGTCGGGGAGGGAAGATGCATCCCGGACGGTCGCTTCGTCCGATCCGCAGGCCGCAAGACCGAAGAGCCCGACGGCGCCGAAGAGGAGGGCGCCGAGGATGACCCCGGGGCGGGGGAGGGAGGAGCGGTCCGGTGCGGCGCCGCGGGGGCGGCCCCACGGGGAAGGGATTCGGAGCATGGGAGCCCTGGGATGGAGCGGGAAGGAGCTGGCGGCATCGTCCGGACCGGCACCGGGGCGCGGGCCGGCAAGGCGACCCGGACCGCTGCGGCGACCCGCATGGTCACCTCGGCCCGGACTGGCAAGGCGACCCGGACCGCTGCGGCGACCCGGACCGCCGCCGCGGCCCGGATCGGCACCCCGGCCTGGATCGGCACGGCGAACAGGACCGCCAATGCGACCCGGATCGGAGGGCCCATGGGGGAGCGCCGGCCTCGCGCCGCACCTCATGGTTCGAGCCCCCGGTGCAGGATCCAGGCATCGTAGCGCCCCAGGAGCTCCTCCTGGGCCAGGATCACATCGGTGGTATGTCCCAGGGCCTGCGTCATGAGAGACTGGAAGTTGTCGGGGTTGAAGGCGCCGGGCCCGAGCATGGCCGCGAGCCCGTCCACCGAGAGCCGATGCACCCGGTCCTGCCACGAATAGACCTCGCCCAGGAGAGACACGTCTTCGAAGGGCATGAGCCCCGGAACCCCCCCGGCCAGGGCGGCTTCCCACGCCGCCCGGACCAGCCCCGGAGGCCGAAAGCCCTGGAAGCCCGCCTCCTGGAGCCCCTGGTTGGAGGACTCCACCTCGCCGGCAAGCACCCGGATGAAGATCCCGTGCAGCTCCCGGTGGTAGGGGAGGACGCCACGTACCCGGTCGCGGTTGGAAAGGACCTCTGCGTCGAGGTAGACCAGGGCCTGGGCCACCCGGACACGGTCCTGCCGTCCACTCCACCAGGCATTCACCGCCAGGGCCAGCAGAATGGAAAAGACGATGAGAACCGATTCCACGGCGATGCGCGGGGGCCGTCGGCGACGATGGGTCATGAAGGGGGGCGGAGGCGGGAGAAGGAAGCGGGCGCGGGCTGGAGGGAGAAGAAGGGGAATCGACGGTGGAGAGGACCACGGGGCAAGGTGGGGCGCCTTCGCTGCGGCGGCGGTGCTTTCCCCCGAGCCCTCCATCGCGCCCTCCCGGGAGTCCCGGATGTGGCCCTTCCTCGCCTTCAGCCGAATCGCACCGTTCGACGAGGTTTCCGATGGGCTCGGGTTCCTTTCCCGTGCCGAGTCCCCCCAGGGGAGGCAACGTACTTCTCTTTCGACCCGGGGTCGCCCTACCATGGTAGATCGAGGTTCGCCGCGGCGCACCGGGGAAGGCAGGGCAGGCCCCGGCGCCCCGGTTCCCCGCTCCACTTCCCCCAGTTCCGGTGGGCGCATGGACCCGCAGCGAGAGGCCCTCCTCCACGCCATCGAGGCCCTGGACCATCGGGGTGAGGCCCTGGTCCACCGCCACTCGCGCCGGGAGTTCCACTGGAAACCGGACCCGCGGGGGTGGTCCATGGCAGCGTGCATGGAGCACATGACGGTTTCCCTTCGCCTCTACCTCCCCTCCTTCGAAAAGGCGCTCGCCCAGGGGAGACCCAGGGGCGAAGGACCCTACGCATGGGGCCCCCTGGCCCGGGGGTGGATCCGCCTCGTGGGGCCCCGGGGTCCCCGGCTTTTCACACCTCCATCCATGCGGCCGACGGCCTTGCCGGGCGTTCCCCCCCGGACTCCGGCCGGGCCCCCGGCGGAGCTCCTGGACTTCCCCCCTCCAGCGCACTACCTCGCCGGGTTGACCGAAGGAAACGCCCGGTTCGCCGCGTTGGTTCGTGCTTCGGAAGGACTGGACCTGGGCCGCATCCGGACCCGTTCACCCGTCATCCCTCTCCTGCGCTTTTCCATCGGCGCCTGGTTCGAGACCTGCGTGGAACACTCCCGCAGGCACATGGACCAGGCGGAACGTGTGGGGGCCCGGCTCCAGGAGATGCGCGAAGGAGCGAAGTGAGGGGTGCGCCCTTCCTGGGCAAGTACCTGGCCCGGGGGAGGTTCCGGCGCCGAGGTCCGGGCGCCGGCATCCTGGCGCCGTATCGATCCGTGCTCCGACCCGCAGGACTCTTGCGCAGGGAGGTCAGGCGACGCACCGTGCGCGAATTCGCGCAGGTCGGGCGGTCTGTCCAGGCACGGGAGGCTCGGAACATGAGGAACGCTGCTGCGGAGTTCATCGGAACGTTCTGGCTGGTCTTCGGGGGGTGTGGAAGTGCAGTCATCGCCGCGGCCTTTCCCGAGGTGGGCATCGGGCTCCTCGGTGTGTCGCTCGCATTCGGTCTGACCGTCCTGACCATGGCGTATGCCATCGGCCACATCTCGGGCTGCCACCTCAACCCTGCCGTTTCCATCGGGCTCTGGGCGGGGGGGCGTTTTCCCGCGAAGGATCTTGCCCCGTACATCGTGGCCCAGGTGCTGGGGGGGGTGGTGGCCGGAGGGATTCTCTACCTCATCGCCACAGGCCGTGCCGGGTTCGATGTGGCAGACGGGTTTGCCTCGAACGGGTATGGTGAGCATTCCCCCGGAGGATACTCGCTCCAGTCGGCGATGCTCACCGAAGTCGTCATGACCATGATGTTCATCCTCATCATCATGGGTGCCACCGACAAGCGTGCCCCGGCCGGCTTCGCGCCTCTCGCCATCGGGCTTGGCCTGACCCTCATCCACCTCGTCAGCATTCCGGTCACCAACACTTCGGTGAACCCCGCCAGGAGCACGGGCGTTGCGGTCTATGTGGGCGGATGGGCCACGGCGCAGCTCTGGCTCTTCTGGATCGCCCCCCTCGTCGGTGGGGCCCTGGGGGCGGCGATCTACCGGTTCCTGGCGGCACCCGGCGAGGGCGGCCCCTCTCGCTGATCGAGGGGATCCGTCGGTTCAGTCGGGTCGCCCGAAGGCCGGCGATGGAACGGGGGCGCCGCCGGACCGAAGGGGTGGGCACCCCCTCGACGCATGGCGTTGCCGGGGCTCGTGGAACGGGTCCCCACCTCACGCTTGCGTTTTCCTGCCGGCTTCCGTATGATGCCCCGGATGTTCATGCCGGAGTCTCCCCGAACTGAAGGATAGCGCGTGCCTGCTCCTCGAAACCCCCGCACAGGCCGTTCGGCCACCCCGATCGCGTTCGCGGCCATCCTTGCGGCCGGCGGCCTTTTCGGCGCCGGCTCCGTCCTGGCACCGACCCCTCTCTCGGCCCAGCTTGTCGAGTTTCCGTTCCAGGTGGAGGAGGGCGCGGTCTTCCTGCGGACGGTGACGATGACGGGGCATGTCACCGGCCCGGGGGGGGAGCAGACCCAGGAGACCGCCATCACCGTACGGCTCCGGGTGCGGGAGGCCGGGGCGGATGGGTCGGGCCGGCTCGAGTTCCTCGTCGAGGAGGTTTCCCCCCCGGAACCGGCGGACACTGACGGCGCGGCCCCCCCTTCCTCCCCGTCGGAGGAGGATCCGGTAGCCGACCTCCTCCACGCCATGGTCGGCCGACCCCTCGAAATGGGCCTTACGGCAGGGGGCCTGCTCGACCCGGCCGACATCGCTCGCGCCGCAGGGCGCTCCGAGGCGGAGATGATCGAGAGCATCTTCCTCATGAGCCTCTTCGGTCCCCAGGACCGGGCGGACGGTCTCCTTGCCAGCTTCCCTCCGGCGCTTCGCGAGGACGCCCCCTTCGTGAGCGCCATCCAGCTGAATGTGGGGGGCGGGGTCCCGCTCCAGCACACCCTCGCGGGCGTGGACACTTCGAACGGGGGCCGGATCGCCCGTGTCGAACTCAGGGGCGAGGCGGACTACGGCGAACGTGGGAGCGGCGAGGCCACGGGGTTCATCCTCTTCGACCTCGATGCCGGACGACTTGTCGAATCGCGCATGACGAGTTCCATGACGCTCGGGTCGCCGGAGGGACAGGCGATGCGTCGCACCATGGAGACCCGCACCCAACGGGTTCCGGGGTAGTCCTGCCCGGGAGGTCCAACGGCCTTCCGGGGCGCCCCCCTCCCGAGCCCGGGCCCGGAGCGACCAGGACCCTTTCCAGGAGACGTTCCATGAAATCTTCACCCCATGCGTCCGGGTCGGCGCTCCTCCGGGTGGCCCTGGTCCTGGGAGGAGGGCTCATTCTCGGGGGAGGCGTTGCCGCATGCGCCGCCTCGGCCGATCCCCCTCCGCCCTTCGAGCGTACACCCACGCCCGCCCCGCCCGCCCCCCTCCGTCTCGTCGATGGGGTGATCCTCGAGGGCGGATTCAACGCCCTCTTCGACGAGGCCCTGACGGACTGGGTGGGGCGAATCGAAGTGGTTCACGCCGGGGAGGCCCGAGGCCGATGGGGAGAGGAAGCCCGTTCCGGCGCCATCCTCATCACGCGCGTTCGCGGGGAAGGGGACGAGGTGCCTGCGCCGGGCCATGCCCCCGAACAAGCGGGCACGCCATCCGCGGAGGCCTCGCTCCGGCAGCGCCTCGAAGACCACCTCCCCCTCCTCGAGATGGCGTACGCCCGGGACCCGCGCCCGGAAGGTGCCATGCATATCCCTCACCTCCTCGGCGAGGGTGACCCGGCATGGGCACGGGCCATCGTCTTCGTCGACGGTGAGATCCCTCCGCGCTCCCGGCCCCTGATCCGAAGCGAGCCCCTTGCAACCGAGCCGCCTGCCGCATGGCTCGGGGAGCTGGGTGACATGCCGGCGCGGGGCTTCACCCTCCGCTCCATCCGGGGCGCCGAGGCGGCGGCGCTCTACGGGAATGTGGCCTGGTTCGGGGTGATCCACGTTGAAACCGCATCGAGGTCGGGGGACTGAGGGATGCCTCCCCACCTCCCGGAGGCCCTCCGTCTCGGGCCGGTGCGGCTCCAGGTGGCCTCCCTGGACCGTTCGGCGGAATGGTATGGGCAGGTGCTGGGCCTGGTCCCCCTCGAACCCGCGAGGGCGAAGGAGGCCCGCCCCCTCCCTGAAGCCGGGGGTCCGGAGACCCGCCTCGGGGGCTCCGAGGGGGTCCCGCTGGTGGAACTCGTCGAGGTGGCCGGCAGCCTCCCTGCGGTGCCACGCTCCCGCCTCGGCCTCTTCCACTTCGCGCTCCTCCTCCCGGACCGCGCTGCGCTGGGGCGCTTCCTGGCCCACCTGGGCCGCCTGGGGGAGCGGGTGGGGGCCGGGGACCACGGGGTGAGTGAGGCGCTCTACCTCACGGACCCCGACGGTCTGGGCATCGAGGTCTATGCGGACCGTCCGCAGGGCACGTGGGAGCACGGCCCCGATGGCGAGCTCCGCATGACCACCGACCCTCTCGATGCTGCAGGTCTGCTCCGCGCCGGGGGCGGCGAACCCTTCGCGGGGCTCCCTCCGGGGACCCGCATGGGCCACCTTCACCTTCATGTGGGCGACCTCGCCGAGGCCGAGGCCTTCTACGGGGAGGCCCTGGGGCTCCGGGTCCGAATGCGGAGCTATCCCGGGGCCCTCTTTCTGGCCGCCGGCGGCTACCACCACCACCTCGGGGTGAACACCTGGGCGCTCGGGGCCCCGCCTGCGGGGGAGGGCGACGCCCGCCTCCGCCACTGGACCGTCGTCCTCCCGGATGCGGGCGAGGTCGAGGCCGCCTTCGGTCGACTCGAGGCGGGTGGTCATCGAGTGCGACCGCTGGAAGCCGGGGGATGCGAAGCCGAGGACCCCTGGGGAAGCCGGGTGCGAATCCTCACCCCCTGACAAGGGCATGGCGCGCTCCGCCGACGCGGGGCGTGGAATTGCGGATGCCTCCGGGGGAGTGCACGTTGACGCGCAGTCGTGCAGGCACCCCCCGTTCGAATCTTCCTCCGCCGCATGAGCCCCGCCATGTCGGGCCTTCGTCACCTCGTCTCCGAAATGCACCGGCGCTCGCTCTGGCAGGTCCTGGGGATCTACCTGGGCGGCTCGTGGGTGGCGTACCAGGTGGTGCTGAGCCTCGTGCAGGGGCTGGGCCTCCCGGACTGGGTGCCTCCCGTGGCCCTCCTCCTCCTTCTCCTCGGGCTCCCGGTGGTCCTCGCCACTGCCTTTGTGCAGGAGCGGTCGACCGGGGCGAATGGGGGCAGCGCGGGAGGGAATGCGTCGGAGGCCCACGGCGCCGTGGCACCCGAGGCTGTGTCATCCGGGGCAGGCCCCGCGCCAGCCGGCGCGGAACCCGGATCCACGCCGGTCCAGGGTTCGGCGCCCCTGCTCCAGCCGGCTTCGGCCCCGCGTCCGGCTCCCGCCCTCACCTGGAGGCGGGCCGGGCTTGCCGGGGGTACGGCCTTTCTCGGGCTGGGTGTGCTCGTGGTGGCCTTCATGCTCCTCCAGCGCGCCGGGTTCGGGCCCGCAGGATCCCTCGCAGCCCGGGGCGAACTGGGCGAGGTCCCCACCCTCCTCCTGGCGGAGCTCGACCCCCTGACCGGGGATTCGGCCCTGGCCCGGGTCGTGACCGAGGCGATCCGGGTGGATCTCTCGCAGTCGACCTTCCTCTCCACCGTCGACCGTTCCCGCATCCGCCACACCCTGGACCGGATGGGTCGCCCGGCCGAGGTACGGCTGGACGGGGACCTGGCGCGGGAGGTGGCGATCCGGATGGGGGTGGCCGTGGTGGCGGAGGGGGATGTCTCCCGCGCCGGGAGCGGGTACAACCTCTCGCTTCGCCTCGTGACCCCGGACTCGGGCCGGGTGGTGGCGAGCTACCGCGAGACGGCCGCGGACTCCACCGACATCCTCCCGGCCGTGGACCGGCTCTCGCGCCGCCTCCGGAGCCACGCCGGCGAGTCCCTCCGCACGGTGCGGGCGAGCCCTCCGCTGCGCGACGTGACCACCTCCTCCCTCCCGGCGCTACAGCTCTACGTGCAGGCACTGGACGCCGACCAGCGGGGAGAGGGGCGGATCCGCGATCAGCTCTTCCGTGAGGCGCTGACCCTCGACCCCGACTTCGCGAGCGTGAAGCGGTCGTTCGGCATCCTCTTCTACAACAACGCCATGCCGGACTCTGCACTCTTCTACCTGGAGGAAGCCCTCCGGCTGGAGCAGAGGATGACCGAGGTGGAGCGCCGGGCCACCCGGGGGCAACTCGGTGTGGTCACCGGACGGTACCCGCAGGCGCTGGTCGAGTGGACGGTCCTTACCGAGCTCGAACCGGAGGTCCCCGGGACGTGGGCCAACCTCGGGCATACCCTCGATCTGATGGGCCGCTTCACGGACGCCGAGGCAGCGCACCGTCGCGCCCGGGAGCTGGGCGACCGTCGCCCGGGGCCGGTGGGGTGGAACCTCGTTCGAAATCTCCTGGCCCAGGGGCGGGTCGACGACGCCCGGTCCCTCCTCGACGAGATCGAGGCCGAACACCCGGAGCATCCCACGGTGAGCGGCCTCCGGGACCGGGTGCTCCTGGCGGAAGGCGACCTCGAAGCCGTCCGTGCGCGGTGGGTGGCCATGGGCCGGCCCACCGATGAACTGGACCTCGCCCGCGGCCGTCCTGGGGCCGTTCTCGAGCGTGCGCGGCAGAACCGCCGAGGCCAGGATCCACGCCAGCGCATGTGGGCGGCCGAGGAGCAGGCCCTCACGGAGCT
The DNA here is from genome assembly GCA_050485885.1 of Gemmatimonadales bacterium. Classification (GTDB taxonomy): domain Bacteria; phylum Gemmatimonadota; class Gemmatimonadetes; order Longimicrobiales; family Gaopeijiaceae; genus SKNW01. Next base: position 119,070 of record JBJHCG010000005.1, on the reverse strand, counting down.
CTGGGTGCTGGGCGATCCTGCAGCAGCGGCCCGTACCCTCCTCGAGGGGTTGGCTGATCCGGAGCTCGAGACACTTCCGCCAGGCCTTCGGTTACCCTGGGGGTGGTCCGCCTTCCTTCTCGCCGCCGCCGACCGCCCGGCCGAGGCACGGCGCCTCTGGAATCGCCATGAGGCCGAGACACCCGAGGCGCTCCGACCCCGGGATCAGGCCCTGGGGTGGGCGACTGAAGCCCTCGCCCTGGGGGCCGAAGGGCAGCTGGACGAGGCGGTGGTACTCCTTCGCATGGCCCGCCAGGATCGGGCCTGCCCGGCCTGCTGGGAGCCCATGGCTGCCCGCCTTTTCGAAGCGGCGGGGCAGCCGGACTCGGCGGCGGTCGCCTGGGCTCGCTACACCGAGACCCCCTGGATGGACGCATGGAGCTATTTCCACCCATGGGAGGGCCCCACCCACTACCTTCTCCTGGCCCTGGCTCACGAGCAGGCTGCCCGACGCTTCGGGGAGCTGGGCCACGAGGCCGAGGCCGCGTACCACCGGGCCCGCTTCCTTGCCCTCTGGCCCGATCCGGAGCCCGGGCTCCGCCCGCGGGTGGAGGCGCTGGCCCGATGAACGGTCCGCCCCCCGATGAACGGTCCGCCCGTGGTGCCCGCCGCTGGCCCCCCCTCGACGGAGCCCTCACGGCCCGGACTCGTCCCTGACCTCGCACCGTTCCCCACGACCTCCCGCCCTCGCCCATGACCTCCCGCCGCACCTTTCTTCGCCAGGCCGCTCTCGCCGGAGGGGTCGCTGCCCTGACCCGGGGCGCCGCGTCGCTCACCACGGTGGCCACCGCCCCCTCGCCGGCGGCGTCTTCCAACCCCCCGACCGGGACCGGCCCCCGCCGCATCCGACTCCTCATTCTCGGAGGCACGGGGTTCATCGGGCCCCACATGGTGCGCTACGCGCTCGCTCGCGGCCACGAGGTCACGGTCTTCAACCGCGGCCGCTCGGCGCCGGGGATGTTCGACGGGGTGGAGGAGCTTGCCGGCGACCGCGAGACGGGGGACCTCGCGGCGCTGCGGGGGCGGCGCTGGGATGCGGTGATCGACAACTCGGCCTCCCGGGCCGACGCGCCGGACTGGGTGCGGGACTCGGCCGGGCTCCTCCGGGATGCGGTGGACCAGTACCTCTTCATTTCGACCCGCTCCGTCTTCCGGGAGATCCGCAGGGTCCCGGCCACCGTGGAGGAGCCGGTGCTCACCCGCGAGACGACGCCGAACTGGAGCGAGGGGCGCCCGTATCCGTACGGGTTGGCCAAGGCGCTGGCCGAGGAGGAGGCGCGGGCCGCCTTCGGGGCGCGCACCACGATCGTTCGGCCCGGACTCATTGTCGGACCCGACGACGACACCGACCGCTTCACCTACTGGCCCGTCCGGATCGAGCGCGGGGGCGAGATCCTGGCTCCCGGGAGCCCGGAGGGGGATCGGGTGCAGGTCATCGACGTTCGGGATCTCTCGGAGTGGGCGGTTCGCCTCTGCGAGGACCGGATCCACGGCACCTTCATGGGGATCGGGCCAGAGAACGGTCGCTCCATGGCCGAGTTCCTCCACGGGATCGCCGCCGTCACGACAATGCCGCTGCGCTGGACCTGGGTGCCCCGGACCTTCCTGGCCGAGCATGGCTTCCGCCCCTACCAGGAGATGCCGGTCTGGCGCCCGGCCGACCTCCCGGGGTGGGAGGGGTTTGCCCGCTTCGACCTGACGCGCGAGGTGGCCGCCGGGCTCACCTTCCGCTCCCTTGCCGATACGACCCAGGCCACCCTCGATTTCCATCACGCCCGAAGCGCGGAACGAAAGGCTGCGTTCCGTGCCGGCGCGTCCGCCGAGCGGGAGGCCGAGGTGCTCGCTGCATGGCATGCGTCCCGGCGGGGATAGACGGCTCCCTCGGCGGAGGAGGATGCCTCCGCCGACCGGGGGGAGCCACGGGCTGGCCCGGCGCGCTGGAGGGGTTCGGCCAGCGACTGGCCGGGGAGGAGACCTTCCGCCCCCTCCGGTCGCTCCCCTCCCACCCCGCGTGAAGGCGCTGGACGGCCGGGAGCTTCAGGCGGCCCCCCCCGGCACCAGGGGGTGACGCCACGGGGGAAGGGTCGGAGCCCCCGGGAGGTGAAGGCGGAGGATTCGACCTCCGGACCCCTACCCCCCGCCCCGGCTTTCCTTCCGCTCTGGAAGCTTCACGGCGGTGTGGCTTCCTTCACCGCACCCGGTCGAAGCGAAGCCCGTGCACCCGGGGCTGGTTTGCCGTGAAGTGGGTGATCTCTCCCCCTTCGCCCCGCACGAAGCGCACCTCGCCCAGGGTGGGGGCCTGGAACCGATCGGGCTGGATCGGACGCAGGACCCGAGCCCCGGTCCGGAAGTGGTGGGCCACCAGGGTACCGTCGTCCGTGACGACGAGGTGGAAGGTGGACTCGGTTTCGGGGCTTCGGTAGGATCCCGCGTAGCCCGCGAGTTCGTCCGGATCGGGGCTCCAACCCGCGCCTCCATCGCTTCCCGCGCTGCCGGCACCTGCCCCGGCACCGCCGGCGCCCCCCTGCGCGCCCCCCTGGGCCACCACGGGGGGATCCAGCCCTTCTCCCAGGTAGAGTTCGGTGATCCGGTTGGCCAGCGCCGTGGGGTTGGCATCGGCCCGGTTCGCCAGCACCACCACGGCGAACCCCTCGTCGGGGTGGCGGAGGAGGACCGTCCGGTACCCCGCCCACGACCCGGTGTGGCTCCACCGGGCGCTCCCCCGGAACCGTCCGTGGTTCTGCCCCCCGGCGTAGGCAATGGTGTCCCCGTCGTTCAGGATTCCGCGCTCGTGCATGCGGGCGAAGACCCTCGCATCCCCCACCTTCTGCCCTTCGAAGTTGGCGATCCACCGCCCCAGGTCCTCCACCGTGGTGAAGAGGGAGCTCGAGCCCAGCGCGGTGAGGGAGTTCACGACATTCCGGTACCCGGGGGCACCCCCGGGGGCGGGCCGGTAGGAGTCGGCCCGGTCCCGCACCACCTCGGTGTGGTCGTCGTGGAAGTGGGTTCGGGTCATCCCGAGGGGACGGAAGATCCGTTCGTCGGTGAAGGCCCGGAACGACTGCCCGCTCACCCGGGCCACCACCTCGGCCAGGAGGTTGTACCCGGTGTTCGAGTAGTTGTACTCCTCGCCGGGCGGCGCATTGAGCTCGGTCTGGCGGAAGGCCATGCGCAGGATCTGGTCGAACGACATCACGTCCTGGAAGTCCCACCCTGCCATGGCCAGGGTGCCGGGCCAGTCCCGGATCCCGCTCGTGTGATGCACGAGATGGCGAAGGGTGATCTCGTGTCCGAAGTCGGGGAGTTCCGGAAGATGCCGATGCACGGGATCGTCCCACCCGAGAAGCCCGTCCGCCTCGAGAAGGGCCAGGGCGAAGACGGCGAACTGTTTCGACACCGAGGCAATGTCGAACACGCTGGAGGGACGGATCGGCACCCCCTGCTCCAGATTTGCCATTCCGTACCCCCGGGCAAGCACGACCTCCCCGCCAAGCGTGACGAGGACCGCGCCCCCCGGGGCGTCGGGACGATGCCACCCGTCGAAGAGGCGGTCCACTTCAGCCGCAAGGGAGTCGAGTCGCGGGTCGCCCGGGCGTTTCACCTCGGCTGCCTGGGCTGACGGGTCCGCCCGGGCTCCCTCAGCCTCCTGCGCTTCCCCTGCCGCGGGAAGGAGGAGGGAGAGGCCAAGGAGGAAGCTCACCGTCCACCGGGGCGCGGAAGCCCGATCTGCGGTCTGGCGGCGGGGGGGCGGTGCGTGGGGGGCGCAGGGTCGTGCCATGGGTGCATTGGGAGGAGGGGGGACGCAGGCCGTCGGGAGAGGCCCGCGGGGACGGGGGAGCCTCTCCATCGATGCGTGCCCGACCGGTCCCCCGCAAGGGTCGATGCGTCGGACCTTGCGTCCGCCGGGCTCGGCGCTTCCGTTGGGGGCCGGCCCGGAAGTGAAGGGTTTTCCCGGCGATCCGTATAGGGGGGGCAGGGCCCGCGCTCCCGTCACGCTCCATCGGAGGTCAGGGGATGCTCCCCATCTACGTGTTCTGTACGATCCTGGGGGGAGGACTCCTCCTCCTCGGAATGCTGGGGGACTTCTTCGAGGGCGATGCCTCCCTCGACGACTTCGCCGATGCCTCCGATGCGGTGAACGTCGAAGTGGGCGTATGGAAACAGGCCCTTTCCTTCCGGACCCTGGCCTACGGTCTTGCCGTGTTCGGGGCCTCCGGGTGGCTCCTTTCGGCCATGGGGACCACCGCAGCGCTCACCGCTCTCCTGGCCACGGGTTCGGCGCTGGCCGTGTCGGCCATGGTGGCCGGGATCATGGGGTACCTCCGTTCCACCGAGTCGGGGTTCACCCGGGGGGAGGACCAGTTCGTGGGTGCACCGGGGCGGGTGGTGATCCCCTTCGCGGCCCAGTCGGGGAATGGCGAAGTCTCGGTCCGGCTCGGTGGACGGGTCCTGGCGCTCCGGGCGCGTCCTCACGCTGCCACCCCGGCCGAGGCACAGGCGTGGCGCTACGTGGTCGTGGTTGCCATGCGTGACGGGGTGGCCGAGGTGGCCCCCGTCACAGAAGAGGAGGCCGACCAGATGGGGCTTCCCCAGGATCGTCCCGCTCCGCCCCGACTGGAGGAAGGGGAAGCACGCGGCTGAAGCCGCTCCCGCAGGGTTCCGTTCCGCCCAGGCACTCCGCTCGCGCCGGGTGCCCTTCCTGATCACGAAGGTTCCATCAAGAAAGAGGTGCCAGGCATGGAAATCGCCATCTCGCTCGGCTTCGTCGCCCTGTTCGCCATCATTGCCCTCGTGGTCACGGTGAGCCGACTCATCATCATCGTACCGCCGAACACGGCCGCCATCATCACCGGGCGGAGGAACCGGGAAAGCGAACGAGGCTACCGCACCGTCATCGGGGGTCGGACGATCCGCATCCCCATTCTGGAAAAGGTCGAGTACATCTCCCTCGGGAACATCCCCCTCGACATTACCGTGGGGAACGCGTACTCGCGGGGGAACATTCCCCTCGACATCCAGGCCGTGGCCAACGTGAAGATCGCCTCCGACCCCGATTCCACCTTCGCCAACGCCATCGAACGCCTCCTGGGGAGGGAACGGCGCCAGATCGAGCAGGTGGCCCGTGAGACGCTGGCGGCCAACCTCCGCGGCGTCCTCGCCCAGCTCACCCCCGAAGAGGTGAACGAGGACCGGAACGCCTTCGCATCCCACCTGGCGGAAGAAGCCGGCGATGACTTCCAGAAGCTCGGCCTTACCCTCGACACCCTCCGCATTCAGAATGTGAGCGACCAGGTAGGGTATCTGGAGGCGGTGGGACGGAGAAAGACAGCGGAGGTGGTGCGCGATGCCGAGGTTTCGGAGGCCGAGGCCCAGGCCGAGACCCGGGAGAAGCAGGCCGAGGCCGACCGGCGGGCCGAAACGGCGAGGGCCCTGGCCGACATCGAGATCGCCGAGGCCCAGAACCGGCTCCGCGTGCGCCGGGCCGAGCTCAACCAGGAGGCCGAGTCCCGGGAACTCGTGGCGGTGGCCGAGGCCCGGAGGGAGGAGGCCATGGCCAATCGCCGCCTTGAGGAGGAGCGTATCGAACTGGAGCGGAAGCGTCTCCAGGCCGATGTCGTGGAGCCCGCCGAGGCCGCCCGTCGTGCTGCCGAGGAGGAGGCCCGGGCCGCAGCCGCGCCGATTCTGGAGCGGGGACGGGCCCAGGCCCAGGCGCTCCGCGAGATCTTCGCCGAGATCAAGAACGGGGGTGAGAGCGCCGTTCAGGTCCTGGCGCTGGAGAAGCTCCCCGAGATGCTCCGGACCTCGGTCGATGCGGTGGAAGGGGTGAACATCGACCGCCTCGTGGTCGTGGACCAGGGCGATGGACGCGGGGCCGCCAACGCCGTGAATCAGCGGGTGAACGGGGCCTACGCCTTCATGGAACAGCTCGGCGGAATGGCGGGCGTCGACCTTGCCGGCCTCCTCCGGGGCGTGGCGCAGAATGCAGGGTCGGGGGCCTCAGCCCCCGGCGATTCCCCCTCGAAGGAAGTGGGAGGAACCATCGGCACCGGCGCCTGAGGGCGGGGGCGCCGCCCCGGTGCGGTAGAGGGGGAGGTTCGAAAGGGGGCGCGGGCGTCGCCGCGGGTGGGCGCGGGCGTCACTCAGAAAAGCGCGCGAGCCAGTGCCGGGATCTCCTCGTTCAGAACCCGGTGGTCGTCGGCGTAGCTTACCGGAACCTCGATGAGATCCACCCCGGGGCGGTCCAGGGTGGAGGCCAGGAGCGACGCCAGCTCCTCCGCCGCCTCCACCCTGTGCCCCCGGGCGCCGTAGGCCTGGGCGTAGGTCACGAAATCCGGATTCCCGTAGTCCAGGCCGAAGTCCGCGAACCCCATTTCCTCCTGCTTCCAGCGGATCATTCCGTACCCGTCGTCGCGGAGTACGAGAACCACGAGATCGAGCCCGAGGCGGACGGCGGTCTCCAGCTCCTGGGAGTTCATCATGAAACCGCCGTCGCCGCATACGGCCACGACGGGGCGCTCCGGGTGGACCATCCGCGCCGCCATGGCCGAGGGGAGCCCGGCCCCCATGGTGGCAAGGGCGTTGTCGAGGAGGAGTCCGTGGCGCTCCCGGGCGGGGAAGTTCCGGGCAAACCAGAGCTTGTACATCCCGTTGTCGAGGGTGACGATGCTGTCCCGGGGGAGCGCGCGACGCACCTCCGCCACGAGACGTTCCGGGCGGAGGGGGAGGTCGTCGGAGGCGGCACGGGCCTCGAAGTGTTCCCGTGAGGCCCGGCGGAGGGGCTCCACATGGGAGAAGTCCCACCCCCGGCTCGGCTCGAGCCGGGCCATGAGGCGGTCCACGGCGTCGGCAATGTCACCCACCACCTCCACCTGGGGGAAGTAGACCGGGTCCACCTGGGCGGGCGCGATGTCCAGATGAATGACCTGGACCCCGTTGTCCTCCATGAGAAAGGGGGGCTTCTCCACCACCGTGTGCCCCACATTGAGGATCACGTCGGCCCGGGCCACGGCGGCGTGCACGAAGTCGTCCGCGCTGAGGGCTGCCGTGCCCAGGTACCGGTCGCTCGTCTCGTCCACCACGCCCTTCCCCATCTGGGTGGTGATGAAGGGGATGCCGAAGGTCTCCACGAACTCGGCCAGCCGGTGGCAGACCCGGGTTCGGCTGGCCCCGCTTCCCAGCACGAGGAGGGGGCTCCGGGCGCCTGCGAGAAGGCGGGCCGCCGCCTCGACCGCCCCCTCGTCCGCCACCGTGACCCAGCGCCGGCTGGGGGCCAGCGGCTTGCCCTCCACCTCGTCGCGGAGAACGTCTTCCGGGATCTCCAGATGGGTGGTCCCGGGCCTTTCCTCGGCGGCCAGCCGAAAGGCCTCCCGCACGCGGGCCGGAAGGTACGCCGCACCCACCACCTGACGGGTGTACTTGGAGAGAGGCGCCATCATCCCCACCACGTCGAGAATCTGGAAGGCGCCCTGCTTGCTCGTCCGAATCGGTTTCTGCCCCGTGATGAGCACCATGGGCATGCCCCCCAGCTGCGCGTAGGCCGCCGGGGTCACCAGGTTGGTCGCCCCGGGCCCCAGGGTGGCCAGCGCCACGCCGGGCTTTCCCGTGAGGCGTCCCCAGGTGGCCGCCATGAACCCGGCCCCCTGCTCATGACGGGTCACCACGAGTCGGATGCTCGAGGTTCGGAGCGCCTCGAGGAGGTCCAGGTTTTCCTCGCCGGGAACGGCGAAGACCACCTCCACGCCCTCCCGTTCGAGGCAGCGCACGAAGAGATCGGCGGCTTTCAAGGGCACGTTCCCGGGGGCGCGAGGAGAAGCGAGGGGTGCGGGGAGCCGGCCAGGGCCTCCCCTCCAAGCCCCTACGACCCCGAGGGGCCCGCGAGGGTCCCGCCCTCCGGGGCTCCCGACCCGGGGTGCGCGGCCCCGAGGAAGGTCATCCGCCCCCGGCGGGGCCGGGGGGGGCGGCATTCACTGGCCAGGATCCCTTCCCGAGCTCAGCGGTCCCGGAGCACGTCCGCGCCGTCCAGATCCTCCGGAATGCCCACCCCGAGCCGTGCGGCCAGGGAGGGGGCCATGTCCACGACGGACACGCGCCGCGTCTCCACTCCGGGCGAGATCCCCGGGGCGCGGATCAGAAAGGGGACATGGCGGTCGAAGTAGTACGGACTCCCATGCCCCGTGCCCCTGGGGTAGCGCCCCGAGTAGGCTCCCTCCACCGTCCGGATCCCGACCCCCAGGTGACCCAGGGGAGGGAGCCGCCGCGCCTCGTGCCAGGAGTGCACGAAAAGGGCCTGCAGGGTGTCGGCGGGGCCGGCGGAGAGGAGATCGCGAAAGGCGAAGGCGTCCTCCACCCAGTCGGCCTCCATCGCGGCTCGGGCGGCGGCGCGGGCGCGGTCCACCGGATTGTCGCCCGCGGCCTCGGCTGCCCCCTCCGCCGCAGTCACCAGTGCATCCAGTTCGTCGGGGGAGATCCGCCGCCCATGGAGCCCCAGGGCGGCCCGGGCTTCGGGGAGCTCGATCACCCCGTGGTCGGCCGTGAGCCCCAGCATCCATCCATCGGGCCCCAGCGTCTCGTCGAGAACGTCCAGGAACTCGCCCAGCGCCCGGTCCAGCCGGAGAAGGTTGTCGAGCTGCTCTCTCGAGAGGGGCCCGTAGTCGTGGCCGACCCGGTCCACCTGGGAGAGTGCCAGAGCCAGAAGGTCGGGGGCCGCGCCTCGTCCCAGTTCGAGGGCCTCCACCGCCTCGCGTGCCAGTGCCAACACGGCCTCGTCGGGCCACGGGCCCCGCCCGCGCCACTGATTGAGGGCCCGGACATCCGCGCCCGAGGCCTCCCGGGAAGCCCGGTGGGGGAAGTAGGTGTTCACCCCGTCGCCCTCGTAGCGGAAGGTGTCCGGACGGGAGAGTTCGACGGCCCACTGCGGGATCGTGGAGCTCCAGATCGTGTCGGACCAGATCGAGGGGAGGACGTCGTCATGGAAGGCCTCCAGCCAGGCCGGGTACGCCTCCCCGTAGAAGGCCCCTGTCACGAAGCGGCCCAGTGCTTCCTCCATCCAGTACACGTGCCCCTGCGCCCGTCCGGCCATGGCGATGGCGGCCCGATCCTTGGCCGAGAGGGACACGACGCGGGCCTCCGGGTAGGTCGCCTGCATCCACTCGCCCAGGGTGGACCGGTCGAGGTTGGCGGGCCCTCGGCCCTCCATGTCGGGAAAGCCGACCACGGGGGAATCCGTGTCGCGGAGGGCGTAGACCGAGATCCATTCCCCGTTTTCCTCCTCGAGCCAGTTGTTCCCCACGAGCCCGTGGCGGTTGGGATGCGTCCCGGTGGAGGCCACGGCGTGCCCTGGAGCGGTGGAGGTCTGGGCGTGGTCGAAGGTGGCGTTCGGGAAGCGCAGGCCCTCGGCCAGGAGCCGTGCGAAGCCACCGGTGAAGACGGACTCGTACCGGTCCAGGAGATCGGCCCGAAGCTGGTCCACGACAACGTAGACAAGGAGTCCGGGTGGATCGGCCACCCGCGATTCCCCCACGTCCTCCCGGGGTTCCTCCTCCACAGGCGCTTCCTGGCACCCGATGGCGAGGAGAGCGAGGGCCGTACCGAGGAGCGCGGGGAGGGAGCGTCGCATGGGCATGGGCGGGGGCCAGGGCGGGGGAAGGGACGGGAGAGGGAAGGGGGGCATCAGGACGAACCTGCCCGGTGCCTCCCCTCTGGATCGTGACTGGATCCTGCTCGGAAGCAGGGGGGAGGACAAGGACCCCGGAAGAAGCACCCCGCGCATCGTGACGCTACCGTGACCGTGCTGTGACCGGGGGCCGGCCGCCAGGGGGGAAGGTGCGGGGCAGCTGCCCGCCCGAAACCGCTCTCCGGATCCCCGGGGAACCCTTTCCCCACCCCGGGTAGCACCGTCCATGTCCGCCTTCACCCTTCCGCCCGCCGGCGCCGCCCCACGACGGGGGCGGCGTCTCCTCCGCTGGGGCGCCGCCCTCCTGGCACTGGCCCTCCTCCCTCTCTGGGCGGCGCTGATCCACACCCTCTTCGCCGCTGCCGGGAGTCAGCCGGCGCCTGCGGTGATCATGCTCCCCGTGCTCTTTCTGAGCCTCGCCCTCTGGGCCGTCGTGGCCGCCCTCCGGGACGAGGGGATGCTCCTCGTCCTTGCCGGGGGGCTGTCCTTTGTCCCCATCGGCCTCTTTCTCCTCTTCATGCCCGGGTTTGCCCGATGGATCGGGGTCCTGAACCTGGCGCTCGTGGGGATCGGGGTCGTCCTCCTCCGAACGGAAGGAGAGCTTCCGACCGCGCTCGACACCCTCGTGCCGGAACCCCATGATCCGGATCCCACAACCGGACCCCGATGACCCGGATCCCCTGACCGGAATCCCATGACCACACCACCCCTCCAGACCCCGCCCTCCCCCCCGAACGGTACCCTGAAAGAGGGTGAGCCCACCGAAGCGCGGGGGGCCGGACTCGGTACCTTCGGAGGCGTCTTCACCCCGTCGATCCTCACGATCCTCGGGGTGATCATGTACCTGAGGTTCGGGTGGGTGGTGGGGAATGTGGGGCTCGTGTCCACCCTGCTCATTGTGGTCATGTGCACGAGCGTCACCCTGGTGACGGCCCTCTCCATGGCGTCCATCGCCACCGACCGGCGGGTGCGGGCCGGGGGGGCGTACTTCATGATCAGCCGGTCGCTGGGGCTGGAAACGGGGGGCGCGGTGGGCCTCCCCCTCTACTTCGCACTGGCGCTCTCCATGGCGCTCTACGTGATCGGGTTTGCCGAGATCATCGGCGACATGTTTCCGGGGGTGAACCAGCGGATCGTGGGGGTCGTCACCGCGATTGCCGTGGCGGCGCTGGCCATCCGGTCCGCCAGCCTGGCCATTCGCTCCCAGTACATCGTCATGGCCGTGATCGGGCTTTCCCTCCTCTCCTTCTTCCTGGGAGGGCCGGTGGAGGAGACCTCCCTCGACCTGACCGGATCGGCCCCGGCGGCCATGACGGTGGGGTTCTGGGTGGCCTTTGCCGTCTTCTTTCCGGCGGTCACGGGGATCGAGGCCGGCGTGAACATGTCGGGCGATCTGAAGGACCCGTCGCGCTCCATTCCCCGGGGGACGCTGGCGGCGCTGGCGGTGGGGTTTCTCGTCTACATCAGCATGCCCTTCTTCTTCAGCATGTGGGCCGACAGCGCCACCCTCGTGGAGGACCCCTTCATCATGCGCCGCATGGCGGCGTGGGGCCCCCTCATCCTCCTGGGGGCCATGGGCGCCACCCTCTCCAGCGCCATGGGGAGCATTCTCGGCGCACCCCGGGTCCTCCAGGCCATGGCCCGGGACGGCGTCCTTCCCGGTCCCCTCCGGGCCCTGGGGCGCGGGAGCGGGGAGGACGACGCGCCGCGGCTGGGGACGGTGGTCACCCTGGGGATCGCCCTGGTGGCCATTGCGCTGGGCGACCTGAACATCGTGGCGCCCATTCTCACCATGTTCTTCCTCGCCTCCTACATGACGGTGAACTTCGCCGCCGGGGTGGAGGGCTTCCTCCAGAGCCCCTCCTTCCGGCCGGCCTTTCGCATTCCCTGGTTCCTCCCCATGGCGGGGGCGCTGGCGTGTCTCCTCATCATGTTCCTCATCAATGCCGTGGCCACGATCGCGGCCCTGGCCGTGGTCATCGGGGTCTTCGTGTGGCTTCAGCGGCGCGGGCTCGCCGGGGCCTGGGGCGATGTGCGGAACGGCATGTGGATGGCCCTCGTCCGGATGGGGCTCCTTCGCGTGGGAGACCGGGGAGATGCCCGGAACTGGCGGCCGCACCCCCTCGTCCTCTCGGGCGAACCCACCCAGCGGTGGCCCCTCATCGACTTTGCCAACGCCATCACCCACAACCGGGGGCTCGTGACGGTGGCGAGCGTCCTTCCGGAAGATGCGGTGGAGAGTGGGCAGCAGGCGGAGGTGGAGGCCGAGATCGAGGCGTATCTCGAGAGTCGGGGGGTGGAGGCCTTCGTCCGCCTGGTCACGGCCCCCGATCCCTTCACCGGGGCCCGGCGCCTGGTGGAGGTCTACGGCTTCGGGCGCCTTGTCCCGAACACGGTGATCCTGGGAGCCAGCGAGCATGTGGACCGGCGCGACCGCTACTGCCAGATGATCGAGACCTTCCACCGGAAGAAGCGGAACGTGATCGTGATCCGCGATCCGGACCACCTGGGCTTTCGGGAGCGAAGGACGATCGACGTGTGGTGGGGCGGGCTTCAGGCCAATGGCGGGCTCATGCTCCTCCTGGCCTACCTCCTTCGCACGAATGTGGAGTGGGAGGATGCGGAGGTGCGGCTCAAACTGGCGGTGCGCACCCCGGAGGCCGCGGAAGAGGCCCGGCGCGATCTGGCCGAGGTCCTGGCGGGACTCCGCATCGGCGCCGTCTCCCTCGACGTGATCGAGGCGGGTGATCGTCCCTTCCCCGAGGTGCTCCGGGAGGCCTCCCGCGATGCCCACATCGTCTTCCTCGGGATGGCGGCGCCCGATGGAGACGACTTCCGGGCGTACTACGACCGATTGCAGGAAATGTCCGCCGGCCTCCCCCCCACCGCCTTCGTCCTGGCCGACGGGACGCTGGAGTTCTCCGAGGTCCTGGTGGATCGGGCGTAGCCGTCAGGCCGACGGAACCCGAGCGCAAGAAGCGGAGTAATCGGGCGGGTTCCAGGCTCGAAGCGCCCCGCATCCCCCTCGCCCTGGAGGTCTTCATGCGCCCCTCTTCCCGGTCCCGCGCTGCCGCCACCGGGCTGGTCGTCGCCCCTTCCACCGCGCCCGGCCCGTCCGCGTCCCCCTCCCCCGCAGCCCTCCCCAGGGCGGTTCTTCCCGCCGCGCTTCTGGCCCTCTTTCTGGCGGGGTGTGCCCCGGACGGGACGGGGGACGAAACAGAGGCGCCTGCCTCGCCCCGAGCGACCCAGGCCGACCCGGCCGACTGGGAGCCCTTCTCCCTTCCCTCGTCCCCCACCGCGTGGCAGGGGGAACTCCCCTGCGCAGACTGCGAGGGGATCCTGACCACCCTTCTTCTCGACCCCGACGGGACCTTCCGGAAGGACGAGGCCTACCGCGGACTGCCTGCCTCGCGCGCCGCCGAGGGCGACACCCTGATGGGCACCTTCGGGCGGTGGACGCTCGAGGCCGACGACCGACGGATCCGGGTCGATGGCGGCCCCGATGGTCCGCGGTACTTCCGGGTGGCCTCGGGCGGTGCGCTTCGCGCGCTCGACACTGCGGGCGACGAAATCGAGACCGAGCAGAACCTCGAGCTTGCCCGCCTCTCCAGCCCGCCGTCTCTGGACGGAAGGATCCACACCTGGGGGCACTTCCGGTACATGGCCGATGCGGCCCTCTTCGTTCCCTGTTCCAGTGGCGTCCAGCTCCCGGTGGCCATGGAGGGAGGATACCTCGCGCTTGAGCGCGCCTACCTGGACCGTTCGGGCCCGGGTGAGGTCGAGCCCGGCGCACCCTGGCCCGTTCGCCTCCACGGTTCGGTGGAGGCCAGGCCTGCCATGGAGGGCGATGGCACGGAGCGAAGCTTCGTGGTGGAGGCCTTCGAGCCCGGGACCCCGCCCCGGGGGTGCCCCGGCGCGGAGGTCGCCCAGGCCCTCGACGGGGTGACCTGGCGGCTCGTGGCCCTCGACGGCGAGCCGGTGGAGGATACGTCACCGCCCGGGGATCCTTCCGCCGAAGGGGCCGGCGAGGAGGCCCAGGAGCCGCCGCGCTGGGATCGCCCCACCCTGGAGTGGTCGGCCGAGGACGGGCGTCTGGCCGGAACCGGGGGGTGCAACCGCTTTACCGGCCCGGGTGTGCTCCGGGGGTCGCAGCTCGTGGCCACGGGGGCCCTGGCCTCGACCATGCGGTACTGCGAGGGTGCCATGGAGCTGGAGCAGGCGTACACGGGGATCCTCGCCGAAGGGGGAAGTCTCCGGATCGACGACGGGACCCTCCGCCTCTTCCAGGGGCCCCGGGAGCGGGCTCGCTTCGAGCGGGAGTAGCACGATGCAACGGGGGGGAAGGACGGGGGTGCGGCCCCGGGAGGGGAGGGGGGTCCGGGGCCTTCTCCCTCTCCCTCTCTCCCTCCTTGCCCTGACATTCCTGTGTTCTCCTGCCCAGGCCCAGGAGAACGAGGCCGTTCCCCCGAATCGGGGTGGACTCACCCCCTCCATGGGTTCACCGCCCACCATGCGGTGGTGGGCCGGGGTCGCCGTGGGGGCCGATCGAGCCGACGGCGGGCAGGCACTGGGCCACCTGGGGGCCGGCTTCTACCGGGACCTGGTGAACCCGGCCCTCGGGGCACTGGGGGTGGAGGTCTACAGCTACGGGGGGCGTCGGGGCGATTTCGAACGCTTCCGCGAGGGGTGGGATGCCGGGGTGGGGGTCGGGGTGGCGAGTCCGGTGGCCCGTCTCGCGGTGGGGGTCGACGGAAATCTGATCGATGGCTCCGCCGACCTCTACCTGGCCCTCATTCACCCCCTTCGTCGATCGGGCTTCCCCGTGCCTGGGGGGCACCTTCGGGCGAGCTGGATTCCCGGGCGGAATCACTCCACTTCCATCGGGCTCAGCTTCCCGGTGGGTCAGCCTCTCGCCGGGCGCGGTCGTCCGCTCCGGGACCGTGCCTCGCTCCCGGCGCTGCCCCGCCAGCGGCCTCGCATCCCCTTTGATGCACCGCCCGGGGTGGCGGCACAGCTGGACGTGGCCGGCGAGGAGGCCCACGCCATTCGCCGAAGGACGGTTCCCTTCGTGGATGCGTGGCACCGGGACCCGGACCGGGCGCTGGCACGGTTCGCCGGCGAAATGGAGGCGCTCCGGCACGAAATGGCGCGCCCCGACCCGGTGGAGGCCTGGCACCGGGCCATGGCCATGGCCTTCTCCCTCGCCCTCGATGCACCCGTCGATGCGCCCCTCGATGCTCCCCCTGGTCCACCCAGGGATGCCCGTGAAGGCGCCACGCCGAATGCCCTCGCGGACGCCTCTCCGCACGCCGCCCCGGATGCCGGGGTCTTCCCCTCGCGTTCGGACATGACAGGGCCTTCTCCTGCCGGGGTCCGGGCCTGGGACCTGGCGCGGGAGATCCTTCTGGACGATGTGCTCCTCCCCTACAACCGCCTGGTGGGGCGTCGCCGGACGGACGACTCGGTCCTGGGGCTGGGGGCCCAGGCCTCCATGGACTTCTACGAGCGCCTGGCGGTGGAGTCGGCGGTTCCGGAGGCGCGCCTCGTGGCGGCAGCCTGGGTCTTTGCCCGGATTCTCGACCTGGTGGAGGGGGTGCGGGTGGCATCCCTCGAGGATTGGGAGGACCCCCGGTTCGTCTTCCTCCCCCTCCAGCTCGCCCTCCGCCCCGACGAGGTGGAAGGGCAGGAGGCAATGGATGCCCTCCTGGAACGGGCGCTGGAGACCCGCTTCCACCCCGGAAACGAGATCTTCTACGTCGAGAACGAGCAGTTCCAGGCCGAGTTCTCGCGCATGGTTCACGCGGCCCGGGACTACAGCGTGCTCTGGATTCATGACTACCGGGGGGTGGACGGGGCGGGGAACCCCGATCCGGTGGCCCACTTCCACACGGTGGAGACCTACCTCCGGGCCCTCACCGCGGCGGTTCGCCGGTACGACGAGACCGGAAAGATCCCCCAGCATCTGGTGCTTCTGGACCAGTGGTTCTACCAGGCCAACCAGGGGTGGCTCTTCCTCGACCTCCTCCACGATCCACTCCGGCACGAGCTCCGCCTTCCTCCGGGGTTCGAGGCCATGGAGGGGGAGGTCCGCCAGGCGCAGGAGGCGCTGCGGGAGGCGGTGGCTTCGTCACGGCTCCTCCAGGCGCAGGCGCGCCATGCCCCCCGGGGATGGATCGAGAACCTCGTTCGGGTCCATGTGAACATCACCCACCCCGCCGATGCCACCTTCCGGGCCCGGGAGATCCTCCCCTGGATCGGCCTCCCCGACATGGTGGCCCGCGACCACCGGAAGGTGGCCTTTTTCGACCTCTCGGAAGAGGACCCGTACCGGGGTCGGGCCCTCTACACCGGAATGGGGATCGGGGCCCACTATGCCGGCGCCGGGTGGGAGGACCGGGCCCTCATGGTCCGGGGGCCGGCGGCGCTCAACCTGAAGACCCAGGCCCGGCGCCTCCTCCTTTCGCAGGGCTTTCGTGACGACCAGATCCCGTGGGAGCTTCGCCCTCGCCCCCTTGCCCCCGACTACGCCGAGCAGGTGGAGGCCTTTCGGCGCCGGAACCCGGAGAGCGCCCGCGCCCTCGACGTCCACAACGAGGTGGGCCATGGCGAGAAGTCGGCCAACTTCCTCAAGGCCGTGCTCTACACCCTTCTTCCCTCGGGCGCGGTGGTGAAGGCGCCGGACTCCCTCTGGAACCACCCCCTCTGGGGGAGCATGCTTCTGGGGCACGCCCTTCGGGGAGGTCGGGTCCTTCTCATTGCCCCGGCGCTCTCCCACGCACCGAGCGACGGGTTTCCCCAGATGTCACGCGCGCAGGAACTCCTGGGGCGGCTGGTTCTGGCCGGGGAGCTTCTGGAGGAGCCCCTGGCCCGGGAGGGTGGCTTTCTCCGGGTGGGGCTCTACGCCCCCGAGATGGATGTGGGGGACACCCCGGCCCGCATGCACCGGATCGTCGACACCCTCGAAGGGAATCCCTGGCTCTCAAATCTCTTCGGCCTCCCCTCGGGGACGATGCCGCGGCTTCGCGCCGAGGCCGACCGGCTGCGCGAAGGGGGGTTCGATCGGACCTACCTCACCGGACCCGGGGCCGGGACCCCCCGGCTTCACCTGAAGGCCCACTTCATCGCGTCGCGGGAGGCGTGGGACGGCCTCCTCTCCCGCCCCATGGCCGGTGACCTCTTCGCAGCCTACTTCCAGACCATTGCCGAGCAGAACCTGGCGCTGGCCGAGCGACGCGCCGTCCCCTTCGATGCCCTCACGCAGGCCGTGATCCCACCCGGTCGCGCCCTGGCCGAGGCCCAGCTCGCCGCCCTGGACCCGGAAGCCTCCCGGGGAGTCCTCCTCTACTACCTCTCCGGCTCCCACAACCAGAACTACCGCAGCTCCACCACCGATGGGGAGCTCGTCTTCGCGGTGGCGGGGTGGCCGGCCCTTCACGGACTGCCGGACTTCCTCGTGCTCGCCGGGCTCTCGGAGTGGGTCTCGACCTTGGAGGAGCTGGAGGCGCTCTTCCCTCCCTACTCCGGCCTTCGCCGCCGGATCGGGCGGTGGATCCGGATCCTCGTGTAGGGGGCTGCCGGGCCGGGCACCGGGCCCCGACGTCACCGGCCACCGGGGTCCCCGGGCCGGGCGCCGGACCTCGGGGTCATCGGGACGGGTGCCGGGCCCCGGGCATCTCCTCGCAGGGGCCCTGCTTCCTTCCCTACATCGCCTCCTCGAAGGCGAAGGGTTCCGACGGCACGAAGGCCGCCGAGACCTCCCCCCCGAAGATGTTGCTCTGCTGGGGGCCCAGATCCAGCATCCTCACGCCGCTCGAGGCAGAGAGGTCCAGCGCCCCCACATCGACCCAGAAGACGTTCGGGGAATAGGCGGACTCGAAGTAGTACCGGAGATCCTTGTGGTCGGCCACGACCCGCCACCGGGTGGTGGAAAGGTTGGGACGGTCGTCGATGGAGATGCCCCACGGGGCGGAGACATTCCGGATCACACTGAAGACGGCTGCCGCCGCTTCCCGGGCATCGGCCGTCCGGGGCACGGCATTCACGAGGAAGCTCGCCCGGGCGAAGCGATCCTCGGCCCGGCTCGTTCCGGGCAGGAAGGCGCTTCCATCCACCCGACCCCAGTACCGGGTCACCGCGAGCTGCTCCTCGAACCGGGGCTCGTTCGTCATGACCTGGTAGCTCCGGTCATGGTGAATCCGAAGCTCACCCTCGATCCACTCCAGAATCGCGCTGTCTCCCGAGGCATCGGAGAGGGAGAGGTGAAGGCTGGTGAGGCTTCCCGGGCGTCCGGGCACCTCTCCGGTGGCCACATGGAGCGGGTGTTCGCGCACGTGCGCGACGGCCTCCTCGACCGTGGCGAAGGAGTCGAGAAAGTACTGGGCCCAGACCGAAAGGGAGATGCGGGGGGTGACGCCGTCGTCTTCCGGGTAGTCGGCATCGACTTGCCAGAGCACATTCGCCACGAGCCCCGCCTCGTTCATTCCGTCGACGGTGGAGATGTCGTATCCGGTCACGATGAGGCTCCCGTACCGCGACGTCCATTCGAGGGAGCGGGGACCGGCGGCGCCGTGTCGCTCCATGCCCCGGGGGAGGACCCAGAGGTTGCTCAGGATCTCGTCCCGCCAGTCCATGCTTCGACCGGTCAGGTTCCGGCCGTCGAGGCCATGGTAGACGATTCGGGTGCAGGCGTCGGCCACCGAAGTGGGTACGAGGACAACGCCCACCAGGAGAAGTGCGATGAGAAGAGTGCGCATGGGGCCTCCGGACGGGTGGGGGGAGAGGGCGTTGCTCAGAACCGGAGGGTGAGCCCCAGGAGGGGGCCGCCATTCGTCAGGTCCACCCGACTGCCCCCGTCGCTTTCGTAGTCGACCCGCAGGAGCCGGTACCCGCCCGAGAGGAAGACGGCAGACGAGAGCTGGAAGTTCGCCGTGCCCACCGCCTGGTAGGTGGTCTCCGATCCCACCCCGAAGCCGCCCCCATCCAGATAGCCCAGCGCCGTCCACCGGGGGTGGAGGCGGGCCTGGGCCCGGACCGCCACAAGGGGGTCCACGAAGTTGTGGCGAGGCGACCGGGTCACGGCACCTCCGGCCAGCTCCACATCGGCGTTGACCCACCAGGCGCGAAGCCCGCCCAGGAGGTCAAGCGACCCCCGCGGCTCCTCCATGAGCCGGTAGCCCCCCAGGAGGGTCAGGGAGGTCTGGCGGAGTTCGCCCGAGCCCGGAAGGGCACCCGGCGTCACCCCGGGCACATTCACGGTGCCTCGTCGAAAGGCCGTGACATGGCTGAAATCCCCCACGAAGACGAGCCGGTCCACGCGCACGAGCCCCGAGAGGAAGAAGACCATGGCGATGTCGTCGGCCAGCTCCGAAAAGGAGCGGTCCACCTCCAGGATCGGACCCATGGGAAGGGGCTGAAACGTCCCCCCGGAGCCGGCACCCCAGAGGTAGGTCGTGCCCTGGTAGACGGGAGCGTCGCGCTCCTGGGCGTGCACATCCTGCCGAGGTACGAGGAGGAGGAGTGGGAGGAGAACGGCCACATGGGCCCAGCGGAAGGTGCGGGAAGCGGATGCCGGGGCCGTACCAGCCGTGGTAGGGCAGGGCGTTGTCGAGAGGGGACGGGTCGAAAGGGGCATGGTGGGGGACTCGGAGGTGGAGGGGGATGCCAACGGCTTGGGGGGGTGGACCCTCGACTCAACCCTCACCGGTCGTGTCCTTGTAGATGCGCCCGTCCTTCATGATCACGAGGAAATTCGCCCCCGGATCGGCAAGGAGGTTCATGTCTTCCATGGGGTCTCCGTCCACCAGGAGGAGGTCGGCGAGCGCACCCTCGCGCACCACCCCCAGCCGTCCCTGGTAGGGCGCCCGGAGCCCCGAAAGGGCCAGGAGCTGGGCGTTGTCGTGCGTCACCATCTTCAGGACCTCGGCCGGGGTGAACCACTCGAGGAGTCTCAGGATGTAGCGGTTCTGCTCCTCGTTCAGCGCCGGGTTGAAGAGGAAGTCCGTGCCCCATGCCAGCTTCACCCCCAGCTCCCGGGCCATGGGCCAGAGACGGCGCTGCCCCTCGATGACGGCGCGCCGCTTCTCGATCCGGAGGGCCGGCATGTCGGGGGTATCGTCTTCCAGATTCTGCGTGGAGAGCCAGGCGCCCCTCAGGGCGATCAGGCGCAGCGTGGACTCGTCGAGGAGCTGGCCGTGCTCGATGACCCTGACCCCGGCGTCGAGGGCGCGACGAACGGCGGCCGGGGTGTAGGCGTGGACTGCCACATAGGTCCCCCAGTCTTCCGCGGCTTCGACCCCGGCACGCAGCTCGTCCAGCGAGTACTGGGTCACGTCCACGGGGTCGTAGTCGGAAGCGGTTCCCCCTCCCGCCATGAGCTTGAGCTGGCTGGCACCGAACCGGAGGTTCTCGCGCGAAGCGGTCAGGACCTCGTCCCGTCCGTCGGCAATGAAGGTGGCGCCCAGGAGCTCGGCCCTCGAGGGTTCTCCGAAGAAGCGCCGGGAGCCCTCGTCCGGGGTCCGGAAGTCCCCGTGTCCCGAGGTCTGGCTGATCGTGGCTCCCGAGGGCCAGACCCGGGGGCCTCGCACCTGCCCCGCGTCGATGGCGGCCTTGAGCTCGAAAATCGGTCCGCCCATGTCCCGCACCGCCGTGAACCCGCGCATCAGCATGGCTTCTGCCCCGGCTGCGGCGCGCTGGGCGGCGCGGGCAGGGGTGAGCTCCGGATCCATGAGATCCTCCATGGAGAGCGCCCCGAAGGTCAGGTGCACATGCACATCGATGAGGCCCGGCATGAGGGTTCGTCCGGTGCCGTCGATGGCGCGGGCTCCGGGGGCCGAGACCTCGCTCCCGATGCGGGAGATCACGTTTCCTTCCACCAGGACGTTCGTGGGGCCATGGAGAAAGGCGCTGGCGCCGTCGAACACCATGACGTTCGTGAAGAGGGTGGCGCCGGAGTCCTGAGCGTACCCCTCGAGGGGGGAGGCCAGGAGGGCCGCCACGGGGAGGGACGAAAAAAGCAGGACCCAGACAGCATGTTGCTGCCGGAGGGAGGGGAGCCGCATGAATCGATCTCCGTGATCGGTGGGCACACGGGGCCCGTTGCCCCGTGCGACGGAGACCGGGAAAGGAACAGGAGGGGGGAGGGCCCGGGCTGCCGAAGAGGATGCTTCGGGCACGATAGACGCCCGTCGGCCAGGTGTCAAGAATCCGTTATCGACGGGAGGGACCGTTGCAGGAAAGTGACGGATCAGGGAATGTAGGGGGAGGGCATTCGTGGGGAAGGGGCGTACGGACCCGTTCCGCGCTGGCCCCGGCGCCCCGGAGCGCGGCCGGACTCCGCTGCCCGGAGGCGTGCCCGGACACGTACCTGGGAATACGCTCGACCGAGAGGCGAGGCGAAAAGCGACAGGAGGCCGCGTGGGCCTCTCCCGGACACGGGACCGGGAACGCCGCTATTTTCCGGAGCGGACCCTCCCGCGCAATCCCAGCCTCTGTCCTGAACGTGCCAGCGCCCCCCATGAACGAATCCGCCATTCCCGGTACCCCCTCGTCCCGGCCTTCGCCCGACTTTTCCGCCCTGGGGCTTGACCCCCGCCTCGTGGAGGCGCTCACCCGCCTCGGGTACGAGGAGCCGACGCCCATCCAGATGGAGGCCATTCCGCCCCTGCTCGAGGGCAGGGACCTGGTGGGGCAGGCGGCCACCGGGACGGGGAAGTCCGCGGCCTTCTCCCTCCCCCTTCTTCACCGCCTCGCCGAAGCGGGAGAGGGAAGGGCACGCCCCTCAGTGCTCATTCTCGTCCCCACCCGGGAGCTTGCCATGCAGCTTTCGGAGGCGGTGTACCGCTATGGGAGAAGCCTGGGTGTGAGCGTGCTTCCCATTTACGGCGGACAGTCCTTCTCCCAGCAGCTCAAGGCGCTCAAGCGGGGGGTGGACGTGGTGGTGGCCACCCCGGGTCGGGCCCTCGACCACGTGGGACGGGGCACCCTCCCCCTGGCGCAGGTCTCGGCCGTGGTCCTGGACGAGGCCGACGAGATGCTCGACATGGGCTTTGCCGAGGACCTGGAGGCGATCCTCGCCGCCACCCCCGAGCACCGGCAGACCGTGCTCTTCTCGGCCACCCTCCCTCCGCGCATTGCCGCCATCGCATCGCAGCATCTGCGGGATCCGGTCCGGGTCCACATTGCCCGGGAGCGTCTGGGCGAAGGGGAGATCCCCCAGGTCCGGGAGGTGGCCTACCTCGTGGCGCGGGCCCACAAGGTCGCGGCCCTTGGCCGGGTCCTCGACATGGAGGAGCCCGATGCGGCCATCATCTTCTGCCGCACCCGGAACGAGGTGGATGAGCTGGCCGAGACCCTCACCGCCCACGGACATCGGGCCGAGGCCCTCCATGGCGGGATGACACAGGAACAGCGTGACCGGGTCATGAAGAAGCTCCGAAGCGGGGCCACCGACCTCGTGGCCGCCACCGATGTGGCGGCCCGGGGGCTCGACCTGCCAAGGCTCACCCATGTGGTGAACTTCGACGTGCCCAGCGCGCCCGAGGCCTACGTCCACCGGATCGGGAGGGTGGGGCGGGCGGGAAGGGAGGGGGAGGCCATTGTCCTTGCCGAGCCCCGGGAGCAGCGAATCCTCCGGAGCATCGAGCACCTGACGCGGCGGAGCATCGAAGTCCGGAAGCTCCCCACGGTGGCGGATCTTCGCGATCGCAGGCTCGAGGTGGCCCGATCCGCGGTCCTCGAGATCCTCGCCGACGGGAACCTGGACCGTTTCCGGGAGCTGGCCCGTGGCCTGGTCGAGGAGGAGGCGGTGGATGCCCTCGATGTGGCCGCGGCGGCGCTCCGGCTCGCGCAAGTGGCTTCGGGGCAGGACGTGGCCGAGGGCCGGGAGATCCCGGAGCCCACCGCAGGACGAGGGAAGCCCTCCCCGGGCGGGAAGCGGGCGTCTCCGGGGGGCGAGTCGGGGGCGGGGGCCAGGGCAGGGGCCGGGGCGAAACGCGGAGCCGGCCGCAGGCCCGAGGGCGAGATGGTGCGGCTCTTCGTGGGCGCCGGCCGGAACGCCGGGGTGCGACCCCAGGACCTCGTGGGCGCCATCACCGGGGAATCGGGCATTCCGGGGCGGCTTATCGGACGCATCGAGATCGGGGAGCGCTTTTCCCTGGTGGAGGTGGCGCGCGATGCGGCCGATCTCGTGGTCGAAGCCCTCGACGGGAACCAGATCAAGGGCCGCCCCGTGGCCGTGCGCCCCGATCTTCCCGAAGGCCCGACCCGCGGGGCGACACGGGGGGCCACGCGGGGGGCGCCCCGGGGGCCGGGGCGAGGAAAGGATCGCGGAGGACGCCGGTGAACGGGCGCGGGCGGTGGGCGAGCGGCGGCTCCTCCGCGCCGGCTACCGCACCATCGAGGGGGGCGCCGATGTGGACCAGGTCCGCTCCTTCGCCTGGCTCCACGATCTCGTGATCGGAGGGGAGTGGCGGCGGTAAGGGGGCGTGGGGTGGTCCGGGCGAGGGAAAGGCCGGACCAGGGAACCGGAAGGGGTTCTACGAAGAAAGTTGTAGACAGGGCGAGGGTGAGGGTGTAGACTTCGTGTACGAAGCCGTTCGTACGTTTCCGCGGAAACGCTGAAACGCCGAACCACCCCCGCACACCCCGGGGCAGGGCAGGCCGGCGCACGGGCCCGCCTCCACCTCCCTCCCCCTCAGGAGCCCCCCATGACCGAGATCTCCTTCACCGAGCGGGAGCTCGACATCATGAGCATCCTCTGGCGCGAGGGCTCGGGCACGGTGGCCGAGGTGCAGGCCGCCCTTGCCGATGGCGCCGGGTACACCACGGTTCTCAAGATCCTCCAGATCCTGGAGGAGAAGGGGCATGTGACCCACGCAAAGGAAGGCCGCGCTCACCGCTACCTCCCCCTGGTGGACCGGGACGAGGCCGGGCGCGGTGCCCTGGGGCGGGTCGTCGACAAGATCTTCCAGGGCTCGGCTGAGCTGGCCCTGGCCCGCCTCGTTTCGGGGCGCCCCCTTTCGGCCGAAGAGCTCGAACGCATGCGTCGCCTCCTCGACGACGTGGAGCCTGCCCCATGATCGGCCTCGTCCTGCACGCCCTCTGGGTTGCGGCGCTTCTCGGAGGGGCAGCCCTCGCGGCCGAAGCCGCGGCCCGCACCCTTCGCCTCCCCACCCGCGGGATCTGGATGGCGGCCCTCGTGGCCTCGGTCGCGCTCGTAGCGTGGGGCCTTGCCAACCCCGGGGGTACAGGGCCCACGCCCCCCGTCTCCGCGGCGGGAGGCTCGTCGGTGGTCGAGCATGCGGCGGGGTTCGAGGGGGATGAGGCCCCCGGATGGATGCGCGAAAGGGCGCAGGGGCATGGCGGGGCGTGGGCGTCCGGGGTGGCAGGGGCTCCGGCCCTCGCGGCGGCATGGGTGGATCGCCGGGTGCTCCACTCCCTTCCCGCACGGGGGCATGGGGGAGCGCACCTCTTTCTCGCCGGCTGGGCCCTCGGGTCCCTTGCCCTTCTCCTCCTTCTCCTGGGTGGGGCCTGGCGCCATCGGCACCTTCGTCGGCGGTGGCCCCGGGTCGAAGTCCAGGGGCACCCGGTGCGGATCGCTCCCCGAGGAGGCCCGGCCGTGGCGGGCTTCCGCACCCCCGAGATCCTCCTCCCCGGGTGGGCCCTCGCCCTTCCCGCCCCCGATCTTGCTCTCCTCCTTCGCCACGAGGAGGAGCACCGGCGTGCCCGGGATCCCCTCCTTGCCGGGCTTGCCTTCGTCCTCGTGGCCCTTCTTCCCTGGAACCCCTTCCTCTGGTGGCAGCTCCACCGTCTGCGCGATGCCGTGGAAGTGGACTGCGATGCGCGCGTCCTGGGGAGGCCACACCGGGAAGGCCTCTCCTCCTCGCCCCGCTCCTACGCCGAACTCCTCCTGTCGGTGGGGAGCCGGCTTGCCGGGGAGCGTCGCTCCCGCCTTTCCGCCCCGTCCCTCACCCCCATGGGGGGCGGCCGAAGTCAACTCGAACGGAGACTCCTTGCCATGCGAACCGAACGCCCTCGACCCTTCGTGGCCGGCCCCGCCGCCGCCGCCGCCCTCTTCCTCGTGACGGCCGCCTGCCTTGCCGATCAACCCACCCCGGTGGCCCCGGCGGAGGGGGCCGCCCACGCTGTCTCGCCGGAAGAGGCTACCCATGCAGCCCCGGCAGCCGTGGACGCCCCCGCAAGCGTGGTGGTCGCGCCGCCCGCCGGTGCCGGTTCAACGGCCGAAGACACCCCGCCCGCTGCCGACGGCGCCCCTTCCGACCCGGTGGGACCCGACGCGGCCGGCGAGGCCCAGGATGTCGGACACCCCACGCCGGAGAACGCCGTACCCCTTCTCGTGGCACGGGACGGGGCCGATGGGGAAGGCGCCACGCTCTTTCGCCCGGGCGGCCCGACTTCGGGGGAGGGGGCGCCCCTCTACGTCGTCGACGGGGTCATCCTCGCCGAGGATGGCCTCGACCGACTCGAACTCCGGGCCGAGGACATCGTATCCGTCGAGGTCACGCGCGGAGCGAGTGCGAGCCGTCTCTATGGCACGCGGGCCGCCAACGGGGTGGTGAGCATCCTGACCCGCGCCGGCGAGGCATGGCGGGAGCAGAATCCTCCCCCGTCCCCCGACCGGATCCCATTGATCCGCCGGAACTGATCCCCCACGTTCCGTGCATGGAAATCCCGCCCACCCTCGACGGGGTTCCCTTGCGGGAACGACGCATCCCGGTGCAGGGGATCACCCTCCGCGTGGTGGAGGCCGGACCGGCCGAAGGGCCCCTCGTCCTCCTCCTCCACGGCTTTCCCGAATTCTGGTACGGGTGGCGCAAGCAGATCGCTCCCCTGGCCCGCGCCGGATACCGGGTCTGGGTGCCCGATCAGCGGGGGTACGGGGCCAGCGACAAGCCCCCCCGGGTCTCCGACTACGCGGTGGAAACCCTGGCGCTGGATGGGGTGGGACTCCTCGATGCCGCCGGGGTCGAGCGGGCGGCGGCGGTGGTGGGGCACGACTGGGGTGCGGCAGTGGCCTGGTGGATGGGGATCGTGCACCCGGACCGCCTGGAGCGCCTCGTGATCCTGAACGCTCCCCATCCCTCGCGGGGGGTCATGCGGGCGGCCCTCCGGAAGCGACCGAGCCAGCTTTTCAAGAGCTGGTACGTCTTTGCCTTTCAGCTCCCCTGGCTTCCGGAGGTCCTTCTGGCCCGGCAGAACGGGCGGCTCCTGGCCTCGAACCTTCGAGGAAAGACGCCCGAGTCCATCACCCGGGCCGACCGGGAGCACTACCGCAGGGCCTGGCAGCGCCCGGGAGCGATCCGGGGAATGCTGAACTGGTACCGGGCCATGCTTCGCCACCCTCCGCGAGCCCGTGGCTCCACCCGCGTCCGGGTTCCCACCCTCCTCCTCTGGGGGGAGCGGGACCGGTACCTCTCGAAGGAGTTCGCACCGCTCAGCCTGGAGCGATGCGAAGAGGGGCGCCTCGCCCTCTTTCCCGATGCCACCCACTGGCTGCAGCACGACGAGCCCGAGGGGGTGAACCGGGAGATCCTCTCCTTTCTGGAAACGAAGGAGGCCCCGGCCCCCCCTTCCTGAGAAGGCGGGACCGGGGCCGAGCTGCAGGGACGGGCTCGGACAGGGGTCAGAAGTAGAGGTGCATGTTCAGCCCGACGGTGAGGGAGCGAAGCCTCGTGTCGGTGAGGGTCGTGTCGCCATTCGATGTGCGCTCCCGTGCCAGGGAGAGCCCCGTCGTCCCCCCGAGGCTGATCTGCGGCACCGGAAACCAGTCGGCACCGAAGCCCAGATCCCCGGTAAAGCGCGTGGTCCGGTCGTCATTCGGCAGGTCCTCCACCCCCGCCGTGCCCGCGAGGTACCAGAAGGGGGCCACCCGCTGCTGGTTGCTCGTGAGGTACCACTTGAGGGCCGGGCCCCCGCCGTAGAGCGTTGTCGTTTCGGAGGTCGAGGTGTCGCCCGGGCCCTCGACCTCGCGGGTGCGCCGATCGAAGATCCCGATGAGGCCGATCCGCGTGTAGCTCGTGGCGGTGAACCAGATTCCCGCCTCGGGCTGGCGGTCGAGGCCGAGGGAGACGGAGAGGGTCCCCGGCGAGACCGGGGACTGTGCGGACGCGTTGGCCGGGGCGAGAAGGGCGAAGGCCCCGAGGGCCGTGAGGGCTCCCATGGTGCGGAGGGCGGTGGCGCGCGCCACCTGCGTCGAACGGGTTCCGTTGGGCATCGTTGATTCCTGAAGTGAAAGGGTCCTGAACGAGTCGATGGGGAGCGCAAGCCGAACGGGGAGTACGACAAGTACCGCGATCAAGCGCCGGGGATCCACCCAACGGCGGGCTGGCCCTGCGTCGTTCGAATCCGATGACTACGTCATGGAACCGAGGGAGGGGGGACGGGCGTTGCGCGAGCTTTCTTGGGAGAGGGCGGTGAGGGATCCCGCCCTCCTTCCCCTTTCCGGAGCACCGCCATGCCATGCCATCCCCTTCGTGGTCGAAGCCCTGCCTCGAGGAGCGGGCTTGTCCTTACCCTCGCCGCCGTCCTCGGCCTTCCGGGCTGCGGAGGGGACCTCTCTTCGTCCCTCGATCCCCTCGGTGGATTCTTCGAGGGGAGCTACGTCTGCGGGACCATGCAGGGTCGGATCTCGCTCCTCCTGCACCGCACGGG
The DNA here is from genome assembly GCA_050485885.1 of Gemmatimonadales bacterium. Lineage (GTDB taxonomy): Bacteria > Gemmatimonadota > Gemmatimonadetes > Longimicrobiales > Gaopeijiaceae > SKNW01. Next base: position 91,691 of record JBJHCG010000005.1, on the reverse strand, counting down.
GGAACAGGTTTCGGGAACCGTGGACCTCCACATGCCCCAGGATCCGGTGCCCGTGACCGTGCCCGACCGGGCCTTCTACATTCTCGGCGGGGAACGCGGATCGGGGTGGACCGCCCGCCTCGAAGGCGCGCAGGTTCCACCGATCCGGGAGGCATTTCCGGTCGGAATCGAACTCTTCCTGACCGGCTCGGACGACGGCCGCACCACCGTGGGCCGGATCGAGCCGTGCGAAGGGAGCTTCGAGGTGGAGCGGGCCCAGCTCTCGGGGTGGAAGTAACCCTTCGGTTCCGTCGGTTCTGACGGGAGTCGTGCAGGGACGGACCCCCCTGACCTCCCCGCCGCGGCCCCTGAGGCGGCCGTGCCCGGCGGCTTCGTCCACACCGCGTGGAGGCCCGGGCCAGGGAGGGCTGTCGGCGGGCCCGTTGCGAGCCCGGCCACCGACCCTCCCGGGCCCTCCTCTGGCGGGGATGCGCCTGGAACGACATTCTCCCCTCCTTCAACTCGAACCCGGTCCGGCAACTCCGGCTTCGGGGAACGGGGCACCGGGTCGTCGGGGCTGACGCCGACCCTGTGGCATTCGACGCAGAGGGAGGGGGCCGGGACGTGATGGCGATGGGCGTGTGGAGGGAGCGGAACGGAGCGAAGGCGGGATCGAGGATCTTCGGGACCCCGGGGGCGTCGGTGGCGCGGTGGGCGGCCGTGGCCCCGGGCTCCGGGGGCGCCCCATGAGCCCCCCGCGTCCCCCCGAGGGAGGGGAGCGAGGGTGGATCATTCCCATCGGGGGCGGCGAGGAGAAGATCCACAACCCGGTGATCCTCGAGCGCTTCGTCGAGCTCTGCGGCGGGAGGGGCTCGCGGCTCGTGGTCATCCCCACCGCCTCGCGCCTCGAGGAGACAGGCCCCGAATATGCCTCCCTCTTCCGGGAACTCGGGGCGGACGAGGTGGAGGTCCTGGACTTCGACACCCGGCGCGACGCCGACGAGGAGGGGCGCGCCGCCTCCGTCCTCGAGGCGGACGGGGTTTTCCTGACCGGGGGAAACCAGATGCGCCTCGCCACCGGGATCGGGGGGACGAACATGGCCCGCGCCCTCCGGGAGCTGAATGCCCGGGGAGGGCATGTGGCGGGGACGAGCGCCGGGGCGAGCTTCCTCTCGGAGCACATGATCGCCTTTGGCGATGACAACCGGCGGCCCCAGGCCGGCTCCGTGACGCTGGCCCCCGGGCTCGGCCTCACGAACCGGGTGGTCATCGACCAGCACTTCACCCAGCGGGGTCGGCTCGGGCGCCTCCTCACGGCGCTGGCCTTCAACCCCTTCCTCATTGGCCTCGGCCTCGACGAGGACACGGCGGCCTTCATCGGGCCCGACAAGACGGTGGAGGTGGTGGGAAGCGGCACTCTCACCGTGGTGGATGCCGGCGGACTCACCTTCTCCTCCATGGACCAGGCCAGCGCCAGGGACCCCGTGTCCATGCTGGGGGTGGTTCTCCATGTCCTCATCGAGGGGGCCACCTTCAACCTCCACACCCGGAAGGCGTCGGCCGGGACCCTCGCCCTCGGGAAGCGGTAGCCGCCCCCCGAAGGTCGGCCCGATCCGCCCCTTCGCATCCCCACCTCACCCCCCAGGAGCCCGATTCATGCGCATCCTCGACCGCTCGGTCTACGTCGGGCCCTCGCTCTACGCCCACTTCCCGGTCATCCGCCTCACGCTGGATCTGGGAGCGCTCGAGGAATGGCCCACCGTGCGCCTGGGGCCCGCCTTCGTGGCCGGCCTCCTGGCGGCGCTCCCCGGGCTCCACGAGCACGGGTGCTCCTACGGGGAGCCGGGGGGGTTCGTGCGGCGCATGACCGAAGACGAGGGGACCTGGCTCGGGCACGTGCTCGAGCATGTGGCCATCGAACTCCAGAATGCCGCCGGGATCCCCGTCACCTTCGGAAAGACCCGGGGCACGGGGGAGCCCGGGGTCTACCACGTGGTCTACGAGTACGAGCAGCGGGACGAGGGGATCGAGGCCGGGGAGCTGGCGCTTCGCTTACTCGCATCGCTTCTCCCGGAGGATCTCCGCCCCGAGGGGATCATCCCCGAAGGGTGGGCGCTGGAGGACGAGCGCGACTCCTTCATCCGCTTTGCCCAGCGGCGTGCGCTGGGGCCCAGCACCGCATCCCTCGTCCACGCCGCCGAGGCCCGGGGCATTCCCTGGATGCGTCTCAACAACTACTCCCTCGTCCAGCTTGGCCATGGCCGCCACCAGCAGCGCATCCAGGCCACCGTCACCGGGCGCACCCCCCACATTGCCGTGGAGCTTGCCGGCGACAAGGAAGAGACGAACCGGATCCTGGACCAGCTCGGCCTTCCCGTTCCCCGGCAGGAGCTCGTGCAGAGCCAGGAGGGGGCGGCGCGGGCGGCGCGGCGCATCGGCTACCCGGTGGTGGTCAAGCCCTACAATGGAAACCACGGGCGGGCCGTGGCGATCCATCTCACCTCGGAGGATGCGGTGCGGGCCGCCTTCGACGCGGCGCAGGCCGTGTCCCGCTCGGTCATCGTGGAGAGCTGGATTGCCGGAGAGGACCACCGGCTCCTGGTGGTGGATGGCGAACTCGTGGCCGCGACGAAGCGCACCCCCGGGCACGTGGTGGGCGACGGGGTGCACTCCGTGGCTGAGCTCGTGGAGATCGTGAATGCCGACCCGCGTCGGGGGGTGGGGCACGAGAAGGTGCTGACCCGCCTGGAGCTGGATCACCAGGCGCATCGGCTCCTGGAGATCCTGGGGTACACGGCCGAGACGATTCCTCCGGAGGGGGAGATCGTCTACCTCCGCTCCACCGGAAACCTCTCCACCGGAGGGACGGCCACCGACGTGACCGACGTGATCCACCCCGACAACGCCGACATGGCGGTGCGGGCCATCAAGGCCATCGGTCTGGACGTGGGGGGCGTGGACTTCCTTACCCGCGACATCACCCGGTCCTGGAAGGAGGCCGGGGGGGCGATCTGCGAGGTGAATGCCGCCCCCGGTTTCCGCATGCACAGTGCACCCAGCGAGGGGCGGCCCCGCGATGTGGCGGGGCCTGTCATCGACATGCTCTTCCCCCCGGGGACGCCGGCCACGGTGCCCATTGCCGCAGTGACAGGCACGAACGGAAAGACCACCACCGCCCGCATGCTCGCCCACATCTGCAAGATGGGGGGGATGACGCCGGGGCTCACCACCACCGACGGGGTCTACATCGATGGACAGCGCACGGTGGCCGGCGACATGACCGGGCCGGTGGCCACCCGGATCGTCCTCGGTGACCCCACCATCGATGTGGCGGTGCTGGAGATCGCCCGGGGGGGGCTCCTCCGGGCCGGGATGGGGACCCGGTACGTGGATGTGGGCGCCGTCCTGAACGTCCAGCCCGATCATCTGGGGATGCGGGGGATCGAGACAGTGGAGGCGCTCTCCGAGGTGAAGCGGATCATCGTCGAGGTGGCCCGGGACACCGCGGTACTCAATGCCGATGATCCGCTCGTGCTTCGCATGGCGTCGTGGACCGAGGCGAAGAACCTCTGCTACGTCACGATGAACCCGGAGCACGCCCTGGTCCGGGAGCACGTGCGCGCCGAGGGGCGCGCCGTGTCGCTCGAGAACGGGGTGAACGGGCATATGATCACGATCTACGACCGGGGAGCGCACATCCCCCTGCTCTGGACGCACCTCATTCCGGCCACCATGGAGGGGCGGGCCCGGCACAATGTGAACAACGCCATGTTCGCGGCGGCCATGGCCTATTCCATGGGCTTCAAGCTCGACACGATCCGCCAGGGACTCCGGACCTTCGACACCACCTTCTTTCAGGCTCCGGGGCGGGCGAACGTCTTCGACGAGCATCCCTTCAAGGTCATCGTGGACTACGGGCACAATGCCCACGCCGTCGAGGCCATGTGCACCCTGGCCACGAACCTCGATGTGACGGGGCGGAGGCTCGTGGTGCTGGCGGGCCCGGGCGATCGCCGGGACGAGGACCTCCGGGAGGTGGCCCGGGTGGCCGCGGGGCGCTTCGACCACTACATCTGCCGCCGGGATGACGGCCTCCGCGGACGTGCCCCCGACGAGGTGCCCCGGATCATTGCCGCTGCCCTCCGGGAGCACGGGGTCCCGGGCGATCGCATCACGATCATCCCCGACGAGGAGGAGGCGGTGGAGGCGGGGCTCCGGATGGCCGAGCCCGGTGACCTTCTCCTGATCTTCGTGGACGAGATCACCCGCTCATGGAAGCAGGTCATCTCGTTCGGGGCCGCGCCCGCCGCCGTCCCGGCCGCTGCCACCGGGGGCGTCGAACAGCCGGGCACCCCGATGGGGGATGGGGTCGATGCGGACACCCGCGTGGCTGCCTCGCGCGAGACGGAGACCCTGGCCAAGAGACCGGACGGGGAGGAAGCGCCTGCGGTGAACGCGCTCACCGCGCCCGGACCGCCCGCCGGGCCAGCGCCCGAGGCCGCCGCCGCTGCATCCGCTCCGGCATCCTCCCCCGAGCGTGAGGGGTCGTTCGCCGAGTTCGGCACCCTCATCCGGGATGAGCGGGGGGTGCGCCTCGCCCGGGAGAGCGACGACTGAGCGTGATCGGCGTACCGCCGCCCCCCCTCTTCACCGACTCCCGCCGGGTGTTCGGGCCCACCCCCTGGCTCGACGGTCCGGGGGCGGTCCTCGATGTGCCCCTCCCCCACGGCCACGATGCGGCGTTTCTCGAGGCGTGGCAGGCGCGGGTCGAGGCGATGCGCGGGGCCCTGGGGTGGTCCGAGGCAGCCCCCGGCCCGCTCACTGCGACCCGCCACGCGAGCGGCACGATTCTGGGGGTTCGGGCGCCGGTGCACCTCCTTCTCTCGGCCACCCACCTGGCCGAGTGGGCCGCCCGGACTGCCGCCGACGCGGTGGGCGCCCCCTTCGACCCGGCATCCCTGGACGAAGAGGCCCTTCCCCTCGGGGAGGATGCAGCACGGGTCGAGCTCTCGCGCCGAATCGAGACCGAGGCCGCCGAGCCTCCCGACCCCCACCGGATCGAGCCCCGCGAGAGCGTTCTCGTGGCCCTCGTCACCGGCTCGAACGGAAAGACCACCACGACCCGGCTCCTTGCGGCGATTCTCGAGGACCATGGCCACACCGTGGGCTTCACCTCCACCGACGGGGTGAAGGTGGGCGGGGTGTTCGTGGAGCGGGGCGACTGGAGTGGTCCCCTGGGGGCGGCGCGGGTCCTTGGAGCGCCGGAGGTGACCGCGGCGGTCCTCGAAACGGCCCGGGGGGGCCTCCTTCGCCGGGGGCTCGTGGTGCCCCGCGCCGATGTGGCCCTGATCACGAACATTTCGGAAGACCACTTCGGCGAGTACGGGGTGGACTCGGAAGAGGCGCTGGCCCGGGTCAAGGGTCTCGTGGCCCGTGCGCTCGGGCCGGGCGGGGTCCTGATTCTGAATGGCGACGACCCCCACCTCTCGCCCGCGGGTCCCGACGATCCGGACCCGCCTCCCTGCGTCCGATTGAGCCACGAGGGGGACCGCGCGAAGGACGAAAGCCCCGCGGGAGGCAACCGGGGAGGGACCAGATCGGGGGGGGACAGGGCCCCGCCGCCGATCCGTGTTCTCCGCTTCTCCCTGGCGCGCCCCTGGCCCGCCTGGCTTCCCCCGGCCGAGGCCCTCCCTCTCACTGCAGGGGGCGCAGCCCGCTACAATGCCGCGAATGCCCTGGCCGCGGCCCTGGCCGCCCGGGCGCTGGGGGTCCCCGAGGTCGGGATCGCCCGGACCCTCCTCCGTTTCGGCGCCCGCCCGGAGGACAACCCCGGCCGACTCGTTCGCGAGGAGGTCGGAGGGATCACTCTCCTCTTCGACTACGCCCATAACCCGGCCGGCCTCACCGCCCTGATGGAGGTGGCCGCGGCGGCCCGGGAGGGCGCCCGGCCCCCCGCCACGCACGCCGGCCCCGGGTCAGGCCTGCCCCCTGGTTCGCCCGCTCCCCCCCCTCCTTCACCTGGCGCTCCCCCTTCCGGGCGGCTCCTCCTCCTACTGGGGCAGGCCGGCGACCGGGAAGACGAGGCCATTCGGGCCCTGGCACGGGCGGCCTGGGCGGCCCGTCCCGATCGCATTCTCCTGCGCGAGCTGGCCGGGTACGACCGGGGGCGCCAGTCGGGGGAGGTCCCGGGGATCCTGGCCGGGGAACTTGTCGCCCTGGGCGCCGGTCCCCACCAGGTGCACACCTGCCTGGACGAGCATGCGGCGGTGGAGGAGGCCCTGCGGTGGGCGCGCCCCGGGGACCTTCTCGTCCTCCCCATTCATGGCCTGGCCTCCCGGGAGCGGGTCCTGGCCCGGGTGGCCGCCCTTCGCGCCGCAGGGTGGAGGGCAGGGGAGCCGCTCCCTCCAGGGGGACCGACGGGGGACTGAAGCGGTCGAGCCCCCGCGAAGCGCCGAGCTCCTGTCGGAGCCCCCGCTCAGGCGGCCGAGGTGTCGGCCGTGAGTCTCTCCATGTCTTCCGACCCCTCCACCCCCACCAGTTCCCCTTCATCCCCGTGGTGAAGACGAATCCGGCGCTCCCCGTGCAGGCGGTCCAGTGCCGGGGCATCGATGCCGAAGGCCGCCATCACGGCCTCCCTGGGCACGGGGGGAGCTGCCTTCCGCCGATCCTCGCCTCCGAAGCGGTGGAGGTTGTAGCGGGACCACCCCACGAGGAGAACGGCAAGGCAGAGGACCACGACGAGGTAGAGGAGACCCGAGGTGAGGAAGGTCATCCGGTCCGGAAGGAGGGCCTCCCGCACGAAGGCCCGGGCCCCGAGGAACCAGGCCACGAGGGTTACCAGGGGGAGCCAGAGGTAGGCCCAGACGAACCAGGCCAGGGCAGTGACCCCACCCCAGAAGGCCCGCTGGGTCCGCCCCTGGAGGCTCGGGCGGTCAATGATGAGGGTGCTGCGATCGAGGGGAATGGGCTCGATGGGAGGAATCATGGAGAGGTGCTCCTGAGGCCCCGATCCGGGCTGACCCAGACGGCCCGCGTGCCCCGCCGCTTGAGCAGGGCTCGGGGCACGGCGGCCACCGTCGTGAGCATGTTGATGAGCCAGAAGGCCAGGGGATACCAGACCATCCAGTAGTAGTAGCGGCCCATCCCGCCCTCGTAGCGTCCGTCGATGGTCAGGCTCACGGCGAACTGGAGGAGGCAGGTGAAGCCCAGAATCACCCCGTACCACTCGGGAAGAATGGAGGGCACAGCGATGGCTTCGGGGAGAGGCCAGACGAGTCCCACCGCCCAGAGGACGATGGTGAGGAACATGAGGTGGGCCCAGACAATGGAGAGCATGTGCTCGAAGAGGACGCCCCACATGCGCCGGCGACGCCAGCTCAGGAGGCTCGTGCCGTAGCGGAGCAGCACCTCCACCCCACCCTGGGCCCAGCGGAGGCGCTGTTTCCAGAGCCCCCGCAGCGTCTCTGGCATGAGGATCCAGCAGAGGGCACGGGGTTCGAAACGGACGTCCCAGTGGTCCCGCTGGAGCCTCCAGCTCAGGTCGATGTCTTCCGTGACCATGTCGGGCGTCCAGTACCCGATCTGGTGCACGGCCGACTTCCGGACCCCGGTCACGACCCCGCTCACCGTGAAGACCCGCCCGTAGATTCGCTGGGTGCGCTTGATAAGCCCGATGATGGCGGAGAACTCTCCCACCTGGAGCTTTCCGAGGAGGGTCGACCGGGTGCGGACCCGGGGGTTTCCGGTCACGGCCCCGACTCGGGGACCCTCCACGAAGTGCCGGGCGATCCAGTGGGTGGCGTGGGGGTCAAGGAGGGCGTCTCCATCGATGCAGACGAGGACCTCGCCTCGCGCCGCCAGGGCGCCCATGCGGAGCCCGAGCGCCTTGCCCTGGTTCCGTGCATGATGGAGCACACGCAGCCGCGGGTAGATGGCCGTGAGCTCGTCGAGGATCTCCCCGGTCCGGTCGGTGCTTCCGTCGTTGATGGCCAGGACCTCGAAGTCCGGGTAGACCTGGGCATGGGCCCAGGCCACCGTCTCCCGAACGTTCTCCTCCTCGTTGAAGCAGGGAATGAGAATCGAGACGAAGGGCGCCTCCTCCAGCGGGGGGGGATCGTCCACCGCATGCGTTTCCTTCCGCTCCCGGTGGAGGTAGTAGTAGATCCCCCCGATCATCCAGAGGTAGGCCATGAAGAGGGGATAATAGAAGACGAAGTCCAGCGCCGGACTCGAGAACCGGAGTACGTCGAAGACGCCGTTCATCGGTCCCTCCATGCACCCGGATCCCGCTCCACCGAGAGGGCCTCCCGGATCGTTTCGAGATCCGGGAGCCCGCGGATGAAGTCATCGGGGTAGTATCCGAAGTGAATGGCGCCCCTTCGCTCGAGTTCTCGCATCCACGAAGCGATCTCCCCGGCAGCGAGGGGACGTCCGGTTCGCCAGTCCACGCTCTGGAGCTCGAACACCGTGCCTTCGAGTCCCCCGGGGACGTCTGCCACGCGGTCGGTGAGCTGGTTCAGCCAGCGCTGGGCGTTCCGGGCCTCTTCCATGTAGGGCATGGCCATGACCGCGGTCTGGTCGTAGTGCGCAAGCGACCGGGCGAAGTTCTGGGAGAACCAGTCCTCGGACTCGGGCTCGAGCACCACCCGGGCATAGAGATTCCGGGCCGACTGGGCGGCCGGCCGGAAGCGCCTGACCTCGGCCATCATCTCACCGGTGAGCTGGAGGAGGGCGTCGGTCCGGGTCTCCCGATCCGGGAGCCGGCCAGGCTCGTCGGGGAAGGCCGAGGCGTCTTCCCGGTCGTTCAGGTAGGCATCGTCATGGAAGAGGATGCCGTCGAAGGCCGCGTGGGCGGCCAGGTCCTGGAAGATCTCGCGGATGATCTCCCGGGCCTCGGGGATCCAGGGAGAGAGGCGCCAGTAGTCCGGGCGGCTGGGAACGGCCGTCCCCCCCACCCACCGCTTCACGGAAAGGGCGTCGTTTCGGGCCTCATCCCCCAGGTCGAAGGCCAGAAGCGGCATCCATGCGAACACCTGGACCCCGGCCCGGGTGCGGAGCTGCCAGGCCACCCGGTTGAAGAGGTCACCCCGCACCGGGAGATGCCGATTCGGAAAGTAGAGGGCCCGCGCCGTGCCATCCCCTTCGGGGTCGGCAAAGGCCTGGAGGTAGACGTGGGTGGGGCGCAGCTGCGCCATCCGCTCCACGAGGGCATCCAGGTTCCGCTCGACCTGGGCCGGATCCTCGTCATGGACATAGTCCAGGTCCACGTGCACCACCCGGATGGGGGAGACGGCGGTGGCGGAGCGGCGGACGAACCAGGCGAGGTCCTCCACCAGCGGGTTCCCCACGAGGACGAAGCGGCGCATGCCGTCGAGGCGATCCACCGGTTGTGCCCCCGGCCGGAGCCCCATGGAAATGGGCATGCCGAGTTCGCGGGCCACCGACTCGGAAAGCGCGCTGTACTCTCCGAAGGGCCAGATCACGGCCCGGGGCGGGCGCCCCAGTTCCTCGGCGATCCGCCGGGAGGCCCGGCTCAGATCGTCGCGGATCCGGGCCTCGTACGCCGCCGCCGACTCGTAACCGCCGGTGGCAGGATCGAAGATCCGGGTCACGGCCGCAGGTTGTTCGTTGCCGAAGGGGTTTCCCTGCACCCCCCGGTGGAGGTCCCAGGTGTGGGTGGCGACCTCCACGAGTCCCGAGGCCTGCATTTCGCGCAGCTCGTCCCACGAGACGAAGGCGTCCCGACCGACCTCGCCCAGCCCGTCGTAGTCCAGCGTCCATCCTTCAGGCGCGTCGAGCCAGGAACCGACCACGGCCACCACCGCCGGGTACTGGTAGAGCTCGAGGAGGGGGAAGACCCGCGTGTACACGCTCCGGAGACCATCGTCGAAGACGAGGAGAACGGGGTGGTCAGGGAGGCTGCCGCGCCCTTCGTGGGCGGCCAGAAGCTCCTCGAGCCCCACGGGGGTGAGTCCTTCCAGGCGCATCCACTCGAAGTGCTCGACGAGGCGCTCCGTGGACACCGCGAAGCGGTCCGGGTCCGTCGGGCCGGCCACGTCGTCCCGCACATCGTGATAGGAGAACACCCGGATCTCGGGGATTCCCTCTCCCGTGACCTGGCCCTCCCGGGGGGCGTCCTGCCCGGAGTCGAGGGATGCGCCGGGAGGCGCCGGGGCCGGTGCCTCGGGTGCGGAGGAGGCCACCGGATTGCACCCCGCCAGGGTGCCGAGGAGGAGGAGGGCGAAGGGAACCCGCGGGGCGAGCCCCGGGGGCCGGATGCGGGGGGAGTGCCCCATCCCCGGAGGCCCTGCAGAGGGCGCATTCATGGAAGCCTCCAGATCACGCCGAGATGCCCGCCGATGCGGCGCTCTCGCACGCCGTCGTACACGGGAAAGCCGACGTTCAGGCCGTAGTGGAGTGCAAAGGCGTCGGAGCGATCCCAGCGGTGCTCCAGGTGGAACCAGAGGACCCCCATGTCCTGGAAGCCCTCCTGCCGGACCACTCCACCCGTGACGGTGGCGCGCTGGCTGTAGGCCCGATCCAGGTCGCGGTGCAGGGTCCAGTCCCAGAGAAGGGCGCCCGTGGCGGAGAGGATCCGCGAGGGGTTGAAGTAGGGAGCGCCCTCCCGGGAGTTGCGGGCTCCGTAGAGCTCGGGGAGGAGGGCCAGCCGATGGAAGGGGGTGCGAAGCACCTGTTGCTCCCACGCCAGATAGAGGCTCTCCCGCTCGTTCCCGTCGCTCATGGAGAGGTAGGCGAGGCGGGCCTGGGCCCGGCGCCCTTCATGGGATCGGCGCGACAGGTCGAGGGCCGCCTCCCACCCCGTGATCGCCTCGAGGGTGGCCCGCAACGGAACGCCGTGCGACCGGCTGTCGGCCGAGAGGCCGAGGGACCAGCGGTCTCCCGGACGGAGGATCCCCGCGGCGCGCACGCCAGGGGCCCACCCGTCCGTGCGGTCGGCCAGGAGATCCACCTCGAGGTGCAAGGGCCGGAACCGGGTTTCCACCCCGGCAAAGACCCGGTCGTGGAGGCCGGTCCCCTCGCGGTAGCGGGCGTCCGCCCAGGCCATTCCGGCTCGGGCCCGGAGGTGGTGGGCCATGGGGGGGGAAATGAGATGCGAACGGAGGCTCCGGTCACGGGTTCCGAACTCCCCCCCCGTGCTCCACCCCACCTCGGCCCGGCCCTGGAGTTCCCAGCGCCCGTCCACATGGATCTGCCTCCGGGCCCGGAGCGCCGCCGGGGTTCCCGGGGCCAGGTGCTCCAGCTCATCCAGGCGCTCCATGGCCTCCCGCCGTTCGTGGCGCGCGAGATGCACGGCCACCATTCCCGCCCGGGCCGGAACGTGCTCGGGATCGAGGGCCACGGTGCGCTGGTGAAGGGCCAGGGCCGGGGCGTTCCACCCCCTCCAGTGGAGGACCGCAGCGAGTTCCTGACGGATCTCGAGGTTCAGGGGGGCGGCGCGGTGAAGGGCCTCGAGCCCGTTCTGTGCACGAGGGAGATCGCCGGCCAGGGCCCATCCCAGGTGGCGGGCGAATTCCGCCGGCCAGCGGTCGGGGTTGGGAAAGGGCTCCGGGATCCCGTCGGCCTCCCGCTGTCGGGGTTCACCCTCGAGGTAGGCCTCCAGGAGGGCGTCTGCCTCCCCGAAGGCCCCCTGGCCCACGAGAGACCAGAAGAGCCCGAGCGTGGCCCGGGGCTCGCCGGGCCACCCTTCGAGGGTGTCCCGGTAGCGGCGGGCCGCCTCCTCGTAGTGGTGCTCGGCGAGGGCCGCGTCCGCCACCACCCGCTGGGCGTACGGGGGCAGTTCGAGCCCCTGCGCCTCCAGGGCCTCCGCCTCTTCCAGCACCTGGACCATGGCCTCTGCGGCCCGGAGTGCCACGAGCCGGTCCAGCCGGAGGCGCCGCTCCGCGAAGGAAAGTTCTGTCCCGGTCTCCGGAAGCCCCTCGGCTTCCACCTCCAGGGTGTGAAGCGCCGCCTCACCCTCGCGAAGGGCCTGATGGACCCGGGCGCGTGCCGGGGCCCACCCCCGTGCTTCCCCCGGGGCCGGGGCCCACTCCACGAGCCGTGCAACGCGGCCGGCGAGAAGGGCGTGCCGAAGCTCCACCGGGAGGGTGACCCGGGCGGCTGCCTCCTCCAGGGCCCGGGCGTGGGCAAGGGCTTCGGCGCCGGCCTCGCGGAGTGCCACGAGCTCCAGAATCGTGGGCTCGAGCGCCCCCGGGTCCAGACGTCCGGCGCGCCGGTACGCCGCCCCCGCCTCCACCCACCGCCCGGCCGCGCCGAACACGTGCCCCTGTGCCAGCCACAGGTCCGACGAGGGACGAGGGTAGCTCCGAAGCGCAGGGATGCGTTCGAGGGCCTTTTCGATCTCGCCCGATTCCACCAGGGCCAGGGCCAGGCCGATCTCGCTCTCCTCGCGCGGCCCCTCGCGGTGGAGCACCCCCGCATGGATCGTGGCCGCCAGCGTCGGATCCGCCACTTCCCTCGCCGCCCGGGCCACGGCCTCCCCCACCACGGGGTCGAGCTCCTCGAAGGGGAGGGTGCGCCCCACCTCCACCGCCTCGGCGTAGTCCCCGGCCCACGAGAGCACGGCGGCCAGATCTCCGCGCACGCCCACATGCTCGGGGTTCGCCGATCGAAGGGGCCGGAGGAGCTCCAGCGCCTCGGACACGGCTCCGTCCCGCGCCAGCGCCACGGCCCGTTCCCGTACCTCCGCCACCGAGTCGGGAGCCAGGGCGAGCTCGTGCGCCTGCACCTCGACCGGCCCGGGGCCCCCCGATGCCGAAAGGGGTCCTGCCGCCAGGGCGAGGTAGAGGAAAAGGAGGGCCGAAACGACCGGTACTGCCTGTCGGAAAGGGTGTGGTAGCTGGGGAGGGCGGGTCCGGGGGTGGGGAGGGTGAAGGATCGGGAAGTCGATGGGTGGCGCCGACGGGGCTCGGCGAAATGGATGCACGGGTGAGCAGCGTTCGGGGATGGAGGCCGGCTCTCCTGCGACGAGCGCGGCCGGGTTCTGGAACACGAAGCCGCCCCTCTTGGCAGGAGGCATGCCACCCGAACGGGTGCAGCCGGCGTCAGCAAATCCGCGCTCTGGGGACCCCTTGCGCGATTCGGCGTTCGTCCACCCTGCGGCACCGGCGCCACATCGCGAGCACCGCGTGCCCCCTTTTGCAGCGCGCTTGCGGTGGCCGGGTCCGGGTCCTTCGCTGGAGAAGCCGTTCACGGGGCGGGGAGATCCCTCGGCGCGAGGTCGGGGCGCTCGGGGCCGAAGCGGAGCGGGGCGGAACGACGCCCGGTTCTCAGAAGCCGGCAAGGTCCCCGTGGTCCTCGGTTCCGAAGGGAATCATCACGGCCGCTTCGATGCGGTTGCCCCCGTGGCCCCGCGCCGGGTGTTCGCGGGACGTGGCTCGAGCCGGCGCGCCCCTTCGGCCGCCCGCCCCCACGGAGACCGGGCCGTGGGCCCCACGGCCCTGGATCAGGCGGAACTCGCCGACCAGTCCCTTCATGGCCTCGGCCTGGCTCGCGAGCTCTTCGGAAGCGCTGGCGGCCTCTTCCGAGTTGGCCGCCGTCTGCTGGGTAATGAGGTTCACCTGTTCGACGGCCGTACTCACCTGCCCGACGCCCTCCGACTGCTGCTCCGAGGCCGCCGCGATCTCCGAGGCCACGGCCCGAACGCTCGAGATCCGATCCTGGATCTCCGCGATGTCGCGGGAGACCTCGGCCGAGATCCCGACCCCTCCCTCGGCGTTCCTCACGGACTCCTCGATGAGGGCCGCCGTGTCCTTGGCCGCTTCGGAGCTGCGAATGGCCAGGGCGCGAACCTCCTCGGCCACCACCGCGAAGCCCTTTCCGGCGTCGCCGGCCCGTGCGGCCTCGACCGCCGCGTTCAGGGCCAGGAGGTTCGTCTGGAAGGCGATCTCCTCGATGGTCTTGACGATCCGGGCCGTGGAATCCGACGAGGTCTTGATTCGCTCGATGGCCTCGCCCAGTCGCCGCATGTTGGCCACGCCCCGCTCCGTGGTGGACCGGGCCTCGTCGGAGAGGGTGTTCGCCTCCCTTGCACTTGCGGAGTTCTGGGTCGTCATGGCGGCCACCTCCTGGAGGTTGCTCGCCACCTCCTCGAGGGAGCCGGCCTGTTCGGAGGCCCCCTGGGCAAGGCTCTGGCTCCCGGCGCTCACCTGCCCGGCTGCGGAAGCGATCTGGTCGGCCGCGCTCGAGACCTGGCCCAGGGCAAGCCCGAGGTCCGTGACGGCAGTGTTGATGGAATCCCTGATCCTCGCGAAGTCGCCCTCGTACGCGCCCTGCATTCGGAGCGTGAGGTCCTTCGAGGCCACGCCCGAAAGCACCTCGGAGGCTTCGTCAATGGGTTGGGCAATGGCGTCGAGGGTTTCGTTGAACCCTGCCACGATTTCCCGGTAGCCGCCCTGGAAGGCGTCGGCGTTGCCCCGGGTGCGCAACGCACCGGCCCTGGCCGCGGCAATGAGGGTCTTCGTCTCGTCGATGAGCCCGCGGAGCGACTCGACCATGCGGGTCATGGCCGGCGCGATCTCGTCCTGGTCGTCGACCTGGTCGATGTGCGCGCTGGTGTTCCCCCGGGCCAGTTCGTTGAGGATCCCGACGACCTTCTCCTGAAGGTGCTGGGCCAGACCATCCATCTCGTGGGCGAGGGCCCCCAGTTCGTCCCGTCGCTGCAGTCGGAGCCGATGGCCCAGGTGCCCCTTGTTGATCTCGCTCATGAGCCAGAGCACACGGCCCAGGGGGGCGGTGATGCTCACCGTGATGAGCCGGGCCAGCGCGGCCCCCACGAGAAGGGCAAGGGCCCCCAGGAGGAGGAGGGTGTTGCGTCCGACGCGGAAGGCGCTCTGCGCCGCGACGACGCCGGCCTCGACGAGTTCGCCCTGGAAGTCGACGAGTTCCTCAATGGCTCCGAGGTAGCGGTTCAGCGTGGGTTCGAGCTCTCCGAAGTAGAGGGCGGTGGCGGCGGCGTGGTCCGCCCGCGCCGTCGTGAGCACCCGGTCCGAAGCCTCCCGGTAGGCGGAGCGTTCGTCCACCGCACGTCGGAAGAGCTCCTGCCCCCGAGGGAGAACGAGCATGGGCTCGAGCGCCGTGGAGGCGACGTTGCTTGCGGCTCGCAGCTGGTCGACTTCGCCCGCGAGGGCCTCGTAGCGCGACGGATCGTCGGCCAGGAGCGTTTCGGCCACGCTGATGGCGATTTCGTTTGCCGCCTCGAGCATGGCGTTGGCATGCACCGTCTTTCGCCACTCCTGTTCCCCCAGCTGCGTGACGCGGGAGTCGAGGGTGCGCATCTGGACAATGCCCACCACGACCATGACCGCCGACAGGGAGAGGACGATCCCGAAGCCCAGGGCCAGCCGAGGACCGGTCCTGAGGTTGCTGAAGAACGACATGGTGCGATCCCGGGTCGAGGGGGGGGCGGGCCCCCGCGGCCGAGGCTGCGCGGCGATGGGATGCCGGAGGCGCTCACTGGGGACCGGGGGAGCGGTTCAGGCGTCCGCCCGCACCACTCCCGTTCGACAGGGTATCGGACGGTGCGTGCGTTGCTTGAATTGCAGGACCTCCACGATCCGGCAGTGCGCGCCGGAGCAGGCTGGGCCCCGCACGCCCCGCCCCCCGGGATCTACCGCATTCCCGCCGCCGTGACGGGGGCCGGACCCTCGGTCTGCCAGTAGAAGGGGCCCAGGGTGCGGGGGGTGGGCCAGACCTCGTCCAGGGTGTCGCCCTCGTGGAGCCGGCCGTTCAGCATCACGTACCGGATCGTGTTCGAGTTCCGGAGGTCATCCAGAGGGTTTTCCCGGAGAATCACGAGATCAGCCAGCTTTCCGACCTCGATGGAGCCCAGGTCGCCTTCGAGCCCCAGCGACCGGGCCCCGAGGAGGGTCCCCACCTTCAGTGCCCGGTGGTTCGACATTGCACCGGCACCGGTGGCCCAGAGCTCCCAGTGAAACCCGAGTCCCTGGAGCTGGCCATGGCTCCCCACCCCGGCCCGCCCCCCGGCCTCCACCACCAGGTCCACGAAGTCGGAGTTGTGCTCCATGGTATGGACCATGGGGTGGAACCATCCGGCCTGGCCGGGTCCGGGGCCGGGGCGACGGAGCGCCTTCTGCTGCACCTCCTCGAAGGGGGTGAAGTGGAGAAGTTTCTCGTCGCCGATCACCTCTTCGGTGGCATAGAAGTAGTTCTCCGCCCAGGGACCGCCGTAGGTCACGAGAATGGTCGGGGTGTAGGCCATGGTGGAGGAGGCCACGAGCTGCGCCACGTCCCGGTAGAGGGGGAAGGCGGGCATGTTGTGCTCCATTCCCGAGTAGCCGTCGAGCCCCATGGTCATGTTGAGCATGAGGTCGAGGGAGCCCTCGGTGGTGGGCATGAGTTCGAGCTCGCGAGCCGCTTCGATGATGTACTGCCGGGTGGCCCGGTTCCCGGCGCCGTACATCTTGATCGTCTTCGTGTCGTAGTACTCGGCATAGCGACGGAGCACGGTCCGCGCATCGTCCAGGGACTGGATCCGCTCTCCCGCAAAGACGCCGGGGCCGGTGGAGAAGATGCGAGGCCCCAGGGTGCGCCCCGTCCGCACCATGTCTTCGTAGCTGAGCACGTCGGTGGCCCCGGTCTGGGGGTCGCGGGTGGTGGTCACCCCGTAGGCCAGGTTTGCCGCGTACGACCAGGGCTGGTCCCGGTGCACATTGAAGGGAGCCCGCAGGTGGGCATGGGTGTCAATGAACCCCGGGACAATCGTATGCCCCGCCACCTCGATGACCTCCGTCCCCTCGGGCACGGAGAGGGTTCCCGCAGGGCCCACGGCGGCGATCCGGTTGTCTTCCACGAGAAGGTCACCCCGCTCGAGTACCTCGTCGCCCCGCATGGTCACGATCCGGGCGCCGGAAAGAAGCAGCGTGCCCCGGGGAATGTCGCGCGTGGCCTCTACCTCCACCCGGAACTCCCGGGGGCGGTAGGCATCGGGGGTGGGAGGGGCAGGTTCTGCGGCATCGGCCGCTTCGGGGGCGTCGGGATCGTCCGGTTCCCCCGGGTCTCCGGGCGGGTCCGGATCGTCCCGATCGGTGGCATCCCGAGCGGCACGGCGCGCGGCACGAACCGAGTCGGCGTGGGCCTGGGCCTCGGCCAGGTCGTAGATCACGTGGGCATTTCCGATGGACCAGTGCACCCGTTCGCCATCGGCGCTCCAGGCCGGGAACTGCCCCCCGAGGTCGGTGAGTCGCTGCACCGGGAAGGCGGCGTTGTCGGGGTTGGCCACGCTCACCGTGGGCCCGTCGCCCCCCACCTGGGGGAAGTGCACGGTGTAGAGCTGGAGCCCGTGCTGGGCGAGAACCCGATCCCCCCGGGGGCTCAGCCGCACGAGGGAGGCCGGGGGAGATCCGGTGCCTCCCACGGCGGCAGGCCCGGTGACCCGCATGTGGGTGCGTTCATCCGTGCCATCCCACCGAAAGGAAACGAGGGATCCCCCGGGACCGTTGGCGAAGATCCGATCGGTGGGAGAGGCCCCCGAGCCACCCCCACGCTCGCTGAAATGGGGAGACTGCACGCCCTGCGCGCTCCGGATCGTCGTGGCCTCCCCTCCCGACACGGGAACCCAGACGAGGTCCCGGCTCCCGAAGGGGACCCCCTGGGCCACGGCCTCCACATAGGCCTGTGCCGGACCCCGGAAGGCCACCACCCGCGCCCCGTCGGGGGTGATCACGGGCTGCTGCCAGAACCCGGACTCGCGCGTCAGGCGCTCCGCATTGCCTCCCGACGCCGGAACGCGCCAGAGGTGGCCCCCCGCTTCGAAGTCCCAGTTCGCGAAGACCAGGTGCCGGCCATCGGGGGTCCAGTTCGGGGCGTAGCTGTGCCCCGGAAGCTCGGTCACGCGGCGGGGGGTGCCCGTCTCCCCCTCCTGCACGTAGAGGTGTCCCAGCGCGGTGAAGGCGAGGCGGCCTCCGTCGGGAGAGGGCACGGCGTCGCGGATCTGCTTGACGGTGAAGGTGGGGGTGTCCTCGATGGGGTAGTCGAAGGCCACCTCCGGACCCAGGGGGAGCTCGACCCGGGCCGTGAAGGGGATCTCCACCGGGTCGCCCCCCTCCACGGGGATCCGCCAGAGCTTCCCGCCATAGGTGGCCACGAGCTCCCGGGAGTCGGGGGTGAAGGCCATGCCGGGATACGCGTCGCGCGTGGCGCGGGACTCCATGTCGTCGCGCTGCACCGGAAAGGCGAGCCACCGCTCTTCGTCGGAGGCCAGATCCCGGATGCGAAGGCCCGTGTCGGCCAGGTGCCGGGTCCCGTACACGAGCCAGCGCCCGTCGGGGGAAAGGGTCGGGCGGAAGGCCCCCCCGTAGCGGTTCGTCTCGGTGCGGGTCTGGCCGGTGTCCCGGTCGTAGGTGGCGAGCTGGTAGTCACCGAGCGCCGAGTTGTACTGCCAGGCCCCGGTGCGCTGGGCGTACCAGATCGTTTCTCCCCCGGCCGTGAAGGCCGCCCCCGTGGTGCGGAGGTTCGCCGGGTCCGAAATCAGGGTCGTCCCCGTCCCCCCGTCCACATGGATCTGGTGGAGCTTCCCCTGCCCGGCCCCGGCCTGCCGCGTCACGACGATGTAGCGCCCGTCCGGGGTGAAGACCGGGGACTGGTAGGCATTCGTGTTCCCCCGGGTGACCTGCACCGTGTCGGAGAGGTCGGTGGCAAGCATGAAGACGTTCTCCCCGCCGGTCCGATCGGACACGAAGACGATCCGGGAGCCGTCGGGCGAGAAGCGGGGCTGGGCATCGAAGGCCATTCCCCGGGTGAGGGGGGTGGCCTCTCCTCCGCTCAGGGGAACGGTCCAGATCGAGCCCAGGAGGTCGAAGACCACGGTCTGGCCATCGGGACTCACATCCACCGACATCCAGGAGCCCTCGGACACCGTCATCCGAAGGATGCGACCGGGCCGGAGCGGAAGGCCTTCCGCCAGGCGCTCCGCCTCTTCCGACTCCGGGTCCAGTGCCACCACTTCCACGTCGCGCACCCCTTCCCGGGTGCGGGTCGGGATCGGATCCTGCCCCCGTTCCTGCCCCCGATCCTGCACCGATTCCTGGGCCCCGAGGGGGGATGGGGCTCCGAGGAGGGGGAGCACGAGGAGAACCCAGACGAGGGCAAGGAGACCCGGGAGGGCAAGCCCGGGTCGGAGGTTCGCCGAAGGGTGCTCGAGCCGGGCGGGGGAGGGGAGGCGGTGGCGCATGGTCCAGCTCCGGGGCGGGGCGGGGAAGGGAGAGGAACGCCCCACCATAGGGTGGAAGACGCCCGGCGGGCAATTTTCACCGCAGCTCCCGCGGGCCCCGCCCCGACCGGCCCCGCCCCGACCGGCCGCGCCTCCGCAGGCCACGCCCGCGCCGGCCCCCACGTCCCGCCCCCGCACGTTCCCGCAGCTCGCACCCTTCCGGCGGCGCCCGCCCTTCCGGCGACTCCCGCCCTCCCCGCGGCTCCCGACCCCGCCCCCCGTCTCGTCTGCGGAGGGCTACCCGCGGGAACTATACCGGAGCGCCACCACGCCCGAGTCGAACTCCCGGCGATCGACCAGCTCGAGGGCGACCTTCCCTTCGAGCCCGGCGAGGAGGTAGGGCCCATGGCCGGCCACCTGGGGGTGGATCACGAGGTCGTACTCGTCGATGAGGCCCAGCTCTGCCAGGGCCAGAGGGAGGGTGAGACCCCCCACCAGGAGCCCGGTCCCCGGTTCCTCCTTGAGGGCGCGGACCGCCCCTTCCAGCTCCCCCCGGAGGAGCTCGGCGTTCCAGTCGACGCGCTCCAGCGTGCTCGAGACCACGTACTTCCGCTTGGCGTGGATCGTCCGGGCAAAGGGGACCATCCAGGAAACCATCCACTCGGGGATCACCCCGGTCTCGGCCGGTGCCCGCCAGGCCTCCTCCATCATCTCGTAGATGACCCGACCGCAGAGCATGGCATCGGCCCGGGCCAGGTTTTCCGTATGGTACTGGTGCAGGGCCTCGTCGGGGGCCACGGCGCGGTGATCGCAGCACCCGTCCAGGGTGAGGTTGATGGAGTAGCGGAGGGGTCGCATGGGGCGCTCCTGTGGGTGGCGTGGGGGGGGATGCCCGGTGCCGGAAGGGCAGGGGAGGGGGCGGGGGGGGGAGCGCCGGGGAACGGGATGCGCGCGCCCGAGGCGATGGGGTGCGTCAGCCCGCCTCTGTCCCGGGGTCCTCTGCGATCCTCCGGATGGCTTCGAGCCTGGCATCCCACGAGGCGGCGACCTCGTTCAGCCAGCGCGCCGTGACCCGAATGGGCTCGGCGTGGGCCCGGAAAATGACCTCGCGCCCCTCGCGCCGCGAGGAAACAAGCCCGGCTTCGCCCAGGAGCGACAGGTGACGCGCCACGGCCTGCCGGGAAACGGGGAGCTCGCCGGCCACGCGGGTGGCCGTGGTCTCTCCGCGTCGGGCCACTGCCTCGAGAATGGCGCGCCGCGTGGCATCTCCCAGGACCACGAGGACGGTATCGGGGCGCACGCAGGGGGAGGGCGAATTCACGCCGCGTCCGGTGCGAGGATTCGCACGAGCTTGGCGAGCTCGGCACGCCACCCGGAGGTGTTCCCATCGAGGTGGGCCCGGCGTTCCTCCTCGGTCCCCTCGAGAGACTGGAATCCGGTTTCGACCACGGTCAGGCGCGTGGCGTCGGGACCCAGGGGCTCGAGCGAGAACGTCACGCGCGTCGTGTTGCCCGGGCGCGGTGCGACGCCGGGCTCGAGGGACCACCGGAATCCGAAGGTGCGTCCGGGATCCACCTCCTCGACCACCCCCAGGGCCACCCCATGCTCCTTCCAGCGAACCTCGAGCCTTCCCCCGGGCCTGAGTTCCACTTCGGCCCCCGCATCGCCGAACCATGTGATCAGGTGCCGGGGCTCGGTGAGGGCGGCCCAGACCCGCTCGGGGGGCGCCTGGATCACGAGGGAGCGCTCCAGGGTGTCGGGGAGGGCGGGGGCGGAGGAAGGCGCTTCGTGTGACATGGGAAACTCCGGGTGGGGGGGATGGGAAGATGTGCAACCAAAGAATTGCGCATCTTCTCCCAACGCGCAACCCTGCGGTTGCGTATTGTCCTGCGTTCCCTCGTGTCGGCGCAGGTCAGGTGGCGGCACACCAGCGGCGCGGCAGGCCGCCGTTGGCATCCCCGCGTACCTCGGGAGGGGGCTCGATCCAGGCCCTTCCCACATGCTTCCGGTGTCACCCCCCCTCAACCCGCGCCCCTGACCTCCACCGTCCCCCCCTTCTCCGCCCGAACCGTCACGCGAACGGCAAGCTCCGCATCCCCCTCGCGCACCACGACCCAGCGCACCTCCCGGCTCCGCTCGGTCACGGCGTCGGTGTGGGGGTTCGTGCCGGCCAGGTGAGGAAGGCGCACCCGGCCATTTCCGGCCTCGTGGCGGCCCCCTTCCACCTGGAGGACCGCCAGGGGTTCGGGAACCACCGGATCCGCCACGCGCCCTCCGTCCGTCACCCGACCCTCCGCTCCGCGCTGGGTCAGGTGGGTGGGGAGCCACCCGTCGTTCGTCACCGTCACGGTGACCGCGACCCGCCCTTCGCCCAGCTCCTCGAAGCGGGGCTCGGACACCCGGACGAGGGGGGAGCGGGCGGCCATCTCGAGAATCCAGGGGATCTGCACCCGGAGTTCCTCCTCCAGGAGCTCGGGAGGCGGGTTCTGGTTCCAGTACTTCGTGTGCCATCCCCCGATCTCTACGGGTCCAAGCTGGGGGTGATCGAAGGGGGTCCAGTCGGTGAAGTACCGGCCCCCGAAGCGTTCGTCGTTGGCCCGGTGCCAGTCGGCCTCGGTCACCGAACCGGTCCCCTCGTGGTCCGGAACCCAGGAGGAGGGGCCGGGCCAGTACTCGGGCACCCACCCCACGATCCCGTAGGCGAAGTACCCGAAGGAGATGAAGGTCCCGTAGCGGTGGTCCACCGGGTGGGTGGCGCTCGGTCGGACCGGGCGACCGGTGTTCTCGGTGTACCAGGCGCCGAGCGCCTCGATGAGCGCCCGGTCGGTGGGGTCGAATTCCTCCGGGTTCGACGCCGACGGAAGGCGGTAGATGAAGCCTCCCGACGTATGCCCGTGAATGATCTGCGTGATGTTCGGGTGGTCGTTCACGAAGTTCGCGAGGGCCCAGGTTTCCGGCTCCGAAAGGGGGAAGTTGTAGGCCCCGGGCTGCCGGTGCAGGGGCGCCCAGTTGTAGGGGAAGTTCCGGTTCATGTCGCTCCCGCCGATCCCGTCGGAGGCGATGCTCCCGTCGCCGTTGGCGTCGATCCCCTCGCGGGCGATCCGGAAGAAGGGCCCGGTGTCGTCGGCCCGGCGCGGCCGGTGGATGCGCGGGTCGTCGGGGTCCGCCACATGGGTCCCCTCCGGGTCGGGGATCCGCATCTGCAGGATGCGACCGTCACCGTCCAGGTCCATGGGCGGGTCCGAGTCGGGGATCCCGTCGCCATTCATGTCCACGGGGCGCGGCGTGCTCCGCATCCACTGGTCTTCGAGAAGCACCAGGTCCGATCCCGCAGGGTTCACCTTGGGATGCAGATGGAACGCCCGGGTGTCGAGGAGCTCGGTCACCCGGGGATCCTCCCCGTATCCCTCGAGAAGGTGGACCATCAGGTAGAGCACGACCTCGGACGCGGTGAGTTCCTGGGCATGGATCCCCCCGTCCACGTAGAGGGCCGGCTTCTCGGCCGCCGCACCGGTGGCCCGGTTCGTCACCTCCATGGTCACGAGGGGGTGCCCGTGGAGGCTCGTCCCGATCGTGTCGAGGCGGGTGAGCTCCGGGTAGCGCGCATGAAAGGCCTCGAGGATCTGCACCGTCTCGGCGTGGGTGTGGTACCGGTCCCACCCCGGGGCCGCCGGGTTGAAGACGGAACCTTCCGTGGCCCGTTCCGGCACCCCGCTTCCGGCTCCGGTCTGCGCCTTCCCATCCTCGACAAGAAAGAGAGACGCCGCCAGCAGGGCGAAGAGGGGCAAGGCCAGGGCGCTGCGGCAGTGGACGGGACGGGACGCGCGGGACGGTGGCATCGGGATCTCCGGGAAGGCGCAGGGCGGGCGGGATCCCGGCACTCTACCCCCCCGGGGGGCGAGGCGGCAAGGCGGCAAGGCGGTCGCCATGACGGGGGGCATGGCCTCGCGCTTGCCGCCCCGGTGGGGTTGCCGGTGCTCCGACCGTCCTTCGGGAATTGCCCGTTTCAAGACCATTGTCCGCAGGAGGAAGTGGATGCAGCTTGTGCCGCCGTACCCCGGGTGATCGTCCGACCCGATTCCACGGCCGGCTCCGCGCACCTCCACGCATCCCCCGAACCGGAATGAAGACGCAATGAAGATCCTCCTGCGTGGTCTCGGACTGGTGGTCCTCCTCGTCGCCCTTGTGGCTGGTGGTACGTACCTCTGGGCCTCGAGCGTCGCCTCCACCGCCCTCTCCCGCACAGTCGATGTCCACGCGGTGGACATTCCCGTCCCCTTCCCCCTGACCCCGGAGGAGCTGGAGGAGCTGGGGATCTCGCCGGAGGAAGCCGGCCAGGTCGCCCTCGAACGGGCCCTCTCTCGCGGCAGGCACCTCGTGAATGCCCGGTACGGGTGCATCGAGTGCCACGGCCACGATTTCGGAGGAGGCACGATGATCGATGCCTTCCCCATCGGGAGAATCCTCGGTCCTAACCTCACCTCGGGCCGTGGCAATGTGGTGCGGGATTACACGATGGCGGACTGGGACCGGATCGTGCGCCACGGGGTCCTCCCCGATGGCCGGGTCACCCTGATGCCCTCGGAGGACTTTCTCCGAATGTCCGATCAGGAACTTTCCGACATCGTTGCCTACATCCGGTCCATGCCCCCCGTGGACCGCGAAGTGGAGCCGATTCGCCTGGGGCCCCTCGGAAAGCTCCTCGTGGCCACCGGGCAGATCCACTTCTCCGCCGATCTCGTGGGAGAGCACCACGTGGCCCACGCCCCGACCCCGCCGCCGGCCGGGGTCACCCTGGAATTCGGGGCCCACCTGGCCGCCGTCTGCACGGGTTGCCATGCCATGAACCTCGCAGGCGGACCCATCCCGGGGGGCGACCCGAGTTGGGTGCCGGCGGCGAACCTCACGCCGCACGGAGAAGGTCTCGCCGGGTGGAGCTACGGGGACTTCGTCCGGGCCATGCGGGAGGGGCGCCGACCCGACGGATCGGAGATTCGCGCTCCCATGTCGTTCATGACGCCGTTCGCGAACAACATGACCGACGTCGAGATGGAGGCGATGTGGCTCTACCTTCAGTCCCTGGAACCTCATCCCACGGGGTGAATCCGGACCTGGCCGCCCCGTGCATCGGGCCTTGCCGGGGTCGGCCCGGGAAGCTCGGCTCTGCAGGTCGACTGCGCGGGCGGTGTGGCCCGGGGATCAACCGGGTGATCCCGCATCCCGGGGGCTGGGGGGACCCGGGGATCGACCTCGCTCACGGGGGGGATCGACCTCGCTCCCGGAAGGGGGGTCCTCCCCAGGTGGGGCGTCCGGGTCCGGGCGGGCCTCGGTCGGAGCGCCGAACCGGAGAACGTGGCAGGTCGACTCCGCCCCGGATGCATCTCCCCGGCCCAGGCAAACCTGCCAGATGTCGCCCGCGAGCACTGGCACCCGCAGGGTGACCTCGTGCCCGTCGTCCGGAACCGGACCGGCGACTCCTCCGGGTCGTCCATGCAGACCACGGTGGGCGCAGCGGCCCCGATCCCGGCACCGGACTGCGCTGCTGCCACCAGGGTCGGGATCCTGTCCCTCGCCGTCGTTGGGACGCACATCGAACGTGGTGGGAGTGAGAACAATGGCTTCCCAAACGCTCCTCACGATCGGCGACTGAAGCGCCCTCACTCGCAGGATTGCGAAATCCGTTCCGAGAGGCGTTTCCCCGTCCGCTGGTACCTTCACGGAGTATTCGATGTATTCCGGGTGGACGAAGGCAGCGATCGCTTCCCCCCCCACCGAACGCACGACCGCGTCGCGCAGGAGAGGGGAAGAGTCCAGTTCAAAGTCGATTTCGATCACATTGGCAAGCCTGCGGCCGAGACTATCTCCGACCACCACCATTTCTTCTCTCAGCAGCGGATGGTCGTCCGGCGGCAGGTCGGTTCCATCGGTGGCCGGAGCAGGACAGGCACCCTCGGTCGACGCTACCGGAACCGTTGCACCTCCATAGCTCACCGTGATGGAGTCGGATTGGGTCCAAACCGGGGTGGCTACGGGCGAAACGAGTTGAATGGAGTCGAATACCGCCTGCGCAACGGGAGTGGGCGGCCCTCTCGGGGGAGACCAGTAGACGGTGTCCGCCTCCATCAGCGTGCTCTCGATCGAGAAGACGTCGTCGCAGAGGTGGCGGCCACCGAAGCCCTTGTACCCGAAAAACACGTATGCCCCCACGTGGTTCGGATAGACCTGCAGATCGACATGAGGATGCGCCGGATCGGAAAGGTCCCCAATGGAAAGACCGGCCTTCCCGAAACTCATGGCAAGCTCGACTCCGACCAGGTGTGGGCTGGTCTGCACTTGCTGGATCCTGATGTTTGCCACCGTGTCTGCGGGCCCGGTCTGCCTCCAGATGGGTATGGGGTTGGGACATGTGCCGCCAGGCGCCTCGGTGGTGCTCACCCGAATTGTGTCTCCCCCCCCGCCCACAGGGCCAAACACCAGGTCAACCCAGCCCCCCGGCGGCCCGTAGAGGCATGCCTCCACGCGGGTCGTGTCAGGGACTGCGGGTGCTCCGGGGAGGGTCGGTTCGCCCTCGCCACGCTCAACGGGCGATGGGGTACCACAGGGGCAGACCACACACGGGCAGGCCGCCAGGATGAACGCCGTGAGCAGGTTCCACATTCTTGCCCTCCGGGATCGGCGTCAGGCGCGCATTGAGAGACCCTGGTGCCATCAACGGCCGCGCTCATTCTCTCCAGACTGTGCGGCCTTCATGCAGCGCACAAGCCTCCTGTCGTGGTCACCCCTCTGGTTTCCGTCGTTGGCCATCACCGACCCGGCCATTCCGGCCATGGGCCGGGCGGTGGAAGAGGGGTGGGTGGGAGCCGGACCCTGGAGACATTGACCGGCCCGAACCCGCGCAACCTGTTGAACGGCTGACCCTGCACCACAGGGCCGCATCCGACCACGGATGGAGTCGACCTGAACCGCAGTGCTGGCGACTCGCTTGTCGCGCTTCTCTCGTGGGCGCTGGAGATCGCCAGCGAACCCTGCGAGGTACCGGCGCTCCGCGAGGGCCAAGGGGTCGTCGAGGCGTCGGTCCTGGTGGAACTCGGCTTCCCCGAGATCGTCGAGGTCCCCTGGCACGGAGTCCGGGTCACCCTGACCCCGGGCTCTTCCCCGGACCCTGGCGGAACCCGCGGCGGGATCCGCCTGGATCCATGGGGCTGACTTGTAGTGACATGTGCGTACAAGCTGGGGGACGCTCTTTCCGAGCCCCCTACCCCTACCGCTCGCTCATCCCCCGGACAATGGCGCCTGCCCGCGGGAGGTCGCCCCGCACCAGGTAGCGGGCCAGGTGGATCATGCGCGTGGGAAAGAACCATGCGGCAAAGGCAAGACGCTGGAGGGGGGCGAGATGCGTGCGCGCCAGCCTCCGACGGTTCCGGTCCCGGAAGCGGATCTGGTAGGGCTGGGGGTCGGCGTCCGAAGGCCCGACCCGATGCTGGACACGCGCCTGAGGTTCGTGCAGGATCGTCCACCCGGCCCGGTGGATCCGGACCGACAACTCCGCATCTTCCACGTAGAGGAAGTAGCTCTCCTCGAAGGCTCCCACCTCCCGGAGCGCCTGTGCGCTCAGGAGCACGGCACATCCGCTGAAGAAGGTGACGGGTCGGGCCGACCCGTTCTCCCGGGCGATTCCGGGGTGCGGCTCTTCCTCCCCGGTCCCGTTCCAGTGGACGCCCAGGGCCCTTACGGGATCAAAGGCCCCCCCGCCGTACCACACCTGCGCCGGGTCGTCCATGCATACCACGGTAGGTGCCACGGCCCCGATCCCGGGACCGGACTGCGCCGCAGCAACCAGGGTCGGGATCGTCTCCCGATCCAGCCGAGTATCGTTGTTCACCACGAAGACGTAGTCGGCGCCCTCATCGAGGGCTCGCTCGATTCCGCGGTTGTTGCCGCCGGAGTACCCCAGGTTGGCCCCGGTCTGAAGGAAGGGGACCTCCGGATGACGATCGTGAAGCACCTGTCCCGAGCCGTCCGGGGACCCGTTGTCCACCAGGAGGAGGGAGAGCCGGGGATACGCCGAATCCTGAAGCGATTCGATGCACTCCGTTGTGGCGTCGGCATCACACCAGTTCAGCACGACGGCGGTGACGAGGGGAACCCCGGTCCGGCCGTTTCCTTCGGTTTCGCTCATTCCGGCCCCTCGGGAGGGAAGACCTCCGGCTGCTCGCCGAGCCTCGGGAGCGCCTGGTCCCGATCCGAGCAGATCACGCCCGCCGGGGGGATCGGCCACCGGATCCCCAGCTCCGGATCATTCCAATGAATTCCCCGTTCCTGGTCCGGTGCATAGGGGCCGTCCACGAGGTACTGGACCACCGTGTCCGCCTCGAGGGTGAGATACCCATGGCCGAAGCCACGGGGAAGGAGAAGGGCCTGTCCGTCGCCCTCCCGGAGTTCGACTGCGATGGAGCGTCCGAAGGTCCGGGAATCGCACCGAAGGTCCACGGCCACATCGAACGCCGCACCCCGGACCACCCGCACGAGCTTGGCCTGGGGGTGCGGCGGGAGCTGGTAGTGAATTCCCCGAAGCGTTCCGGGCGAGCGGGAACGGGCTTCGTTGAGCTGCACCCAGTCCTGCCGGAGGCCAGCCTCCGAGAAGGCATGGGCATTCCACACCTCCTGGAAGGTGCCACGCTCATCGTCGTGACGCGGCCCCTCGACGATCCGGACATCCGGGAGGAGGGTCGAACGAAGCCGGAGACGGCTCATTCGAGCCCCGCCTCCCTGGTGCGTCGGACCGGGCTCACCGACGGGGTCAATGATCCACCCCCGGGCGCGCCGCTTCCCCTCGGAGCGGGCTGGCTGTACCCGTTGGCCACGAGCTGCCCCGCACGGTGGAGGGAAGCCACCGTCCCCGCATCCGTCCACCACCCGTCCAGGATTCCATACGTCATGGATCCCCGCTCGATGTAGTGGTTGTTGACATCGGTGATCTCCAGCTCCCCCCGCGCCGAAGGCTCGAGCCCCCGGATGATCTCGAAGACACTGGCATCGTAGAAGTAACACCCCGTGACCGCGTAGTTCGTTCTGGGAGCTTCCGGCTTCTCCTCGACGGCCACCACGCGGCCGTCCGCCAGCTCGGCCACCCCGAACCGCTCCGGGTCCGACACCTCCTTCAGGAGAATCCGCGCCCCTCCCTGCTGGCCACGGAAAACCTCCATCTCGGACGCCAGCGAGTGCTGGAAGAGATTGTCTCCCAGGAGGACACAGATGGGTTCGCCATCGGCGAAGAACTCCGCGAGCCCCACGGCCTCGGCGATGCCTCCCTCCCCCTCCTGGTAGGTGTAGTCGATGTGGCGGAGCCCGAACTCCCTTCCGTTGCCCAGGAGCTTCAGGAAGTCCCCGGCATGGTCGCCCCCGGTCACGACGAGGATTCGGTCGATCCCCGCTTCCACCATCCGCTGAATCGGATAGTAGATCATGGGACGGTCGTAGACGGGGAGGAGGTGCTTGTTCGTTACCCGCGTCATGGGGTCGAGCCGGGTGCCGAGGCCCCCTGCGAGGATCACGCCCTTCATGGTCGCTTCACGATGGGGGGTTCATCGGAACATGGAACGGACAAGGGGGCCCCCTCGGCCAGATACTGCGCCAGGGCAGAGCGCCAGTGGGGCGGGGGGGACCCCAGCTCCCGGGTCAACCGCGAGAGGTCCAGGACGGATGAGGCGGGCCGACGGGCCGGGCGGGGGAACTCGGCGGAACGCACCGGGCGGATCTCGGTCGGGATCCCGGCCAGGCGGAGGGTTTCGGAGGCGAGCTCGAACCACGACGCAACCCCCCCATTGGTGGCATGGATCGTCCCCCGGACGCCTCGCTCGATCATCGCCATCATCATCTCGGCCAGGGAGCGCGTCCATGTGGGACGCCCCCGTTGGTCGTTCACGACCCGGAGGGACTGCCCGCTGTCGAGCGCCTGCTTTCCCAGGTCCACCATGGAATCCACGAAATTCGATCCTCCCGGGCCAAAGAGCCAGGAGGTGCGGACGATGAGGTGATTCGGCCCCCGCTCCCGGACAGCGACCTCTCCGGCCAGCTTGCTATGGCCGTACTCGTTGAGCGGACCGGGGGGTGCGTCGGGAGAATAGGGGGCGGTGGCCTCGCCGCTGAACACGTACTCGGTGCTGATCTGCACCATGACCGCCCCCACCCCCGCGGCGGCCTCCGCCAGATGGCCCGGTCCCTCCCCATTGACGGCGTGGGCCCGGGCGGACTCCTCTTCGGCCCGGTCCACATGGGTGTAGGCGGCCAGGTTCACGATCACCGTGGGCCGCTCCCGCCTTGCCACCTCCTGGACCGCGGCACCGTCCGTGATGTCCAGATCGGACCGGGAAAGGGCCGTGACCCGTGCGCCGGTCCGGCGGGCCACGGGCACGAACTCCGTCGCCAGGAGGCCGGAGGCTCCAGTCACCAGAATGTGCGTGGCGGCCCCGATCATGCCCGCTCCTTCCGAATCCTTCGCACCATTCCAGGGAGCCAGAGGATGGGGACTTCCAGATGCTTCTCGGGGAGGAATCCGAAGGTAGGGCAGGCGATCTGGACGAGCAAGCGCACGGGGCGGGCTACCCGGGTCCTCAAGCGGCTCCCCCCGCTTCACGTGACACGTGGCGGACCGGGTTGCCTGTCTGGAGGGGCCTGGTTCACGTTCGTGGATCCGGTCGAATCGAACTCCATCCTGGAGCCAGGACCCTGCCATGCGCCCCAGCGCCCTGGATGGGAGTTGGACGAAGCACTCTCAACCGACCCCGACTTTGCAGCGAGCTGGCGTGCGACGCCTCGCAGACGTCGAGAGTCCTTCACGAGGAGTCTGATGGATCGGGAACACTGGGCGGAACTTGCCCCGGAAGTGACGGGCCTTTGGGGGGGTGGGCGCTGCGTCCTCATCGCGGGGTTCAACGCCCACGACACACCGTTCGGCCAGGCGACCTCCATGGTCTTGATGGACGTGCTCGATCCCGGAACCGCGATGCCACTCCGGGTTCCGCGTGGCAGGCGCGTCAGAGACATCGACGGCGAGCGTCTGTTCTCGCTTCACAAGAACGCCGTTGGGGAATGGCTGGTGGAGGTGTTTCGCCTGCCGGTGGATTGTGACGCTGGCGGGCGATAAGGGTTTCCAGACGCGCGTTCCGCGACCAGGCATGCCCAGGCGCCTCGCCGGAGGGGCAGCAGGGCAGGGCTCCGGCATGGAAGCGAGCCAGGAAACGGGCCCTGATCGGGCCACCGGTTCGCTGCACCAGGCCCGTGGTTCTTTCTGGCACGCCGGGACTCCCGTTCATACAATCAGGGTGTTCAGGTCCATCCACGGGCTTCAGCCTCCCGTCGACGCGTGGAGATGCACCATGGCTCAGGGAGCCTTGTTCAACCCAGGTCTCCGAGGCATTTGCCTGCATACGGCAGCTGCCTTGCTGGGCGCGTTCCTCCTCCTCCCACTCGCAGGATGCGACGCAGCAGATCCGGCCCCGGACCCGGCCCCGGAGCAGGCCGGATTCTGTGACACCCTCCCTGAAAGGACGGCCACGGAAGTCGGGCGGATTGATGGGAGCGAATCAGGATTGAGCCTCCGATTCGGGATGGGGGCGGCGGTGGCATCGGGTGAAGCGCTGATCGTGACGGCCGCAGCTTTCTCCCCCCCTGAGGACGCCGGCTCTGCGAGGGGCGGAGACGTTCCCGGCGGGAACGCTGCAAGGGGCGCGCTCCTCTTCGCCCGAGTGGAGGGATCCGGGGCTTCCCTGACGCCCGTGGCGACGCTCCCGGGTGCCCCCCGCGCCTGGGGCGTTATGGGCGATACCCTCTGGTGGATCGACCGGGAGCTTCGTCTCTTCGAGGCGCTCGTTCCCGGGCCGGGGGTCACCCGTTCCGGCGACGCACCGGCCCAGGGGGTCCGGTCATCCCGGTCCCTCCCGCCGCAGGCAGCCCTTGATGCCGGAATCCCGCATCTCGGAAGGTACGGCGCGTGGATTCTCGATCCGAGCTCGCCTGCGGCGCCGGGCTTCGTTTCGTGGCGCGACGGGGAGAGCCTTCGCCTGGTCCGAGATGGAACGGCACCCCAGGGTGTGCCGGTCGACACCCTCCTCCTCTGGGAGGGACCCGGGAATCGCCTCGGGGGCGCCCCCTTTGCCCCGTGGGGCCGGTTCCCCCTCCATGCCCACCTCCCGGGCGGCGATGGGGTGATGCTGGCCTACTGGAGCGACGAATCGCCCGACGTCCTCCTTCTGCGGACGCACCGAGCCGACGGAACCCCTCCGGAGGAGCTGAACCTGTCCCTCCCCCGGGTCCTCCTGTCTCGAGCACGCAGGGAGGAGGCGGTCTCGGTCGGCCTGATGCTGCTCGACACCGCCGTGGCACGGGATGCCCGATCGCCCTACCCCGCCATCGACCCGATCTCCGAGGTGAACGAGAGGGCCCTGGAGGCACGCTTCCTCCTCCCGGTGCACCAGCCCCCGTTTCGGGAGTTGCGCGTGGGGGCTGACGGAAGTGTCTGGCTTCGGTGCGACGATGCCCCGGATCCGGCACCCTTCGCCGAATGGCATGCACCGTCCCATCGCTGGGCGGCCCTGGACGCCGCCGGGGCCCCGAGCTTCCAGGTCACCCTGCCGAGGGGAAGTCAGCTGCTTGCCCCGTCTCTCGATGAAGCCTGGGGCGCCGTCGGTTCCGGATCGGTGTCCATGCCCGACGCTCCCGCGGCCACTCCGGCCCCGCCCCGCGACGTGCTGGTCCGGTGGCGCTTTCTTCCCTACGGTTCCACAGAGGGGTGATCTCCATGAAGTCGGATCCCCGATTCCGGTCCACCGTGGCCTTCCTGGCCACGGCCACCCTCCTTGGCATCCTCGCTCCACCCCTCGCGGGGCAGGGTGAGGGAGGCACGTCCCTGCAGATCGATCTCCCCGTGGATGCCATCAGTGCCCATGGCCTCCGGGAGATCCTCCGGATCGATTCCCGGTTGCCGGCCCAGGCTCACTCGCTTCTTTCGGCGTTCATCGCCGAGGATGTGGGTCCTCGGCATCGCCTCGACGGCGAACCCCTGGACCTTGCGGCAGAGGGAGAACTGGATCTGGGGGAGATCCAGGCGGCGTGCCTCGTCCCCGGTGACGGGTCCCGTCGGGTGCTCGATCTGCGGCGCGCGGCGGAGCCCGGCATGGCAGCCTCCCCCACGGCCCGATGCTTCGACATCGTGGCGCGTGACCTTCCCGCGTCGGTGTTCCGGAGACCGGCCGTTCGGATCTACGGTGCCGGAAACGTCGTCTTCTCGAGTGCCGACTACGACCGCTTCAGTCGTCAGCAGCTGGAAGACCTCCAGGCCTGGACGGACGTGCTCCGCCCCTTCCGCCCGCAGACCATCGATGAGCGGGTGGGGGCCCCTGTCGAGATGCGGGTGGTCGTGGCCGAGGTGCGCGGAGACGCCCGTGCGCTTCTCTTCGGAGCCCGATGATCGGGAGAAGACCGGGTCGGGGGGGTGGCCTCCGGGCATCGGGGATGCTCCTTCTTGCCGGGTGCGCGGCCGACGCTTCGGTGGCTCCGATGGTCCCCGCCCTGACGATCCACGAGGAGGTTCGGGTCGGGCTTCCGACCCCGGAACTGCCCGAGGGGCTGGGTCGGGTGATATCGGCTGCCACCACCGATGAGGGGGACCTCTGGGTGTACGACCGGCTCGCCCAAGCCGTCATCCGCTTTAACGCCGAGGGAAGCGTTCTGGGGCCGGTGGGACGCGAGGGCGCCGGGCCCGGAGAGTTCCGCGGAAACGTGTTTCTTGCCTGGCACCCCCCCAGGCGGCAGGTGGTCGCCCTGGACGCCCGAAACGCGAGGCTCACCTGGTTCTCGGCCGATGGGCATCTCGTCGAGACGTGGCCGGCACCCCCGCGCACAGAGGCCGGTGGGCTCGAGGTCGACGACGGGGGCCGGGTGTGGGTGCGGGTCGGCATGCCCCTTCCCGAAGGAGGTCCACCCGGACCGCTATCGGAGCTCCCGCGAGCCTGGGCAGGGTTTTCGGACCAAGGGCACCCCGCCGATACCGTGCCGATTCCAGCACCGGATCTGGTCATCGACGCCTACTTCCTTGTCCACTCCCCCGGGGGACCGGTGGTGCCCTGGCCCGAGGAGACCATGGCCACCCTCGACCACGCAGGGCGCCTGGTTTTCGGAAGAAACACCGAGTACACCCTTCACCGGAGAGATGCGACGGGGGCGGAACTCGACCCGCTGACCCTTGAATGGCCCCGGAGCCCCGTACCGGCAGCCGAGGCCGAGCAGATGCGTCGAATCAACCCGACGGAGGGGGCCATCCCCGACCGGAAGCCGGTCTTTCATCACCTCCTTCGGGATGCAGACGGGCGGATCTGGGTCCGGATCCATGTGGATGCCATCGAGCGACCGCCGCCACCTCCCGGGACTCAACCCCCAAGCGTCCACCTCCTCGAGCCCCTCGTGTACCACCGATGGGATCAGGAGGGCCGGCTGGAGGGTGAAATCCGCTTCCCCGCCGTGGGCCGATGGCTCCACGCCACCGGCGACAAGGCGTGGGTTCTGGAGACCTCTGCACTCGGTGAACAGGAAGTCGTCCGCTACAGGATCGGAGCCCATGGTCCGTCTGACCGCTGAAGTCCTCCTCGCGCTGGGTGCGCCCGCTCGGGCCCTGACCCAGGGTCGCGGAGGCTTCGTGGCCGTGGTCGCCCTGCTCCCCGTCGCCTTCCTTTTCACGCTCGCGCTCCCTGGCGGGGCGTCGCCGGCGGCCACGTTCCCCGGTGCGTCCCCCTTCGAGGGCATCGTGGTGGAGGCGGAGCGCGGTGTTCCGGTCGCCGGCGCTTCGGTCTACCACGTGGACCGGGCCGGGCGGCGTATTCAGGGCACCTTCTCCGATGCCTCCGGGCGGTTCCAGCTCCGAACGACGCCAGGTGAGGGGGAGCGGATCGAGGTTGAACGACTCGGATTTGCCCCCCTCGCCGTGGACTTCCCTCTCGCGCCCGGGGTGGAGGATGCGCCCCTGGTTCTCCGGCTGACGGTCCGACCCCTCCTTCTCGAGGGGATCCAGGTGGGAAGCGACGAGCCCTGTGCGGCGGACCCGGCTGACGAGCCCCGAGTCGCGGCCCTCTGGGAGGTGGTCCGCACCGGCCTCCGGGCGAGCGAGATGTCGGAGGCCGAGGGACTCGTGCGCTTCCGGGCGGAAACCTGGACCCAGCGAGAGCTTCTCCTGGGGGGGCGAGTCGTGCCGGACCGGAAGGCCGATACCCTCGTGGTGACCGGCCGACCCTTTCACACCGTGCCCCCGGCGGTCCTTGCCGCCGAAGGGTACGTGATCCGGGATGGAAGCGAGCGGACGGCCCGTGGACCCGATGCCTCTTCCTTCCTTTCATCACGGTTCCTGGAGACGCACTGCTTCCAGGTGGCGCCCCCATCGAGGGCGGCCCGCGGCCTCGTGGGTCTCGCCTTCGAGCCGGTGGGAGCCCGCGCCATCGTGGACCTGGCCGGCGTCTTCTGGATGGAGGCGACCACGGGTGAACTCGCTCGGGTCGAGTTCCGCTACATGGAGTACGGAGATGAGGGGTGGGAGCCCCTGGCGGGAGAGTCCGGGGGTTGGACCTCGTTTCGCACCCTGGCGCATGGCCCCCGGGTGGTGGACGCGTGGGAACTTCGGCTCTTCACCCGGTACGCCCGACCCGGGCGACCCATGCACGACGAAGCCGGCGGGCGGCTTCTCGAGCTCCTCGAGGGGCCGTCTCGCTGAGGCATCGTCAGGGGAGTGGATCCCGTCTGTGCGCCGGGCAGGCGGGGCATTTTCGCGCGCACCTGCGCGAGCCTCGCCACACCACGAATCGCTCCGCGACTCGCGCACGTGCAGGGGGCCCTGTGGTCCCGAACCCTTGGAGGAGGAGAAATGCCTGGAGTCTGGACCCTGATCATGGTGCTGGCGACGGCCGGTGCCGAGGGGAGATGCGACCTCGGCTGGCCGATGTTTCTCACGGAGAACCTGAACGTTGCACTCCTCGTCACGGCCACCGCCGAGCGTGCGATGACCGGGGTACCCGACGACCCGGATTTTCACGCGGTTCAGGCCCTCGAAGTCGCGGCCTGGCGGTTCGAAGTCCTGGATGCCGTGGTGGCCGGCGAACCCCTGGCGGAGCTGGCCACGGTCCTTGTGGTGCCGTGGGACTACGATGCAGCCTGCGACTTCTTCGTATGGGACGACGAGGACTGGGTGCCGACCGGAGACACGGCGGTCTTCATCTTTCCGAGGGAGCAGCTCGCCGGAGGCGGAGAACCGGTCGTCCACACCCTCGGGGGGCACGGCCCCTTCCCCCATGGTTGGGTCCATTGGGGCGGAGCCGATGGAAGGGACCGTGCGGACCGGCTGTCGGGAAGGGAATACCTGGCGCTTCTGAGGGCCCTCCCCGTCCTGAGGAGCGACACGCCCCGAGAGGAGCGTGTACGGGAGGTCCTGCGCGTGTTCGAAAACGGGCCCCTCGAGTGGGCCGAGAGGTATCCGGGATCCGAGATCCTCCGCCGGATCCGCTGGACTCCGTGACGTGGCTCGAACCCTGCGCCGAAGCAGCCCCTGGTCGTGGGCGGCCCGGAAGATCCCTCCTCGAGGCTTGACGAGGGGCGGGGTGGGGTCAGTGTATAGATAATCGATGTATTGACGCTCTCTATAGAGCCGTGTGCGGTGCAGGCGGCTTCGGTCCCCTTCAGCCTCCGGGATGGGCAGAGGAGCGACGCACGTCGGTGGAACGTCCTGGCAGCGATGGTCCTCGTCGTCCTCGTTGTGCAAGGGTGAGGCTCCGGAGATGGCGCGGAGCAGGTGGTGGTCCAGGTGTCCGACTCTGCAGGGGTTCGAATCGTCGAGAACCTGGGGCCGGCGACTCCATTGGGTATGGGCACCGTGGAAATCGCACGGCTCCTTCCGCCGGACGGAGCCCTCACGGCATTTCCCTGGGGTGTGGCGGTGGACCCCGGGGTCGGTCGGATCCATGTGGTGGACCAGACGAGTCCCCGTGTTGTGGTGTTCGATCGGGAGGGTCGCTACCTGCGCACCCTTGGGCGGAGGGGCCAGGAGAGGTCATGAGACCGAACGCCGCCTCGGTGGATCGGTACGGTGCCCTTATGGTGTGGGATGCAGGGCGTGGCGTGCTCAGCCACTGGTCTCTTGAGGACTCCCCATGGTGGGTGGACGGGACCTGCCATCGCCCGGTGTGAAGGGGGGGCGCCTGGAGCTTCTACCCGTGGGCGGTCAGAGCCGCGCGTCGCAGCCATTCTATGGAGGCTCCGGACGGACGATGGAGCCAACGAGACAGCGCGGTGCAGGGGTTCCGGGTTGCTCGGTCGGTGGCGAAGGAGGATCCGGAGTAGCGGCCAGACGAAGTCAGGACAGGTGGACGGGAGGACGCCACGGTTCAGCTTCCGGGTGCGGTGCCGGAGTCCGCGGTCCAACAAGGAAAGAGGGGTCCCCGCCTGCCTACGCCATTCGCGCACACCATGACCGTCGCCGAGGTGCAGGCGAGCTGGTGCTGCCTTCCGCCCCTGGCCCCGCTTCCCACGGGGGGGCCGGTCCCGGGGGCTCCTCCGCCTCCCGATCGCGCTCCTCCCTCCCCGGCAAGCTCTTGGGCGCCGGTGCGCCCGGAGCCCAGGGGAAGCGCCCTGACAGGAACGCTCAGTTCTGGACGCGTACCGTTTCGCTCCGATGGCTCGCGTTCCCGCGAGAGTCGAACGCGGTAACCGTGATCCGGTAAACCCCGTTGGGGAACGCCGGCGCACCGTCCCGGTCCAGCGCCACCGTTCGCCACGCGTGCTCCCGGTCCGCCGGATCCAGTTCACGGAAGCCGTCGGATTCCCTGCCGTCGGAGTTCGTGATCACGTAAAAGGAGAAGCGGGCGTTGTAGTGCCCCGGATTCGGAGCAGGGGGATCGACGGCGTGGTACATCTGGTACAGCGTGAGAGCTCGCTGCCTCTGCTCGAGGCCCGAGAGCGGGAGGTACATCGTGGAAAGGTCGAAGGCCACCGCGGAGAACGCGACACCCTCAGGACCCTCGATCTCGTATTCGACGCGGGTGACGCTGTGACGGTTCCCGAACCCAGCCGGTTGGTCTACGGTGGGCGTGCTCATGGTCCACTCTCCCGGGTCCCTCAGCCCCACCACGATGCTCACATTCCCGGACACCGTCACCATCCCCCCCGGCTCCGACGCGACGAAGGCGCTGTCCGTCCCGTGCCGGACGTAGCGGAAGCCCCCGGGCTCGAAGGCCGGCGGTTCGGTGTCGGCGAACGCGAAGTAGGCATCGGGGTGCTTCGCCAGAACGTTGTCGAAGTCGTTCCACTCGGTCCCGGGGCGAAGTTTCATGCGCGTGAGATGCACGTGCGGCAGCCCCAGGAAATTCACGCGGCCCAGCTTCGTACCCTGGTGCACCGTGTCGCCCACCGCGACTTCGAAGTCGTAGATGTGCGTATATCCCCATCCGAAGCCGGGCCGATCAGCGTCTTCCACGATCAGGGTCCGGTAGAACTCCGAAGAGCCCATGCTCGCAACGACGGTCCCCGGAACGATCGAATGAACCGGCGTTCCGTTGGGAAGGACCACGTCCAGGGCATCGTGCAGATAGAGAACCCGACCGTCCGGGCTGCCCTGGTACTGCCCGAAGTTGTTCACCACCCAGAGGTCGGTGAGCATGGAATCGTACTGGGCCAGGTTCCACGCAGGGTCGTGCTGAGGCCAGGGGAGCGTGCCTTCGGGGGGCGCCACCACGTACTCGGGTGGCGTCCGATCCGGGGGGGTCGGATCCATCGGGTCCGGTGCGGCGACCGCGGCCGGGTCCGAGCATGCCGCGAGAAAGAGACAGGCGGCGAGCCCGCGCGTGCGCAGCCGCGCGCCACCCCATGCAGGGACCGAACCCCCCTTGTCCTGTCCCCATCCTCGCATGCGCGTTTCCTTCCCTGCCGCCGGGTGCGTTGCCGGCCTGAGGCGGATGGTTCCGCGTCCGGGTGCCCAGCGGACGAACGCCGGGTCGGGGGCGTCACCACAGTGCGGAGCATCACGGAAGCCCCGAATCTGAATCATCCGCCCGGACTCCCCGACCTGTCAAGCGCCCACCCCAACCTGTCAAGCGCCCAGGGGAAGGCAGCGCAGGCGTGAGCGTCTCCACATCCCGGGCCCGGAGGCTCGTGGCCCGGTGAACCCGGCCCCCCCTCCACGCCGCCGAGGGAGTGCGGATTGTTGGGGAGAGGAACTCCACCCCGGATGGCTGAGCCCGGATCGGGTGACCTGACCCGGGGGCTCCCTCACGGAAGGGGATACGTGAACGCCGCATAGTCTGCCGCGTACCACTCCGCCACGCGCTGCACCACCTCCGGGTTCCGCCAGGCGTTCCGGTTGGCCGGGGGGGACCGGTGGAGGTGCCCGAGGCTCACGCCCTTCAGCCCCACCCGCTCCATGACGGCGGCGAAGTCTGCGCCGTACCGCTCCACCCGCCCCACAACGTCCACCAGGGGGGCGCCCTGGGCGTCCAGGACAAACTCGACCTGGGGGCGGAGATGGAGCCTCTCGAAGAAGGCATCGGACTGGGTGTGGAGCCGGAGGCAGGTCACCGGATCGGTTCGGAAGAGGGGGTCCGCCCCCAGCACCAGCGCCGCCGCCGACACGAAGCGCTCCCATGGGTCCCGCACGAAGGCGAAGGTGAGGTAGCCCTCCCACGCTTCCGGCGCCAGGTGGGCCGCGGCCTCCCGTGCGGTGATGTGCCCATGGCCGATGGCGGCCAGCGCCGGGTGGGAGAGCGCCTTTCGGGTCCGCCAGACCGCCTGCTCCTCGTCGGCGGGCCCCAGGTGGGGGCGAAGAGCGGCGCGCACCGTCTGGCTCCCCGTCCGGGGGACTGCCACGAAGATGAATCGGCGGCTGTGGGAGACGATCATGCCTTCCCCGCCGAGTGGGCCAGCGCCCGGAAGGTGGGGTTCCCCACCAGGGAGGCCTCCCACGCACCCTCTCCCCCCGCCCTCCCCCGCTCCAGCACCACGAAGCGGTCGCATTCCCGCAGCGCGCTCAGCCCGTGCTCCGCCAGGCGGAGGGACCCCTTCGCTTCCATCGGCCGCAGGAGGGGCGTCAGATCATGGTGCATCGGATCCTCGCGGGCCATGAGGACCAGATCCTGCTCCACGCGGGCATCGCGAAGGTGGGCGGGCGGTTCGGGACGGGCCTTGGCATCCATGGCTGCCGGAGCGAGCAGGGGGGCAGGGGTGGCGGAGGCGTGGGAGACGCATGCGCAGAAGGCTCCGACTCCCCATCCGCCCATCGTAAGGGGGTGCCGGGGGGCGGGACAGATGGGGGGGAGGAAGTCGCCTTGACGGCACGCCGCGGGGTGGGTGAGCTTCGGCCATGCCCATTTACAAGATCTTTGGCCTGGAGGTGAGTTCGGCCTTCGCCCTCCCTCACACCCCTGCGGGAAGTGGACCTCCCGAGGTGGAAATTCGGGAGGGTGGGGTGCCCGAGGCGCTGGCGCAGGTGGTGGGGCGTGGTGCCCTCTTCGAAGCCGGAGCCGGTGAGGCCCTCATCCAGATTCCCCCTGTGGGACGCTTCCACGTGGAGGGGGGACGAAGAATCGCCGTGGAACCGGCAGCGGGAAAGTCCGAGACCGACCTGGCCCCCTTCATTCTGAACCTCTGCCTTGCCCTTCTGCTGCATCAGCGCGGCGGGCTGGCCCTCCACGCCTCCGTGGTGGACGTGGGCGGGCGGTGCGTGGCGCTGGCAGGGCACTCCGGTGTGGGGAAGTCCACCCTGGCGGCCTGGCTCTGGACCCGGGGGTACCGGGTCCTCTCCGACGAGATCTGCCTCCTGGAGGTGGGCGCGGATGGGCGGTACCATGTCCGCCCCGGCCCCCCTGTCTTCCAGCTCTGGCGAGATGTCCTGACGGTGCTCGGCCTGGACGCCGAAGGCTCGGCCCCCACCCGCCCCGGGGGGGAGAAGCGCTTCGTTCCTGCCCCCTGGGGGTGGGCGGAGGCCCCTCTCCCACTCGATACCGTCTACCTGCTCTCGCAGGAGAACTCCGGGGAATGGCGAGCGTCGCCTTCCTTCGGGATCGAGCGTTTCCGTGGGCTGACCGGAGCCGTCCTCCGCCGAGAATATGTGGAGCCCATGGGGTGCAAGGAGAGGCAATTCCCCCACCTGGCCGCCCTGGCCGACTCCGTTGAGGTGATGAACCTGCGCACCCCGAGCCGGTTCGTGCGACCCGAGGAGCTGGAGGCCCTTCTCCTGGGTTCCCACACCGGGGTTCTCGAGCCTCACCCATGAGCGGTGTCATGGCCGAGATGGAATTCCAGGGGCTGCGGCTTCGGTCGGAGTTCCCCATCACGGGGGCCCATCCCCCGGGGGAGGCTGGCGGTTCAGCGGACCTCCAGCTCCGCCTTTCGCAGGTCCCGAAGACGCTGGCGGAGCCCCGCCTCCGCAACCGCTTCCTGCAGGTGGGGGCCGATGGGTCGGTGCTCGTCCACCTCCCGGGGACGGGGCGGTTCCTCGTGAAGCCGGACGGGCGCTCGGTGTTTGTGGATCCATCTCCCGATGGGGACCTCGACGGGCTTCGTGACGTGCTCTCGGGGAGTGTGCTCGGCGTGGTGTCATACCGGATGGGGCGGGTGGCGCTCCATGGAAGCTCGGTGCTCCTGGAAGGAGGCGCCGTGGCCTTCGCCGGCCCCCCCGGAGCGGGCAAGTCCACCCTGGCCGGCGCCTTCCGGCAGGCGGGCGTACCGGTGCTGGGCGACGACCTCCTCCCGGTGGAAGTGGCCGGCTCGCTTCTCTCGGCGTACCTCGCCCCCGGGGGGCTTCGGCTGATGCCGGACGCCGTGGAGACCCTCGCCCTCGGGGAAGACGAGGGACTTCACCCGGTGCGGGGGGGGAAGTGGGGGATTCCCCTCCCCCAGCCTCCCTCGGAGCCGTGCACCCTTCGGAGCATCTACCTCCTGAATCGAAGGGGGTCCGGACCGGCGTCCATCGAGGCTCTCCAGGGGCCGTCCGCGGTGGTGGCTCTCACCCGCGCCCTCTATCGCCGGCGCGTGGCCTGGGCACTCCTCGGCGAGGCGGAGGTGCTTGCACGTCTCGCCTCCATGGCGGAGCGGGCCGACGTGTACCGACTCCGCTACCCCTCCACCCCGGAGGGACTTCGGGGAGCGGTGGCGGCGGTTCGCGAGCATGAGGGCGGTGGCGCCCAATGAGCCGGTACGTCTGGATCGCCTCGTACCCCAAATCCGGGAACACCTGGTTCCGGGCCCTTCTGGCCAATGCCGACCCCGATCGAACCGAGCCCGCCGATCTGAACGGGCTGGGGAGCGGGCTGGTTGCGGTGCGGGCCCGGTTCGATGTGGCGGCGGGCGTGGAATCGTCCGATCTCACCGAGGAGGAGGCCGACGCGCTCAGGGGCCGGGTCTCGGCGTGGGACGCGGAACGAACCGAGGGCGACGGGCCCCTCTTCCGAAAGCTCCATGACGCCTTCCACTCGCCCTTCGACGGCGCTCCCTCCGTTCCGGTGGAGGCTTCCCGAGGCGCCATCTATCTGGTTCGGGACCCACGGGATGTGGTGCTCTCCTACGCCAACCACCGGGGCCGGTCGCCTGCCCGCACGGTGGCGACCATGGCGAAGGAGACGCATCACCTGGCGGGCCCTGCATCCACCCAGTTCCGCCAGCACCTGGGAAGCTGGAGTGGGCATGTGGAAGGATGGCTCGACCAGTCGCTGGTGCCGGTGCACCTCGTCCGGTACGAGGACCTCCACGCCGATCCGGTGGGGGTCTTCGCAGCAGCCCTGGACTTCGCGGAGGTGGACACGCCCCTCTGGGTGGTGGAACGGGCGGTGGAATGGAGCCGCTTTCACCGGCTTCAGCGACGTGAGCGGGAAGATGGGTTCTTCGAGAAGCCGACCTCCGAGCGGGCCTTCTTCCACTCCGGAACTGCAGGCCGGTGGCGGGAAGGGCTGGACCCGCGGCTGGTGCAGGCCATTGAGGAACGTCATGGCCCGGTCATGGGGCGACTGGGGTACGCGCTTGTTCGGGAGTCCGTTGGATGATGGGCCAGGGGGTGACCCGGATCTTCGGGGTGGTGCACCTGGATGGTCGTCCCGCCGGGGAGGCCGAGGCGTACGCCATGGGCGAGGCCATCCGCACGGCCCACGCCGGGGGAACGGGGAAGGCGCCGGCAGGCACCCTCCACGTGCTGGCCAGGGGGTCGGCGGCGTTCGGGGTTCTCCGGACACCGCCGCCAGGGGGGGGTGACGTCTTCCCCCTTCTCTCGCCCTGGGAGGACCCCCACGCAGGCGAGGTGGGCGTTGCCGACCTTCGCCTTGTGGGCGATGGCGGGCTCCCGGCTCCCGGGGACCCCCCGGAGCTTCGCCTCATGGATGGGTGGCGGCAGCGAGGCCACGGCCTCTGGGTACGCCTCCGGGGCGACTTCGCCGTGGCCCTCTGGGATGGCGGGTCGCGTCGGCTGACCCTCGTCCGCGACCACATCGGGTGCGCTCCGCTCTTCCACGCCAGGAAGGGGGCGACGGTCGCCTTCGCCTCCAACCTGAACGCCGTCGTGGCCGGGCTGCGCCTTCCACCGGAGCTCCACGAGGAGTGGGTGGCGGCATTTCTCGTCGGGAGGATGGTGATGGAGGGCGAGGGCGAGCAGACGCCGCTGGTGGGGGCCTTCCGCGTTCCCGCCGGGACGTGCCTTACCCTCACCCCTGAGGCTTCGACCCCGACGCGGTACTGGGAGCCGGAGGTGGACCCCGACCCCGACGACCGGTCCGAGCGGGAGATCGTTGAGGCCTTCCGG
The DNA here is from genome assembly GCA_050485885.1 of Gemmatimonadales bacterium. Taxonomy (GTDB): domain Bacteria; phylum Gemmatimonadota; class Gemmatimonadetes; order Longimicrobiales; family Gaopeijiaceae; genus SKNW01. The sequence goes on along the minus strand of JBJHCG010000005.1, from coordinate 48,714 downwards.
GAGCGGTTGATCGTGGCCGTCCGGGAGCGGGTGGGTGCCGGTGGGGTGGCGAGCGAGCTGAGCGGGGGGCTGGACTCCTCGGTGGTTGCCGCCCTGGCGCACCGCGAGGCTCGGGCTCGGGGGCGCGCCTTCGTGGCCCTCTCGCATCAGCTTCCGGAGCATGCCCGCGGATCCGTCTGGCCCCTGGAGGACGAACGCCGGTGGGCCGACCAGGTCCTTGCCCACGCAGGCATCGAACACCACATCCCCGTATCGGGCGAGGCGCTTCCGTACCTCGAGAGCATGACGCGGAGTCACCGCCTCCACGGGGCGCCCGCCGAGGGAGGATTCACCGTCTCTCCCGACGGACTCCTCGACGAGGCGGCAGGCGCCGGGGCGGCCACCCTCTTCTCAGGGTATGGGGGAGACCAGGGGGTGAGCATGGACGGGCGCCATGCGCTCCAGGGGTGGCTCCGGCGGCGGGATCGAGCCGCACTCCTCCGGGAGTGGCGGGCGCGGGGGGCGCCTGAGGCCCGGCTGGGTCGCGGGATCCTTCTTCGACAGCTCCTCCGGGGGTTTCTGCCTCGCGGTGCGACACGAATCAATCCCGAGGCCTACACGCGGATTCACGAATTCCTGGAACGCTTTCCGGTGGAGCCGGAGTGGGAGCGACGGATGAGGCTGGCCGAACGTGAAGAGGGCGGGTTTCGGGAGTTGGCAGCGGCGAGGGCGCCGGGAGACCTCCGCGACATTCAACGCTACAACTTCACCCATCCAGGCTTCGCGGCTCGTGCCGAGTCCTCGTCCATCTCCGCGGGCGCCCGGGGAATGGCCTACGCCTACCCTCTCCTGGACCTGGAGCTGCTGGATCTCTTCCAGCGGGCTCCCGATCAGCTCAAATGGCAGGCCGGAAACCACCGGAGACTCTACCGGATGGGGGTGGAGGGGATTATCCCCGATTCCGTCCGCCTTCGCCCCGACAAGACGGGGAACACCGTACCCGCCGTGGTCGGGAGGCTTCACGCCGGAGCCCCCGCCTTCACCGAACTCCTGGAGTGGGGGCGGAGCGTCCCGGCGCTGGCGTTCTTCCGGTGGGACGGGGTCATGGAGTGGTGGCGCGGCTTCCTCGCGGAGGTGGAGCGGGGGCGCGACGGGCTCCCCATGAACCACTTTCCGGGGCGGCTGAACCGCCTTCTGACCGTTCTGACCTTCCACCACCTTCTCGCCGACGGGTGGGTGCCCGGGGCGAGCCATGACCCATCATCCGCGAAACCTGCGCCGTCATGACCCCGGCCCCGACTCCGACCACGCTCCTGGTTCGCGCCCCGACCCTGCAGCTCCGTGTGGATCCGGGGAGCGTGGAGGTGCACGTGAACGGCATCCGGTCGCAGCATGGCCCGCACACCCTGCGGCTCCTCGAGTTCTTCTCGACGCCGCGTACGCTGGCCGACGCACTGGACGAGCTTTGGGAGTCCGATGAAGGGGCTGCCCGATGGATGGAGCTGAGTTCTGCCGCCCTCGCGCTCTGTCGTGCCGGCGCCCTGGTCGCCCACGAGGGCGCGACCACGCAACCGAAGCTGACCCGAGGGTACGGAGGCGCTCGCGTGCACGTCCGGATGCTGGATGATGTGGGGCGTACGAAGGCGTACCTCGACGCCATCGCCGCCACGGTGCGACCGGGCGACGTCGTCGTGGATGTCGGGACCGGGACGGGCATCCTGGCCATGGCCGCGGCTCGTGCCGGGGCCCGCCATGTCTACGCCATCGAGGCCTCGGGCATCGCCGATGTGGCGCAGGCGATGTTCGAGGAGAACGGCTTCGCTGACCGCATCACCCTGGTCCGCGGCTGGTCCACGAACGTCACCCTCCCGGAGCGAGCCGATGTCATGGTCGCGGAGCTGGTGGGGATGGATCCGTTCGACGAGCAGATCTGCGAGCTCACCCACGACGCCAGGCGCCGGCTTCTGACCGCTAGCCCGCGCCTCGTGCCGCACGGCTTGCGTGTGCTGGGGCTTCCGGTGTCCGTCCCCGACCGCCACCGAGATCGCACGAGCTTCACACCGGAGGCCACAGCGCGATGGAAAGAGCTCTACGGCTTCGGGTTCGGAGCGCTGCTGCGGGCTGAGCACTCCGCTCCCGTGGGTTTCGGGCTGAAGGCGCCCGATGCGCGGACGGTACCGACTCTGGCCGGACCGATCCTCATCGCGGAGACCGACCTGACCGGCGTGGGCACCGGCATCATTGACTGCCATGCCACGGCGACTGCGACCGCCACGGGCGTTGTGAACGGTCTGCTGCTATACTTCGATCTGTACTTGGCGCCCGGGCACACGCTGACCACCGCACCGGATATCGCCGAAGACACAAACCACTGGGGAAACCGGGTCGTGCTCTTTCCGGATCCCGTCGAGGTCGCGGCCGGCGAGCGATTCCTCATCCATGTGGAGCGGCGTCACGGGCGCTTCAGCGCCTGGTGCGAAGCTCCCCAACGCTGAGACGCGACCTCTTGCGTCGAGCACATCAAAGGAGATCGACATGGATCGGCCCCAGAACCCGTCCGACGAACAGCGTCCTGACTCCAGCGAATCCGGCACCGCCCCGGCGCCGCTCAAGGCCTGGACCACCCCGGAGCTGGTGGCAATGGACATGGTGGATGCGACGCGCAGTGGGGATGTCCCACGCACGCACGTCGAGGACATTTTCTACGAGCGCACCTCCTGACGCCGGTGTGTCCGTGCGGCCGGGAACAGCCCCGATGAAGCCGGTAGAGAAGCCCCATACCGTGCGCGAGCTGGGTCCTGTTGACGTCAGTCGACTGCAGGCGCTGGTGGCACGGATCTCGGACGATGTCTGGGCCCTCGAAGACGCGGGGAAGGAAAACGCGTTCGAGTGCTTCCACCACACGCGGCACATCGTCTTTCGCTTCATCGAAGGGGCGGAAGACCATCGCGTGTGGTACAGCCGTCCGCTCTGGAAGGCGTGGGAGGGCCTGCTCCTACCCATCATGCGCGACGTGATCCCCTCCTACGGCTTCCAGGACCCGGTCTTCCCCAAGGTCATGCTCGCCCGACTCGCGGCAGGCTACGGGATCGACCGGCACATCGATGGACGGGGCCCCAACCTTTACACGCACAAGATCCACCTCCCGCTCCAGACGTCCGAAGGCGCCACCTTCACCGTCGGGGACGACACCTTCCATCTGCGCGAGGGGGTTGCGTACGAGGTGAACAACATCCGGCCGCATGCCGCCATGAACGCCGGTGAGGTGGATCGGACTCACCTCATCTTCGAGGTATTCGACGGCGGTCTCCAGGAGCGTGTCTGAAGCAGAGGGATGTGGCCGCGCCCAGGGGTCGTTCGTGCGTCAGCCCGGGAACGACGCCGAAGCGCAGAGAGAGCCAGGGTGAGCGAGGAAGGATCACGGACCCACCATGAACCCCCCCCTGCGCCCTGCGGGCTACGGGCATCACGGGGGCGTTTTCGTCGTTGGAGGGCCTCGCCGCAGCCAGGGCGATGCCTTCGGCACCCCGACGGGTTCCAGGCCCGTGGTGCCCGCCGCGCGTTTCGTCCCTTCGCTCGGACAGGTACCTAACCGTCTCCGCCTACGGTCACGACGCCCTCTTCGGCCATCTGTTGAGCCAGCCTCAGGACTTCGCGCTCGCACCGTTCGCGCTCGACCTCGAATTCGGTCAGCAGGAGATCGCAGAGGCGACCGACCGACCTCGGCTCCTCCAGGAGGGACCAGATGCGTGCGCCGACCGATGAGAGGGTGAAGAAGCCGCCGCTCCGTACGTTCATCATCGTCATCCCGTTCTCGGTATCGCTGTGGACGACATCGGTCGAGCGGGCGACGACGCTTGTCAGGTCAATCTGCACGGTTCTCTCCTGAGAAATGAAACGGCAAGGGCGGGGAGCCCGGATCAAAGGTCCAGAGACCCAACCGCAGTCCAGCCGGCCGCGATCGCGGCGAGGAGGACTGGATGCGAAGTTCACGGTTCACGGGCATCCGGAGTGTCGGTATCCTGAAGGAAGCCGATGGGGCAGTCAATGTGGGGGAGGTGGCGAGGCGGCCCGGGTGCTGCACCTTCTGGACACGGGCTCCAGGGCGTGGGTGGCCATGGAGGTCGATGAGAGCCTGGGAGTCGACCGTGGGGTGCGCGTGCTCGAGCGCCCTGGTGCCGGAGGGCAACGCGTGTTCGAAGCGTCACCAACCACCCAGTGGCCAGCGTGAACCCGGACCCGAAGCAGGGCTACCCGTCAGGGGTGCGTGTTCAGGTGGAGGACCCCATCATGATGTATCCGGAGCCAGTCCAAGGCCTGTTTCCCGGACCGGCCACCCTCCCTTCCACGACAGCCTGCCTCGACCCATGACCCCAGAGCCTGTGCTCTCCCCCGCTTCGGAACTCTGCACCTCCTGCGGTCTCTGTTGCGATGGAACCGTGTTCTCGGTCGCACGCATGGAAGATGGAGACGTCCCGCCCCCGGGCTTCGCCGAAGGGGCCAGGTGGCGTGAGACACCCGAGGAGCCTGCCTTCCTTCTTCCCTGCCACGCCTTCGTGGGGCAGTGCGGGATCTACGGCAACCGCCCCCGGGTCTGCCAGTCGTACCGGTGCAGGGTCCTTCGCAGGGCCGAGACCGGAAAACACACGTGGGAGCGGGCCCAGGAACTGGTTCGCCTCGGGAAGGAGCGGCGGGATGCCCTCCGCGAGGCCATTGGCCGCGCGACGGGATCAAGCCACGTCGGAGCGTCGCTTCCCGCCGAGATGGAGCGGGTGATGGCGTTGCGCCAGGAGGCCGAGAGCGACACCCAGTTCCGCCACCGGATGGGGGAAGTCCTGGTGGCACACGCGGCCCTTCGTCACCTCATGGAGGGGCAGTTTCTTCGCAGGAAACCACGGGAAAGCCGGGCGAACCACCCATCGGCGGGGGGGCCTCGTACCCCCCTCCCCATGACGACCGAACCAGATCCGGATGGAGCGTCGACCCCACCTTCGCGCTGAGCACCACACGGAAGAACGGTCCGTTGTCGGCAAGGGTCAGCTTGCCAGAAAGGGCTGCCACCGCCTTGAAGTATCCCCGTCGCAGGAAGGGGGAAAGGGGTCACCAGCTCACCCCCGCCTCCTGCCCTGGAAACACCCGCATGGTCAGACCAGGCGCGTGCGGTCAGGGTCTTCGACTCGTCAGCGTCTTCGGGTCGGTCGGAGGACGCTGCCTCCCACCCGCGTATGGTGTCGCCGAAGTTCGGTCGCGACCGAGGGGACCGAGGCGCGCGATCCTGCAAGGCGGGACGACGAGGCGTAGCAGGGCTACGGCGAGGAGAAGCCACGCCGCAGGGCGGGATGCATCGGGCCTCGAATCGCAGCGAGACTTCGGCGACACCACACTTGGCCCCCCGCTTCCCCCGGGTCAAGGGACGCCCCCGTCACCGACCCTCCGGCTCGGCAAGTCGCCCTGCCACACCTTGCCGCCAGCGCCTGCGACCGACTGACGTCAACCGGCCCCGATTCTGCACGCGGACCTACTCGCGGCGATGCTCGTGACGATGCGCCTGCCGATGCTCCAGCCGGGCCCGATGCCGCTCCGCCGCCTCCGGGTCGAGGGGGGCGGCAGCCTGAGCGGGAGATCCGCCGGTGCGCATCCTCTGGAGGAGGGGAGGCTGTCCCGCCCGGATCAGAGACCCTGCCTCGTCTGACGAGCCGAAGCCGTAAATGAAGTAGAGGAGAACGCTGACCTGGTCGTCGGTGGCGGCGGCATTGGTGTGGAAGCTGGTGTAGACGAGTTGACCGGCCCCGTGCTCCACGGCAATCGCCAGGGGGGCATCGCTCACGACCACCTCCGTCCAGTCATCCAGGTAGTCCCCCCGAAGGAGGACATCGGCCGCGTCCGAGACCTCGATCATGGAGGCCCATCCAGGAAGGTTGAAGTTGATCTGCACTGTCTCCTGGCCGCCGATGAAGTCCGACAGGGGCATGCTGACCACCTCGGCCGTCACCGTTCCGTCGGCACCCTCGCCCGTTTCCACCAGGGCACCGGGAAAGAGGAGGTCCACCAGCTCGATCTCCAGGTCCGATGCATAGATCGCACCGCCCGACTCCATGAAGGCCAGGAGGTTCTCCCGCACCGCCGGATCCGTGAGGTAGTCCCAGTCGTCCACACCGCAGTTGATGAAGATGAAGCGGAACTCCGAGGTTACGCTGGCGGAGGCCAGATCGGAGGCATCGATGCGGGTCAGCTCCGTTCCGAGCTCGTCGCGCACGATGGACTGGATGTTGTCGAACGCGCCGGCCACGTAGGCCAGTGCCCCCTCGGCATCCAGGGGTGCGGGGTCGGCCTCCACCTCTTCGTTGGCCAGCACCTCCACGGCGAATTCCGCCCGGAAGACGCCCCGGGTGGCCACCAGGGTCTGCGCTCCCGAGGGCACCCCTTCCAGGACGTAGCGACCCTCTGAATCCGTGATGGCCTCGGGCGCGTCCCCCTGGGCGGTGGGGGTCCCGCTCTCCGCCGCACCGGCGGTCTGGGTCGCGGCGGCCGCAGCGGCAGCGTGGGCTTCGCCCGCACCCAGATGGAGCGCTCCCTGCGCTCCCTCCTCGCCGGGCAGGAGGCGGACGAGGGCCCCCTGGATGGGGGTGGTTCCATTGGCGGCGGTCACGATCCCGGTCACGGTTCCAAAGGTCGAAAGGATCGTCACCTCGGCGCTGCCACTCACGCCCGACACGCCGACCATCGTTGCCTGCACCTCGGTGGACCCCGGGGCGAGCCCGGTCACATCGGCCTCGAGCCCGCTCCCCACCGGGGTCACCGAGGCCACCTCCGCATCCCCCACCGACCACGAGATGCTGATTCCGGCCGGCAGGGTGGCGAAGGGATCGCCGTTCTGATCGCGAACCGTGGCCGCGAGGCGGGCGGTGGACTCCACATCGACCGAGAGTTCCGAGGCATCCAGCGAAACGGAGGCCACGACCCGCTCCGGCGGCAACGGGTCCGTGGGATCGGTTGGGCTGGCCTCATCGCCATCGCACCCGGAAAGGGCGAGGGCGGCCACGAGGGCAAGGGGATGGACATAGGTCCAGCGGGCTCCGGGGGTGCGGAGTCGATGCATTTCAGAACTCGTGTGCGGGGAGATGGTGGATTCGGGCCAGGAACCTCGCGCAGAGATCTCCTGGCGGAGGTGCGCGAGTCGGGCGATCTCACGGCGGCGAGGGCCAGGCCTCGCTCGACAGCCCTCGGAGCGTGGCGTGCCCCACCGGATCGTGCAACCCCACGCGGCCTCGGGCGCGCCGGGCGCCGCTCCGTCACCCGTGGCGTCCGCAGCGTTCCCGGGGGTCTGCATGCAGGCGAAGAACGACCCTTCGTGTGCCGCTTCCCGGAAGCGCTACCGAGGCGCATCTCTCCGTTCGGGCGCCGCGGCGTCGCCGCTGAGGGCGAGGCGCCTGGTCATGGCGGAGCCGGTGCGCGTCGTGCTCAGCTTTCCGACGCGCTCACGCCGTCGAAAACGGGGGCATCTCGCTCGCCCTCCAGGCGCGCGCAATACGCCACCACGTCGGGCGCGTCGTAGAAATAGTCCACGAGGAAGATCACCCACAGGACGCCGCCGAGGAGGGCGCCGAGCGCCGCGCCCACCCCTGCCGGGCCCGCCACGAGAAGGAGCGAAGCCACGACCAGCGCCACGAAGAGCCCCACGGTGAGGGGGCGTGCCCAGATGCGGTCGGACCTGAACCCCCACGCCGCCGCCGCCAGCCCCGCGCCCATCCCCAGGAGCGCAAGGGATGTCGCGAACTGCGCGGCGGCGCTTGCCTCGGTGAGCCCGAACGACCCCGAAACGGCCCCCTGACCCCGTGTCAGGAAGATGCTTCCCCCCAGCCACAGGGGCAGGAGTGCGAAGACCAGGAGGACAAGGGGTGCGACCCGAAGGAGGACGGGTTTCGGTGCCGGGGTCGTGAAGGAATCGGTCATGGGCTCGATCGGTTAGGCCGTGGACTGGGAGCATGCATGCACTTCGGCGCGTTTGCGCACGAAAGCTCCAGACCCCGAACGGTGCGGCTCCACAGCATCGTGAACCGCTCCCCCCACATTGGTCCCCACATGCCCCCCCCCCGCAAGAGCACCGTTTCCGTCCGTCGCCCAACCCGGCAAGCTTCCCTGTGCTCCGGGTCCAGGGCCCCTCCAGGACTTTGCTCCGCAGGTCTCGCATGACCCGCGTGGGAACCGGGCGTGAAGGAAGGCTTCATGCTGGAAGCGTTCCAGGTGGCGCCATTTCGTCTCCGTGGTGTCGTGGGCCGGGCAAACGCCCTTCCCGCACTCCGGGCCGGTGAACCGCCCGCCCAGCCGAACGTCCACGCAAGGATCGATCCGCCTGGCTTCGGCATCGAACTCCGTCCGATCCACGTACCACGGAGACGCGAGGCCCAGCGCCGTCTGAAAGAGATTCACGTCTCCCATCCCAACCCCACCCACCTCGTGATCCCGGTGACGACCTGGAGGGTGGCCTGGACCCTCACGGTGGTGCTCAGCGCCCCGGTCACCCTGGAATGCCGGGTCCTCACCTTCAGGCGCAGGCGCTGTCCCCTCCTCGCCTCATCCCGTCCATCCCACCACCACCCGGCCCACCCCCAGGTCGTCGGTCTCGGTCCACAGGGCTCGTCCGTCGGGCAGGTGCTCCAGGGGCACCGGGGACCCGGGGGGAAAGCTCCCTCGGTAGTGGCCGTCGGGGCCGAAGTGGTCCACCACCCCCCTCTCGTCCCCCACTTCGTAGCGCTCCGCCCAGACCGATCCATCCGGACCCACCCCCAGTCGCTCGAACATGGGGAGGGTGGGGGCGAGGCCCCGCTGCTCCACGACCTCTTCCGGGTCGCAGGTGAGGGGGCGGCCGTTGACCAGGACCTGCATCCCCTCGCCCAGGGAAGCCAGCGCCATTTCCCGGGTGGCGGGTCGCGGGGCCATCTCCCGCCGCAGGCTGCGCACCAGGCGCCCGCCCTCGTACACGTCGAGGACATACTCCGAGCCCCGATTCACCACGACCCAGTCCCCGGCGGCGGCCCAGACCAGCGAGGGGGCGAAGAGGGGCGACATCCCCGAGAACCCCACCCCGCAGCTGGAGAGCTGGATGGCACGCTGCTCCCCGGGCGGAAGGGAGTCCAGCACCATGGGCGGGGTCCCCTCGCGGGGGTCCAGGATCAGGCGAGTGGCCCCTTCCGGATTCCGGGTGGTCAGCACCAGCCCCGTTTCTATCCACCGGGTCACCCCCCCCGCGAAGGCCTCGGGAAGGGCCTCCTGAGGGAGGATCTCGCCTGCGTGGCCGAACCGGACAAAGCCCCGGCGACCCAGGTCAACGACCCAGGCGCGCCCCTCCGGGTCCACCGCCAGCCCTGCGGGAAACTGGAGCTCCCCCGGCCCCTCCCCCCGGCTCCCCACAGTCCGGAGGTGTGTCCCGTCGCCGTCGAAGAGGTGCAGCTGGTGGGCGTCCAGGTCCAGCACATGAATCCGCCCCCGGGAGTCCACGGCCACGTTCCATGGCCCCGCCCGGTAAAAGGCGTCGTGGGGCTCCTCCCCTCCTCCCAAGGCGAACTGCACCTCGTGGGTGGGAGCCAGGTATCGCGGGCCGGCGGGGCTCTGAACGAGACGTACCCCGGCGGAGTCGGTTTCCACCACCCCCCGAGAGGCGCCATCGCCCCCGCTGCCGGAGCAGGCGGCCAGGAGGACGGCCGCCGCCAGGACGCCCAGGATCGGAGGGAGCACTCGGGGGCCTCGTGGCCGCGAGGCAGGAGGGGTCACGGGGCTTCTCCCGCTGAAGGGGGGTGGCGCTGGGAGCACACGGGGACAGGGAAGGAAGCAGGCAGGCACACCTGCGCCGGCCTGCCCATCCTCTGATGCGCTCCCCCTGATCAGGGTTGCCGTGGCAGAAGGAGGCGGCACCTCGTGGATGCGGGCGAGAAGCTGGGTCCAGAGCGTGCGGCTGGGCCCGCAGCTGGATTGCCACCGCGGGGTGGGGCCGGTCGGACCCGTCTGATCAGGGTGGCCCCGCGGCGCAACGGAGTGGGAGGCAGGGTCGGGCGAGGGCGGGGGCTCCGCACCGGCTGGGGACGCGTCGGTCGAGAAACGCAGGCGGCGTGAGGCGAGGCTCGCGGCGGCCGTGGAACTCGGGCTCGGGGGGCCGGCAAATGAGGCGATCCTCCCGCGAGGAGAGCGCCCCGAAACCGGCGGGTGCATGAAGTCGATCCAGGTCGAGAAGCCCCCGCGCACAGGTGCCGGCGGGCCGCTCGACACCCGCCCGGTTCTCGGCCCCGATGTGGCCGGAGCTGTCCACCGGCAGGGTGAGGGGATGCACCCGGCATCCACTCCCATACTGGAATGAGAGCGTCAGGGGATCCCCGTGGAGGGTGTGGCGCCGGAGTCGGTTGCGGGGCGTCCCTCGCACATCTGGCTTCCCGATCGAAAACCCCGTTCATTGCCCGTGGTGATCCGGAAACGATAGAATCCCCCGAAACCTGACATCCGGCCCTCCGCCAGGCTGGGGGGGATGCGCCGGTGCAGGGAGGGTGGACCGCGCCAGGCCCGAGCGCGCCTCGCGGGCCAGTTGGCGGGCTTTACCGGCGAGGTCCTCCTGAGAACGCTGAGTGGTCCGCCGCTACTGGCTGGGCGCGCGTCCCCCCTTTTTCCTGTCGGAGGTCCGCCATGTCGATCCCGGTACCGCCTCTCCATCCTGCTCGGACCGCTTCGGCGGGCTCCCTGGTGCTCCTCCTCGGGCTTGCCGCCGGCTGCGACGCAGGGGCCCCTGGAGGCGACGCCACCGCAGAACTCGCTCCCTTCGCATCCCTGGCCGGGTCCGAACCATCCTCGAGGGAAGCGGAGGTCATCGCGGTGGCGGAGGCCTTCCTCGAGGCGCTGTCGAACCGCGATGGTGCCGCCCTGGAGGCCCTGGTCCTTCCCGGGGGATCGGTCCACGCAGTGGGAGTGGCGTCGGACGGGTCGGCGGAGCGGATCCATTCGCGACCCATCGAGGACGATGTCGTCTCGATCCCGGAGAACCCCAACGTCCTCTTCGAGCGCATGTGGGAGCCGGTGGCCCGGGTGCACGGCCCCATCGGGATCGTCTGGACCCCCTACGACTTCTGGGTGAACGGGGCATGGAGCCACTGCGGCGTCGACGCGTTCTCCATGGTGGAGACCGCCGAAGGATGGAAGATCAGCTCCATCACGTACACGACGGAGCGGGAGGGATGTCCGGAGCCGCCGCTTCCGCCGCCGACACCGGAGGAACTGGGCGTGGCGGGGTAGGTCGGGGGCCGACGCCCCCGTCAGAGCAGCTCGAGGAAACCCTCCGCGTCCATCGGCTTCGAGAACATGGGGAAGTCGTACCTGAGGGCGTTGTCATGCTCCTCCTGCGAGGTCGCCGCGGTACAATCGCTCAGCGTGATGACCTCGAAGCCATGCTCGTATGCCGTCCGCATGGTCGACTCGACGCAGCAGTTCGTCAGGAAGCCTCCGAGCACCACCGTCTGGATCCCCTTGCTGCGGAGCATGAAGTCCAGGTTGGTGCTCGCGAAGGTGTCGAGCCCGCGCTTCCCCTCGACGACGATATCGCCCGGCTGGGGCGCGAGGGAGTCCACGATTTCGGCGCCCCACTCGCCCTTGACGAAGGCGTTTCCATCCACCACTCCCTTGAGAATGCCGTAGGGGTGCGCCGTGATCTCGTTGTAGCCCGGAGCGAAGGCGATCGGGGCGTGCATGATCGTGACGCCCGCCTCCCGGGCCCTCTCCACGACTTTCCGGGTTCTGTCCAGCATCCCGGTGCTCCCCATCACGCCCTTCACCGCGTCGTGAAGGACCCCGCCCTCCGTGGTGAAGTCATTCTGGTACTCGATCAGCACCAGCGCCGTGGTTGCGGGGTCGATGGTCATGGGAGCCTCCGGCCGGGGGGGGTGAAGGGGTCGTGTGGACCACGACAGCATAGGGTCCCGAACGCGGCCGAACAAGCGTCACAGGACCGGGGGCCTCAGCGCGAACACGTCGGGGTCGAGGTGCGCCGGGAAGCGCGCCCGGTACTCCCGCAGGCGAGACATGGAAAGGGTGGTCACGAGCGTCTCGGTGACGCCCCCCCCGCCTCCATCGTGGGATCCCCCGGGCGCAGGGGCGAATGAGCCGTTCGAGACCCGCCCGATCCTCGCCCTCGATGCGGACGGAGCCGTCCATCGAGCCGTCGAAGAGACGGAGCATCGAAGATGCGAAGCCACCGCCGGCTCCCGCGTCGTGTGCGCGCGTCCGCGACCGCGGAGGGGCCCAGGGGACCGCTCCGGGTCGGAAAGTTGATGGCTGTGACTCCAATTCGGCGCCGGTCCGTGTCAACGACCGGCAGCATGCGACCACAATGTGCAGGGGATGGTTGGACGAAGGGCATGTTCCCCCTCCCGAGTTGGGTTTGGGAGCATGAGGATCAGCATGCGGCACGGCGAGGCAATTCGTGAGTGCGGTCTCGGGGAACGAACTGCCCGCGACTATCGAAGTTCCTGTTCGCCTGAATGTCTCGTGTTTGCATCAACGGTCCGTGTATCTAGCATCCTGGAACGGTGACGGTGGAGAACGGTGCTCCGTGGCTCACGCGGACTTTGCGGTGCCATACGTCGATGTATCATCCGGGAGAGAGATGCAATGGAAGGAATGGGTGGCAGAAGGCGCTGCCTGGTGAATGGCTCGTACAGTCCCCTCCAATTATCTTTGGGGGGACCTGCTTCCACCAGAGATCCACGCCATGACCACCGCGAACCTTACGCTCGTTCTGACGCTTGCCAGCCTGGTGATTCCGCGTATTGCACACGCCCAGGCCCGTACGTGCCTGGAGCCTCGATACACCGTGGAGTCCCTCAAGGAATGGCTTTCGGAATCGGTCGAGGGGCCCAGAGGTGACGTTGCGGTGTCCAGCATCATCGCGGCAGGTGTGTTTGGCGATTGTCCCGCTCTCCCTCGGGACGAGATCGACCTGAATGCCGTGCTCGACGATCTGGTTCGCTGGGCGGCCGGTCAGGACAACCCAGCGCTTGCCAACGGGCTGATGAGGGGATTGCATGTCGGACTTATGGTCCATGGCGAGCGGTTGGGCCTGGAGATTCCCCTGCCCGCCTTGCGCTTCGCGGTCAGCGAGGCTCGGAGCGATCGGGCACGAGGCTATGCCCTCCGCACACTGAAGCGCCTGGGGGACGACCCGCTCGTCCGATCGCAGCTGCTGGCGTGGGCTCGGAAGGAACAGGGGCCACCCCTCTTTCCAGACCTTCCCGAGCAAATCGCACGGAGCCTCTATCACGTCGTGAGCATCCGTGGCGCGGACCTGCTCCGGGCCGAGCTTGAGGGGGATCCCTCCCGGATCCGGAACGCCAGGGTCCGATGTTGGGCCGAAGGAAGGGACCGTCCCGGTGCAGGGCGATTGCCGGGAGCGACGAACGTGTGTCCCGACTGAGGATCGGAGCTCCCTCGGCTCGGCGAAATGGCTGGAGGTGCCTGGGCCAGGGCGGACCGCCTCGAGGGGAGCGCGGCCGTCGATGCCGAAAACCTCGCGGCCTGCCGGACCACCCACCATCGGGGCTTCATCCGCGGAGCGACCTGCGACATCGGGGCCTTCCAGCGCAATGCCCCCCCGGTCTCGGGAGCGTTCGGACGGGCGCTCGCCAGGCGCTGAGCCCGGCCCTCGCCGGGGGGGACTACCTGTCGAGCGCATCTCCGGCCAGCGGCTCCACCAATCCCCGGTGGCTTGCTGACCCCGGACCCGCTCCCCACTTTGGCCCCTGTCCAGGCGCGATCAGGCCACGCGACGTCCGGCTTCACCCTCGCTTCCGCACCCCGATGATCCACCGTGCACCCTCCGCCCTCGGCGCCCTGTGCGCTCTGGGCTGCGCGGCCCTTGCATCCTGCGCCTCTCCCGGCACGCCTTCCGAAGCGACTTCGGGCCCGGCCGCCTCGGAAGCCGCCGCCGTGCCCCCCGCACCCCAGCCCCGCCCCGGCGCGACCCGCGCACAGATCCACGAGGAAGACCTCCGTCTCCGCATCGGAATCCTCGCCCATGACTCGATGGCCGGACGCGAGACCGGAACGCCGGGCAAGGCCATGGCGGGCGAATACCTCGCGGCCGAAGTCGCCCGTCTGGGGCTCCTCCCCGGGGGGGATGCGGAGACCTTCTTCCAGGCCGTGCCCCTGGAACGCCGGGTGACCCGGGTGACCCTTGACCATCGGCAGGGGCCGGGCGCCGGACCCGGCCGCAGGCTGGATCTCGAGGACCTGGTGTTCATCTCGGGGCTGGCCGGCATTCCAACGACCGCGCGCACCCGGGGAGAGGGGCCCGTCGTATGGGGCGGGTACCTCGTCGATCCTTCCGTTCCCCCGGGGGCCCTCGCCCCCGAGGCGCTCGTGGGTGCGGTGGTCATCGTGAGCATGGAGCCGGCCCCCGGTCTGGAGGGGGATGCAGCGGAGCTTCCTCCTCGCGCGGAATTCGCCCCCCTCCTCGGGCCGATGAGCCCGGCCTCGGCCGTGGTCCTTGTCGCCGACGGAGACATCGCCGAGCTCTGGGAGCAGGCGGTGGACCAGAGTCGGGAGGGAGCGGTGACCCATTCCCGGGGCGAAGCCCCCCCCCTGGACCGCCCTCCCGTCCTTCTGATCCACCCGCAGGCGCTGGAACGACTCCTGGGTGGACCTGTTGCCGACAATGCCCACCCGGTCTCCGGCCTCGGGACCCTCGCCTTCACCTTCGAGACGACGGTGACGCCCTTCCACGACCGGAACGTCATTGCCATCGTCCCCGGAGCCGACCCGGAGCTTTCGGGAGAGTTCATGACGCTGGGCGCCCACTATGACCACCTCGGGATCGGCCCTCCCGTCGACGGCGATTCGATCTACAATGGCGCCCAGGACAACGCCTCGGGCACGGCGGTCCTTCTCGAGGTGGCCGAGTACCTGGCGCACCTTCCGGAAGCGGAGCGCCCTCGGCGATCCATCCTCTTCATCTGGAATGCCGCAGAGGAATCCGGGCTCCTCGGATCGGAGTACTTCACCGATTCCCCCACGGTTCCCCGGGACCGGATGGTGGCCCACCTGAACCTGGATGGGGTAGGCCGGAACCACCCCGACACCGTCTTTCTCGTGGGGAGCCGACGTCTCTCCACCGAATTCGGCACCTGGATCGAGGTGGCCAACGAGGCCCTCGATCGCCCGTTCTTCCTGCACTACACCTACGACACCCCGGGGCATCCCGATCAGATCTACTGCCGCTCCGATCACTGGAGCTTTGCCCGCCACGGGATCCCCTCGGCCATGATCGGCGAGCTTTTCGAGGACTATCACAAGCCCTCGGATACCGCGGACCGCATCGAGTACGAGAAGGTGACCCGGGTGTCCCACTTTGCCACCCGGATCGCCCTGCAGGTGGCCAATGCCCCCGGGCGCCCGCTCGTCGACGGTCCGATTCCCGATCCACAGGCGCCCTGCGCGGGGTAGGTGAGGGTCCCCGGTGCGTTCACCTCCATGCAGCCCGGCGTGGCCCCGGAAATGGAGAACCGCAGACGCGTCGTGAGGGCGAGTTGTCAGGGCGCGAACAACGCGAGCGCGCCACGCTCTGTGCATCGACGGGCTCGGACCGGGATGCCGGCGCCTCGTGTCCCGGGCTTCAGATCCGCACCCGGAGCGGGGTCGCCCCTGGATCGCGTAAGCTGAACGGATCCCCCGCCAACGCGGTCGAGGAGAACGCCGGATTCCAGCGTGCCACCCCAACGCATGCAGACGGCGGGAGGGTTCGACATGATGAAGAAGTCCCTTGAGGTGGAAGGGAAGGAAATCCTGCCAACGACGCTGCGGCGCTGACCTTCGTCCCCACACAGGCGGGGAAGAACCGTCTCGATCCTTGTCGGCCCGTGGCGCGCTGGACCTGGAGCAACGCGGACCCGTACCCTCCACGGAGGGACCTCAGGAAGAACCGGGTTCTCCGCCTCTCCTCGCTGAACCCTTTTCGGGAAAGGGGCCGGGCGTCGTGAACACGCCGGGTTGGAGAATCATTCCCGGGCCCCTCGTTTCAAGGGAAGGCCATGCTGCCGTGTGCGCTCGACTCGATCCCGGTCGCCGGCCCATGGGGTCGGCTTCCTGCGCCTCGGCGAGGAAGGCCTCCAGGTGGTGCTGGACCACCGGGTACAGGGGCGTATCGGTGGGACGGCAGGGGCGATGGACAGCACCGGCTGGGCGATACGCCGGCGCTGCCGTGGAGCCCGACCACCGGCGAACGGTCTGGGGGGAGGAAGGGAGCGGGGCATGAGCCAACGTCTCCCAACCCAGCGGGAACGGGTGGGCCGGGCCATGGCTGGGTGCGTCACCTGCGCCTGCCACGGCAGCCTGAGCGTCCGGCAGGTCCTGAGATGGACCCTGGACCCCCAGGAGCGTATCCGGGCAACGGGGCGAGCCGCGTTACGGGCACCACGGGCTTGGATTCTAGGCGGGATGCCGAAGGCACAGCCGTGGCTACGGCAAGGCACCCAACGAAGAAGACGAGCCCGTGCTGCCCGTAACCCACAGGGAACAGGGGGGTTGCATGGTTGATCCGTCGTCTCTCCTCGCTCACCGTAGCTCTCGCTACGCTTCGTCGTCGCTCCTGGGCTGAACCATGCAAGACCCCTGTGCGCGGCCGCACCCCTTTACTCGGACACGCTCCTGCCCACAGGACAGGGAGTTTCGGGCCACCCACGACGCACACTCTACCGGCGCCGGGCGCTGCGCCTCCTTCCGCTACCCTCGCCGCGGCCGCCAGCCTCGAGCCCTCTTCGAGCCTCGACCGCCAGCTTGTGCAGGAGGAGGTCCTGCAGGTGGTTGGGGTCGGCGTTGAGTTCGAGGTCAGAGTCGAGACAGAGGCAGTCCTCGTCTCCGGATTCGAGCCGACAGGTGAAGGCCGCATCGCCAAGTTCCGAGTCGACGACGCCCGCAGTGACCTGGTTTCCCGCCGATGGAGCGGGACAGAGCCTGGCATACGCGACCTCGTGAACTCCGTGGCCTGAATGCACCTCGAAGGCCTTCTACCGGGTGTTGGCCGCAAGGTGTGAGATCCTCATCTCCTTCTCTCGTCGGAGAGCTCCTTCCCGTCGAGCTGGGTGAC
Organism: Gemmatimonadales bacterium; assembly: GCA_050485885.1. Classification (GTDB taxonomy): domain Bacteria; phylum Gemmatimonadota; class Gemmatimonadetes; order Longimicrobiales; family Gaopeijiaceae; genus SKNW01. The sequence goes on along the minus strand of JBJHCG010000005.1, from coordinate 31,622 downwards.
CCCGAGCAGCTCGGCCGCCTCCGCATGGGTCATGCCTCGGTCACGAATGACGATACGGTTGCGGCGCGCAGACTCAGCTCTGGCGAGCCTCTCCGATGCGTCGCGCATGCCCATGTCGTGGAAGACATTGCCGGAACTGCCATGGATTTCGGGTTCGGTGCTCATGGAGGAGGGGCTCGTTCGGGCTGCGAAGAGGGGTCGCTCTTGTCATGGTGGAGCGAGGGGTGGACGACGTCCCTTGTCGCGGCCTTCCCCCGAAGCTCCGAGACCGGATCCTCGAGGATCAGATCTCTCTCCTCTGAGTCGCTGGAGTCGCTCTGCGTGAAGTACCCCTGAGGGCATTCCCGAGATCATCGGGGACGATCGTTCTGGCGCACACGGCCGGTCAGGCCCCACGTTCCGTCACGCTGGAAGGGTCATTCGCACGTGGACTCCAGGGCTGAAGAGGCGGCAAGATGGCTTCACGATCCCCGAACCGCAAAGGACATGGGGCGATCCGGAAGAGAGTTGGACCTTGGGTGATCCCAGGTCTGATGGCCGTTGGCGTGCTCTTTCCGGGGCAGAGTCCTGCGCAGGACCTGGAAAATCCCGGCGTAGCGATCGCGTGGCAGAACGGTGTGACCTTGCCCGCGGGGGAGAGGCGAAACAGGTCCCAGCCCACCGGCCACCCGGCCATCATCGAGAGGATGGCGCTGCCGCTTGAGTGGTCCGTCCGTGGCGTGCCTGCCAGGACTCGGCTCCACGCGGCCCACCGGGTCCGGTTGGCCGGGCTGGAAGGCCGGGCGTGCGGTAGCACCTCCACCTACGCCGACGCGCGGACGCACGTTTCGCTCCAGACATCTCCGGAACACGCTCCGAGACGAGCCAATCCTTTCGCACCCGATGGTCCCTATGCTGCGATCATCGCGAAGGTTGTGGAGGCCCTCCCTGAACGGGAGTATGCGGTGGTTCGGAGCCAACTCCGGTTCTGGCGTCCCTCCGGGGACGGCCCCGGGTTCTGGCAGGTGGAGTTCGACCAGGACCATCGCCCCGATGTCCTCTCCGTTCTCGTCGCGTCCATCCCTGTGCTCAGGGTCTGCGAGCTCCCGGCAGGAGCGAGGTCGTGTGAGGCGTTTCCCTCGGTGACGACCCTCGCGCTCTCGTTGCCCGTGCGCCTCGAGGAGGGGGGCTGGCAGGTGTCGGTCCTCGTCCGGGAGCCGGGCCAGCGGGAACTAACCGCACAATACGTGCATACCCTGGCGATAGAGGAAGAGGAGTGGCGAATCACGCGCACCGAACTCATCGCCGTCACATAGCCCCCATCCGGAGGACCCCTCATGGCTCAACCCAACGAGGCCGCACGCTGGCGATCCCATGCTCCGGCGTCGGCATGCGCCCTCGTTGCGGCGCTCGGTCTCGGCGCCTGCGGCAACACAGAGGCCCTTTCCCGACCCCTCGCTGCCGAAGCTGTAGCGGTCGTCGGAGCCGCAGCCGAAGCCGAAGCCAGCCACCACGAGGTCCGGCCCTCAGGGCTCGCGGGCTCGATCACCTTCGGGCCGGAGGTGGTCTTCGGTGATCGCGAGGACCACGCGCTCGGCACCCCGGTATTTGGCGCCCTGGTCAACGGCCGGGGGCAGATCATCCTTGCCAGCCCCGATGGAATCCAGGTCTTCGATTCCGAAGGAGCGTTCGTTCGAAGGATCGGGGAGGAAGGCGATGGCCCGGGTGCCTTCCGTCGCCCCCGCGGGATCGTCGCGGGCCCGGACGATTCCCTCTTCGTGTTCCACGACACGGGCGTATCGGTCTTCGATCGGGAGGGTGCGCTTGTCCGTCAGGTGGCGTTCCCGCAGCCTCCGACCTCTCCGATCCGGCTCGAGTCCGGCGCGTTCCTGAGTTGGACGCCCCCTGGCCGAGGCCAGGGTGGCTCCTCCCTCTACCTTCACGACGCGGCCTTTGCGCCCCAGGCCCTCCCCCAGACCCCCCCCGGGATGCTCGAAGGGGTGACCGAGGCCGCATCCTCGGGCCTCGCGCTTGCAGGCCCGATTACAGTGGGGACCGCCTCCGGCGGGAGCTTCTGGGTCGCCGCGCGATCCCCCTATCGATTCGAGCGCTGGACTTCCGAAGGAGAGGTGGAGCGTCTGCTCGAGCCGAACGCGGATCACCTCGTGCCTCGCGAGCAGACCCGGATTCTTCCCTCGGGCCGCCCCGTCACGACGAATACCCCCTACGTTTCGGCCATCGGCGAGGACCTCGAGGAGCGGCTCTGGACTGCCGTCGCCGAGCTTGTGGAGGGAGGAGAGGTGGATCTTCCGCCGGGTGGGATGCGGTTCGAGTCGCTCATCGAGGTCTGGGATCCGCGAACCCGTGAACGACTTGCATCGGGACGGGTCCCGGGACAGGTCTCAAGGATCCAACCCGACGGCCACCTCGTGGCCTCTTGGTCGGCCCCGAATGGCGAGCAGCGTCTGAGTGTCCGGCACGCGCGGCTGGAAGTCGGTTCGCCGGAGGTCGACTCGGGGGCGACCGATGCGAAGGCGCTCGGCTCGGATGATCCCCCGGCCGGATACCGGATCGTCGAGGCGGCGGAGCTTCCGGAGCGCCTTCACGAGATCTACGCGGATTCGGCCTTCTCGCTCACGGTCGACCGGAGCGCAGCCGATGACTTCGAGCGCGACCTGATCCGGACGGCCGAGCGCCTACTCCCGACCGAGGCCACCTTCTCGGCCCTCATGGCCGAGGGCGATCCGTCAAGGATGGCATCGGGGAACTGGCCCAACCTCCTGGCGCGGGCGGAGACGCTGGAAGCCGAGCTGGGCCCTCGGTGGTGGTGGCTCGAGTGGGACCGGACCCTCCTTCCGGTGGCGCTCGGCGCCGCCTCCATCCATCACTACGTGGGGCTCCTCCGGCATCGCGCGGTAACGCCTAACCCGTTCGGACCGGAGCCGCATCGCGGTCATCTGCACTATGCGGCCCGGGCCGAGCCGGCCGCGGGTGGGGAAGGGGATGCCGCGGCGTGGTTGGTGGTTCTGGAACTGCGCTTCACGTATTACTGCGGGGGGCGGTGCGCGCTTTCGTTCCAACATGACCGGAGGGTTCATTTCGATGCCGAGGGGAGGCCCCTTCGCGTCGAGGGCGACCGCATCCCGCAGGTGGCGGTCTCCTGATGGCTGGCCGCTCCTCGCCGAGTCGGTCCTGATCCATGGCTTTCCGGAGGTCGTGTCAAGAGGCGTGTAGACGGGCTCAGGCGGTCTTCCGGTACATCGAGGAGTGGTACAACCCGAGGCGCCGGCACTCGGCCCTCGGCTACCTCTCGCCCCTGCGCTTCGAGGCGGAGCACGGGGCCCGGGTCCAGCCCACGCTGGCGCCCCCGACTCAGTCGGCGCATCCTTCCCCCGCGGAAGGCTCTGCGCTCCACTCCGCTGCTCCGCAGCGGAGCCCTCTGACTCCCCGGGTAGAAGGGGGGGGGCAGGTAGTCACCGTTCCGCAGTTCTCTTCTGTCCACAGAATCGGGGGAGCTCCAGACTTGGCCACCGTGGCACTTCGCATCGATGTTGCTCTCCCCCACTTGAACCCCGGTGGCCCCGGTGGAGGCGGCGACGGACGGGAGCTGGGAGAGGAGCTTCACCTCCGGTGGGGCCACCTGTACCGCGAGGACATCAGAGAGTTCGGTTATGACCACAGACCCTGACAGCTCGGCGGGGACCGGGAGTGAAGGCCCATGGACCGTTCAGGTCCATGGCCTCTCCGTTCTCACTGAACTGGCGTTACCGGGGCTCCCGACTTCAGCCGGTCCGCCGGCCATGGAGATCCGGTTCGGCCCGGTCTCCCCTTCCCTCGCCGACGGCGTCATGGTGGGTACCCGCCTGGCTGCCCGCCCGGGCACTTTTCTCCTGGAGGTGCCGGGGGTGGCCCGGTATCTGGCGGAGGCGCCAGGAAGCATCACCATCGACAGGGACCCGGCGGGCGGCCCGGAAGACGTCCGCACCTTCCTTCTGGCTTCGGTCATGCCGGGGCTCCTCCATGCTCATGGGGTCGTTCCCTTGCGCGCCAGCAGCATCCAGGTAGATGGGGGCTGCGTCTTCCTGGTGGGGCGACCTCTCACGGGCAAGTCCACCCTGGCGGCCGGGCTGCTCCTTCGGGGATATGGGGTGGCGAGCGATGACGTGACGGCGCTTGGCTCCTTGCCGGACGGAAGGCCGGTAGCGCATCCTGGAGTGCGCACCCTCCGCCTGTGGGAAGCATCTCTCGACGGACTTGAGCAGGCAGGTTCCAGCCCTCGGGGCGAGGGCGCAGCGGGTCGCCTGGGACCCGGACGACACGGACACGCTCGCCGGCTCTTCCACCCTGAGACCCCTTCGCCTCCGCAGGCCCTCCCGGTGCGCGGCATCTTCCTCCTCTCTCCCCGGCGGTGGGAACGCGTTTCTCTGGTCCCCTGCAGGGGAGGGCAAAGGGTTCTTGAACTGGGCCGCTGCATCGGAGCCCAGTCGCTCCTTCCCTGGATGGGAGATGAGCGATGGGCATTCCTCGCGCTCGTGGCTCTCTCCCGGTACACCTCTGCGTTCGAGCTGCGTCATCAATACCGACTCGACAATCTCGGCGAGCTGCTCGATGTCATCGAAGGAGGGCTGAGTTCCGTCAGAAATGGAGCGAATCCATGAGCCGGGGGCGCATTTTCTGGCTCGCGTCTTTTCCCAGTTCGGGAAACACGTGGATGAGGGCGCTCCTCACCGCCCTCCGTGGCCCCGACCCGGCAAACGCACATGTGAACGCGCTGGGAGCGATCCCGAATGCGGCAAACCGCCGCCTGATCGACCAGGTGTCAGGCGTCGATTCGGCCGACCTCCGCCCCGACGAGGTCCTGGAGCTGCGCGCAGAGGTCCATCGCCGAGTGGGACAGGGTGCAGGGGACCCCGTCCTTCTGAAGATCCACGACCGGGTAGGAAACACCCCTTCCGGGAGCCCCCTCATTCCTGCTGAGGCCACACGCGGGGTGGTCTACATTGTCCGAAACCCCCTGGATGTAGTGGGCTCCTATGCCAACCACTTCGGTATCTCCATCGAAAAGGCCGTCCACACCCTGAACGAGGAGACCCTCACGTTGGCGAGCTCTATGCGGGGGGCCCATTTTCAGCTTCCCCAGGAGCTGGGTAGCTGGAGTGCGCATATCCGGAGCTGGCTCGGGGCTGCGGAGCTGACGACAATGGTGGTGCGGTACGAGGACATGCTTGCGGATCCCCAAAAAACGTTCGGCGCCGTGGCTGAGTTCATCTGCCTGCCTTCCGACCCGGTCGCCATATCGGCGGCGGTGGCGGCGAGCCGCTTCACCCGGCTGAAACAGCAGGAAGAGCAGGAAGGGTTCCAGGAACGGTCACCTCGAGCGGAGCGGTTCTTCCGCCGGGGTCAGGCGGGCGGCTGGCGCGCAGAGCTCACCCCGGCCCAGGTAGACCGAGTGATCGCCCACCATGGCGCTGTCATGAGCGAGTTCGGGTACCTCGACGCATCCGGCAGCCCGGTCTGATGGCGACGGCGTTGGACGCCCGGAACCCGGCGGAGTAGGATCTCCCATGCAACCCAACCTCCTCTCGCAGGCCCAGTCGCTCCGCCCTCGTGGCCATGGGACCGAGGCCCGGGCCTGGGCCCTCTACGGTCTTGTGAGGATGCTCCGGCCGGTACGCCTCCTGGAGGTCGGCATTGGGTACACAACGCCCTTTCTCCTCAGCGCCATCCACGAAAACGCCCGGGAAGCTCCGGTGGAGAGGGAGCGCCTGTCGGGGAACCTGGATCGTGCCGGCTTCCTGGAGCCCTCCTTCCACCGCACCGCACACCTTCCCAGGCTGGTGGCGTGTGACACCGACCCAGCACGCGCCCAGGAGGTTCGCCGCATCGCAGAGGGCGGGGGGCTGGCCTCCCGCCTGGACCTCCATGTGGGTGACTTCAGGACGCTTTCGTCTCTCACCTCGAGCGCCGACCCTCTCTTCGACTTCGTGTTCTTTGATTGTGGCGGCGTGGCAGAATACGCCTACTTTCTCCGCCACTTCTGGTCGCGCATCAGCCCCCACGGGGGCCTTCTCGCCCTCGACTACACCTACTGGACGAGGGTTTCCCGTTTTGCCGATGGGAGGGAACGCGCCATGAAGGTCCCGGGGAGCATCGCCAACGAGCTGCGGCGGCAGCTGGCTGCCGCAGGGGTCGAGAGCACCTTCGAGGTGCTGTCACTGGTGGAGCCCCACAAGCGAGATCAGGGGAGTCTGACCCTGGTGCGCCGTCTCCCGTCCTCGGACCGGCTTCGAAACCACCCCTTCCACGATGACCTGGCCTCCATGGGCCTGTCCGAGCCCCTTGATGGCTTTACCCTGGACTGACTGGCGAGCCAGCAACCCTTCGTGTTCCTCCCACATCGAAGGCCACACAGATTCGCTCCGTCCCGGGAGCGGTGGGCACGGTGGCGTGGAAATGGAAGGAGGGGAAGATGACGAGCATTCCGGGCTCGGGGTGCACCACCCGGACCTCCGGTTCGGACTTCATTCCCAACCGCGGGTCCGCACACCCCAGCACCAGCGCCCCCTCGTCGGCCGGCCCCACGGGGGGGACCTTCACATAGTAGACCGCACTCACCCATCCGCCCGGGTGCATGTGGGCAATCTGGTGCCCGCCCCCCTGGAGAATCACCGTCCACATGGAGGGCACAGGGACTTCAGGTGCGGCCGCCAGAAAGGGATGCCTGGTAAGCTCGGCCCTGAACCGGTATTGGGCCAGCCGCTGCATGACGATGCGAAAGAGGGTCGCCTCGATTCGGGGGCCATGCGCGTCGAGGGGGGTCTGAAGCCCCCCTCGGGTAGAGAGCCCCCTCGGCTCGAAGTGGAGGCCGGGGTTCGATTGGATTGACGCCTCCAGTGTCGAGTTGAACTCGTCGAGGGTTTCGAACCCCTCCGGAAGAGGGAGCCACTCCACCGCCACCAGCTGATCCGGGGCCAGGAGAGCTGTGGCGCCTTCAGCTCGCCCCAGTTCCCAGAGGAGCTGGACCTTGAGCCCCAGCGCGGCCGCGTTCCCGGGAACGCGCGCAAGAGATCGATCCAATGCCTCAACAGCTTCCTCCAATCGCTCGTGCCGGAGGGCCCTGGCCACAAGGGTGTGGAGGGATCTGAAGTGATCCGGATGCTCCCGAAGGGTGCGGGCGGCAAGTTCGCCTGACTCCGTCCTCCGTCCAGCGTGGGCCAGGGCGCGAGCCCACCCGTGCTGGAGATCTGGATCTCCCGGCTCGAGTGCAGAGGCCTCCTCCCAGTGCGCCGCCGCCTCGTCATGAGCGCCCGACTCTTCCTTCAGTTCGGCCAGCCTGCTGAGAAGCGCAACGGTGCGATGGCCACCTGCAAGGGCCGCCTCGGCCAAGGTGATCTGTCGTTCAACGGACACGTTCTCCTCCAGACGCGGTGGAGGTCTGGTGGCGGGCTCCCACCCCTCATCTCCACCGATTTCACAGCGAACCAGATATGCGTATGTTGGGTCCCGTGGGACGCCAATGACTGCAGCCGACATCCACCCCTAACCCGACCCACCTCCATGCCCTCGAGTCCCTTAGAGAGCGGCCCCATGCCCGGCCACGTCTTTGCGACCCTCCCGGAGGAGATCTGTGTCGGGAAGACGGCATCGATCCGGGACCTGGGCCAAGTGGACATGGCTGGCCTCCGGGAACCGGTCCTCCAGCTTCCCCTGGACCACTGGGACCGCCCCGAGGACTTCGGCGCAAACTACAACAAGGGCGGGGCCATCCAACAGGGCTCCCACATCATCTTCCGCTTCTCGGACCGTCGCGGTACGCCCTATCGGTACACGGAACTCCCCATCTGGAAAGAATGGGCCGCTCGCCTACTTCCCGTAATGGAAGAGGCGGTCCGCCCCTTCGGCTACGAAGCGCATTTCTTCCCACGGGTCATGCTGGCCAAGCTTCCCCCAAGGGCGTTCATCCCCCCGCACATCGACGGCGACTCCAGAGGGTTCGTGCCCCACAAGATCCACGTACCCATTCTCACCAACCCGAAGGCGATCTTCTTCTGCGGAAACGAGAAGCACAACTTTGAAGTGGGGAGGGCCTACGAGGTGAACAACGGTGTCCGGCACTCCGTCGTGAACGGAGGCGACACCGACCGTATCCACCTGCTCTTCGAGTACCTGGACTGGAATGCACAGCCCTTCTGAGTTGCCCTGGGCCTACGACGCGTTCGGACTCAACCCCCACTCTGGGCTGGAGCTACCGGGCCTGGCTCCGACCGAGCCCTCCTCACCCGAGCCCTCCATTCGGCTGGGGGGCGTCGAAGCCGGGGCCGGAAAGTCCACGCTGGCCGTCGCACTCCATCAAGCGGGGTGGTCCCTCCTGGCCGACGACTTGGTGGTGCTTTCTCTCTCTGAAGGCGGACCACCTCTGGCTCATCCGGAAAGTACCGAGGTACGGCTCTGGAGTGACGCCGTGGGGCTCCTCGAGGTTCCCGAGAGCGACGTCGCTCCCATTTCCGGCCGGGCCGGAAATCGTCGGGTTCGCCTCCCCCACCCCGTCGAAAGGGACCCGCTCCCGCTCCACGCCATGGTGGAACTGGTGTCGACCGGCCGGGGGGCCCCTCAACCTGTGCGGGGTGCCGAGAAGGTGGGCGTCCTTCTCGGGAACACCTGCCGCGCGCGAGTCAGGCAGGGGTTGGGAGGTCGGTTGGGGCAGCTCGATCGGGTTTCGCGGCTGGCCCCCCTGGTCCCCAATTTCCAGCTCTGCCGAGCGCCTGCTTCGGCAGAGGTCCCCCGCTTGGCGGAGCGCCTTCAGGACTTCCTGGGAGAAGCCCACGCCCCCTCCGTCTGGTGAATGGATCGTGACCCACCGCTATCGGGTCCACGGACTCACCCTCGCTTCTCCTTTCCCGATTCCGGAACTCTCACCGGCTACGGGCCCGAACCCCGACGAGGTCACATTGGAGTTGGGCCCGGTCCCGGACTCCCTCCCAGACCCCTCGAGGGTCGGAGTCCTCGCCCAGGCAGGGGGGGGGCCTATCTCCTCAGGGTTCCCGGAGTGGCTGCATACCACCTTCCCCACCAGAGTCGTGTCGTCGTGGATGCGGCTCCGGGCGCCCCTCCTGCCGAGATGCGCGCCTTCCTCCTCTCGGCGGTGATGGGCGCCCTTGTCCATGCCCATCGCCTTCTTCCCCTGCACGCCAGCGGTGTCCACACGGCGGGCGGGTGCGTCCTCCTGGCGGGCCCCTCCGGATCGGGAAAGTCGACCCTCACCGCGCGTCTGATGAACGCTGGGTACCCCCTCTGGGGTGACGACCTCACGGCGGTGACCGTCGCTCCTGACGGAACTCCCATGGCCTACTCGGGCACGACCGTCCTCCGCCTCCCGCCGGACGCCGTTTACCCCACCCATCACCCCCTCCGCCCGCCCGAGGCCCCCTCGCCCCTGGACGCCCTTCCGGTGCGTCGCATCTATCTGTTGGGGAAGCGGAGTCAAGGCGCCGTCGCCCTCCGAATCCTTCGAGGGGCCGAGCGAATGCGAGGCGTTCTCCAGCACACCAGCCGGCTCCACCTCGCGGCCCCGGTCGGCCGCCGTTCCGCGCATTTCCCCATCGCGTCGGCGGTGGCGGAGCGGGTGGAACTGTTCGAACTGGATCACCCCTACCAGTGGTCGGGAATGGAGACGCTCATGGCCACCCTCATGGCGCATATGACCGACGCCGGACTCACCCCTGCGGATGGTGCCTCGTGGTGAATGCGTTCTGTGGGAGTGTCTACCCCCCTCGAACCCCGGTGCCCACCGGAGAGGTGGAGGGAATGATCGAGGTCCTGGCCCGGTGGGTGGGGGCGGCGTCGGGAGTCTGGCGGGGCGAACATGTGGCGTTGGGGCATGCCGCGCACCGAGCCTCGGCACGGGACATGGCCCTCACCGGGCCGTGGGTACACCCGGAGCGCGAGCTCGTTCTCACCGGGGCCTTCCACCTGCGGCGGCGCGGCGACCTGATCCGGACCCTTGGGCTGAACAACGCCCAGCATTGGCCTGATGGGCGCCTCGCCCTCGAGGCGTTCGTCCGCTGGGGGGAGGGTGCGGTGCACCGTCTTGAGGGGCCGTTCGCCCTTGCCGTTTGGGACCCCAGGGCGCATCGCCTCTTCGCGGCAAGAGACCCCCTGGGTGTGCTCCCCCTCTACTTCACCGAGGGCCCCGGCCCCATGGCTTTCGCCTCGGAGCTGAGAGGGCTTCGCACCCTTCCCTGGGCCGAACTGGCACCCGACGAAGTGTGGATTCTGGACTATCTGGCCCGGATCTACCTTGACCATGACCGGACCCTGTACCGAGGGCTCCGACGGCTGGCACCCGGACACAGCCTCTCCTGGAGCCCGGAGGGGCGGTCCATTCAGAGCTACTGGGAGGCTCCCTGGTCAATGAGGGCGGCACCGGTTTCTCAGGGAACCAGACGGTCTGAAGAAGCGTGGGTCGCGCGCCTCAGAGAAGCCCTCGAAGGGGCGCTCCGCGACTCGTTTCCGGAGGGGGGCGAAGTGGGAGCCGAGCTGAGCGGTGGATTGGACTCATCGGGAATCTGTGGATTGGCCCGGCACCTCATCCCCGCAGGAACCCGCCCTCTCTTCACCTACGCGCACGTGCGCCCGGAGAACTTTGAGGGTCGGCTTCCGGACGATGCCCGGTGGGCGGTAGATCGGGTCGTGGCCCATTGCGGGCTGGAGCACCACCGGAACTTCACCGGAGAGGAAGGGGGAACGTCGGAACGCTTTGAGGCCCTCATCCGGGAGCGCGACGAACCCGCCCGGTTCTCCACCCACCTATACGCGGACGCCCTTTTCCGGGCTGCGGAAAGCGATGGGGTCCGGGTCCTCCTGTCCGGATTCGGTGGCAACAACGCTGTCTCATCGGGAGCCTCGCAGGTCCCTCACGACCTCCTTTGGGCCGGCGAGTGGCGCGCATTCATGCTGGAGCTGCGGAGCGCGTTGGTGGCCGGCGGGGCTGGCTGGCGGAGAGCCCTCGCCGTCGCCGCGCCGAGTTGGCTCCACCAGGGTCGTGCCCTCCTCAGGCGAGGAGGTCGCCCCGATCCTGCCTGGCAGAAACTTCCCTTTCGCGGGGTTCGCCGGGAGCTGGCGGAACAGCTGGACCTCGAGTCGCGACGGGCCGCATCGGTTCGCTCATACACCTATGCTGGAATGGGATCCCGGGAAGTGGCCCTCCAGCGCCTCCAGGCGCCCGACCTCGCCTTCCGGATGGCCGAAGAATACAGTGCCGCCCTCCCCTTCGGACTGGCCTACCGCTACCCGCTCCTTGACGTGGACGTCATTGGGGCGTGGATGGACACCCCCCCCGGGTTCACCTTCCGCCAGGGACGGGGGCGCTGGCTCTTCCGGAAGGCCATCGAAGGGCGGGTTCCGCTCGAGGTCGTCTGGAATGACAGGGAGAGGGCCTCGGCGAATCCGGGGGCAGTGGTTCGCCGACGGGCCCTCAGTGCGAAGCTTCGCCGCCAGGTCGAAGGGATCGGCCCCTCGCACCCCCTCAGGGAGTTCGTGGACCTCGAACAACTCCTCGCCACCCCGGAAATCCAACGGGTGGGAGGCGATCACCCCTGGGAGCGGCACAACGATCAACTCAACGCGCTGATTCTCGCCGCCCGGTTGGAGCGCCCCGCCGTCGACCCTGTTGAATCCAACGGCGTCTGACTCAGGGCGCCGGATACCTGCGGTTCAGATGCGGGAACGCAGCCGTGGGGGTCGGAAGCCCCAGAAAATCGCACAGTGGGTCCCATCCGTCCCCCGCCTCAAGGTCCACGACCAGAAGGTCCCCCGGGCGATCTGCAAAGTGGCGCTCTACATGGGCCTCATGAGCGCGATACCGAGCCAGGAAGCGCCCCTCGTTCCCCAGCGGGCTCCCCACCCCGTAAATCCACGTCCGAAAGTCAGATGTGGAGGCACCGAAATGGCGGACTGCGCTTCGGAGCCATCGCTCAGGGTCCCGGCGGGTGAAGATGAACCGGCTCCCTGGAAACCGCCGGTCTGCCTCCCTGAAGAGGGAGAACCAGGGGTTGTCGGCGAAGGCATCGAACCGCTCCGCGACCTCCCAGATGGGCTCGAGTTGCCTTGACTGGAGCATCTCGAACATGGGGTGATGCCCTACGGCTCGGCGAAGTTCCCCGGCGCCATGGAGCGTCCGGTACCCCAGCGTGGCGAGCGCCCCGGCCAGAGAGGTGGTTCCCGTCTTGTGAAAGCCGATTCCGAACACCCGGGGCCGCCGGGCTCCAGGCGTAGGGGACAAGGACTACTCCCTCTGATCAGCTCGCGTACCACGGATTGTCACCCGGGGAGTTGACGGTGAAATTCCCGCCCCGGGTGGCCGTGCCCATGTCTTCCACAATGAGTTCGGGGGTTGTCCACTCCTCGAGGAGGGACCCTGACGGATCTTCTGAGGACTGCGGCGGCGTGGGTTCAGTCATGGAACGAGGCTCACGGGGTCAGGGGGATAGCGAGTGGGACATATTCCTCCCAAAACATACCGCAAGTGCACGGAACGTCGCAACGCTCACCGAGGCCAGACCAGCCCGGGTTCGGAAACGGCCAGCTCAAAGGCCTCTTCGGGCATTAGGGCGGCCGTCGCCAACCCTCGCCACAGCGCCCTTTTCCCTTGGAACCGGTGCATCGCCGGCCCCGACGGGAGGGGCCATCCGCCGGGCTTCACCCCCAACCCCAGCAACATGAGGTCGACCCCATGGGGCCCAAAAACCCCGGCGTCCCAGATCCCACGGAACTCCTCTGGGCTTCTGGAGTCGGGTGCCGAGTGAAGCCCGCAGGTCTGAAAGTACTCCACCAGCCCCTGGAACGGCCCCAGCTCCAGCTCCGACCGGGACATGTCCCAAAAGGGTGAGTCACCACCCGTGTTGTGCGCGTAGTGGAGAGCCAGGAACCCGCGCAGGAAGTCCCACTTGGCCGCCATGTCCTGGTTGTATCTGGCAATCTCCGTTTCCGATGGTACGAGATCCGGCAGGGCCCTCAGCACTCCCCGGATGGCCGCCACGATCATTTGGATCCCCGATGCCTGCAGAGGCTCCACGAACGCGGAAGCATTCCCGATGGCGACCACGTTTCCAACCCAGGCCCGGTCGTGACGACCCGTCTGGAAGGGTACCACTCCGCCCGGGGTGGCCACTCCGAATTCCCGGGACAGGACTGCCGCCGCCTCGTCGTCGCTCGCGAACGCGCTGGAGAACACGTACCCGAAGTGGTCCTCCTCGCACATGGGGGTCCGCCAGATCCAGCCGGAGGGCATGGCCACCGACTCGGTATACGGCACCGGCCTTCCCCCATTGGGCGCACTTCCGATGATCGCTCGATCGGTGGGGAGGCTGGAGGAAAAATCCACCCACCGAGCGCCGAGCGCCCGCTCCAGGAGGATGGAGCGAAACCCCGAGCAATCCACCCAGAAGTCGTGGTGGAAGGAGCGGCCGTCGGCTGTACGGAGCTCCCTCACGCCGCTCCGGTCTTCATGGGGAACGGCCTCCACGATTCGGGCATCGGTGAGGGTGATTCCCTGCGACGGCACTCGGTCCCGGAGGTAGGCAATGAGACTTCGATTTTCCAGATGGTACGCATAGGCACCGGGTTTGACGGCGCGGGGGCGCCCACCTGGCGCTGCAGAGGGCACCAGGAAGCTCTTCCTGGCGTCCATGAGGGTTCCGTACCAGGTGCTCCCCTTCAGATCCACATGATGGTGATGGGCCAGGTGATGGGGCACCCGCTGGAAGGGAAAGTTGAACCAACCCCGTTCCCTGGGCCCCCATCGGAACCGGACCCCCAACTTCCAGGTGGGACGCACCGCGCGATAGAAGTCCGCCACGTCCACCTCCAGGTCACCGTGCAGAAAATCCACAATCTGAAACACGGTGGACTCGCCCACTCCAATCACGGGAATGTCGGGGGCGGTGATGACCTCGATGGTCAGGTCGGGGAAGCGACGCCGGAGGGCCAGCGCCGTCAGGTAACCGGCGGTCCCACCACCGACCACGCCGACGGAACAGATCACGTCGCCGGCTCGACGAGTCCCTCCGCCAGCAGGCGGTCGAGGAGGGCTGCGACCTCTTCCCGGCACTGATCCGGACCCACCCGGTATCGCCGCATCAGGGTCTCGCAGAGCTCCTGTAGCGTAATGGGCTCGTCGAGGAGCCCCCATATTGCGGCTCCGACCCGGGTCAGGGCATAGTAGTTCCCTGACTCCACGTGCATGAGGGTGATGTCGCCGTCCACCTCGCTGAAGACCATATCGGATGACCGGGAAAACCGGGTCCCAGGGGGTAGGCTCTCAATCTGCGTCATGTTTGGCGTTCCGTTTCTGGCTCAAGTTGATGGTGGGACCGGAAGCCCCGGCCCAGAATGGGGAGCATTGTCCACCCCCACGGCCCTGCCGCCCTCGCCGAAGGCTCCGAGCGCCTGAAACTTCGGACGGGCACGCCCGCCTATGACCTTCACGCGCCCCACTTCCAACCAGGCGTGGGCATCCACCTTCGACCGGACGGGGTGCGTGGTGCCCACGTAGCACACGCCCCGGATCCCCCGTCGCCGGAGCATGGCCTTGGCTGCGAGTGCCCGAACCAGACAGGAAGGGCGGCGCTCCCCCAGCGGTCGACAGACCGATCGCATGGCCGACCGGATGGTGATGGCTCTCTCCTCCTGGTCGCGCGAGGCCATGGTACCCCCGTCCGACGGCGCCGCACCGAGAAAGGCGGCCAGGTGACGGAAGGGCAGCAGCTCCAATGCCACCCGCGCCGCCAGGAGAAACCCCGCCGCCTCAAGCATGCGCAACCGCCGCCGCACACCCTTTGCCATTCCCTGCGGGGGAGGCCCCTCCGGCCGGAAGGGCCTCAGTTCACCAGGTAGGGGTTCAGCCATCCAGAACGCATCTCCTCCGAACGAATTTGGGTCGCAAGTTCACCATACGCCTCCGGGAGGGGGAGGGGTCCGACGATGGACACCCCGGGCGCCCCACCGTTCCCGCTCCAAAGCTCGAGAAGATGGTCGGTGGTGGGAACCTCCAACGGCTCGGGACCCATGGCAATGGGTCCGCGGGGCGAGGTGAACGTCACGCCTTCCAGGGAATCGCGAAGACTCCTTCCTCCGGGTGAGCCGGCCGCCCCCTCGAGGGCCAGCCCGATGGCCAGGCCGGCTTCGTACCCCAGCAGGGCGAAGACGTCGGGCGCCGGGTGATCCCCTGCCCCGGTGTCCTCCATGAACCGGGCCTCGCTCTGAGGGTGTAGACCCGGGGCCCAGGAAGCCGCCGCACGACATCCCGGAAGGCCAGGACCCATGGATGGGAGCCAGTGACCATGCGCCATCAGCGGCGACGCCAGCAGAGGGAGGGTCTCGTCGAGGCCCAGGGCTTGGTAGGCGCGCACGAAGGTGACGCCCTCCCGCCCCGAGTAGAGCCCCAGGAAGAAGTCGGCTTCGAGGCTCTTCAACCGCGCCAGCGCCGGAGACGGATCTTCGGTGGCGGTTTCGCGGTGGGTGACTTCCACCCCGACCGTGCGGCCTCCCTCGAGTTCGAATCCAAGGGTGAACCCCCGAAGGAGACCGTACCCTGCTTCATGGAATCCTGCGCTGGTCACCATGGCGGAACCGAGCTCCCGTCCGGCCCAGGACCCGAGCGCCACCATGGACTGCCACAGGTTCAGGGAGTTCCAGAACAGCCAGGGACTCTCGGCCGCGGGAGCCAGCGGCAGATCGGCCCCCAGGTCACACACCAGCATGGGGACCTTGTTCTGCGAGAATACCGGTGCAACGTGAGCGGCGACCGGGGCCCCCAGGACCCCGGTCACCACGTCGCATCCGCTGCGGAGGATGAGCGAACGGGCCCGCTCCTCGACCAGGTCGCGAACCGCCCCCTGCCCGGTGAGCTCAACGTGCAGCTCAGTCTCCGCCGCGCACCGGCCCAGCCCTGCCCGGAGTCCGGCCAGGAACCGGGAATCCACACCGGGGAACATGCGTGACGCCGGAAGGAGAACGCCGACCTTGCTCGTCATGGACTCGGACCGTCCGGCCCCCAGGTTCCCGCCGCTCTCAATTCCGGCTGGGGAAGATCCCCTCGAGCGCAATGGAGTAGTTCATGCCGAGGAAGGGAGAACGGATTGCGAAGGGCTGCGATCCGCCCGTGCTGGAGTTGGTCACAGAGATGTCCAGCGACTCGGACGCCATGACCCGGTCGTTGGCAGGATCAGGAAGGGCGTAGGTCTGCGCCCCGGCCAACATGGCTCCGTTGGGGTTGGCGCGATCTGCCGGGACCGACTCCGCATGAAGGGAAGCGGTGACCGTCGCTGCATGGGTGTGAGCAGGAAGGTTCGCCTGGGTCAGGGTAACGGTCTCGTGCCCGCCGGCCTCGCCCGGGGAAATCGGGGTCAGCCCGTTCCCGGTCCCCGCTCCCACCGCCGCGCGACCCCGCAGGTCGGGGAGGGCGAAGGTGGTGGTTCCATTGCCGCCGAAGGTCGTTCCGATGAGGGCGAAGAGAGCCTGGTTCTGGTTGATGGCCACGAGCTGCCCCTCGCAGAGGGCCCAGCCTCTCGGGGCCCACGAGAAACCGTACAGGGCGATCATGCCAATGAATGGTTGGTCCATGTGTGCGTAATCCTTGTGAAGGGTGGTAGAAGATCAGTTCCGACCGGGGAATATTCCGGCGAGAGCTACGCTGTAGTTCAGTCCAAGGAAGGGGTCCCTGGTCCGGAGGGGGGCCGATCCGCCGGTGACCTGATTCTGGATCGAGACGGCGAGCGATTCCGAAGCCATGACCCGATCGTTCGCCGGGTCTGGAAGGGCGTACAACCGGGCGCCGGCGAGCATGGCCCCCGCCGGATTGGCTCGGTCAGCCGGAGCCGACTCGGCGTGGAGCGCCGCCGTGACCGTGGCGGCATGGGTGTGAGCCGGCATCTCCCCGGAAAGAAGGGTGTGCTGCTCTGACCCCCCCCTCTGGCCCAAACTGTAGCCCGGTAGGCCCCCTCCCGGCCCCTGGCCTATGGGGACCCTCCCCCTCAGATCCGGGAGCTGGAAGGTGGTGCGACCGTCGCCGCCGTACATGGTTCCGAAAAGGGAGAACAAGGCGGTGTTCTGGCTTATGGGCAGAAGCTGGCCGATGCATGGCGCCCAGTTTCTCGGGGCGAAATCGAAACCAAAGAGGCACACTTGGCCAAGGTAAGGCTCCATTCATGTCTCCTTTCGGGAGTCTGACAAGACATCCGCTCCGGGTGAAGCGAACTGCCAATGTTCGTGCTCTCGCCCGAATGCGCAAGCTGCCTGAAAGGATAGGGTCAGCCCTCCTTCCCACATCGGTGCGGGCTCAGGGCGGGCTCAGGGCGGACTCAGGGCGGACTCGCAACCAGCCGGTGGCGTTCCCTTCGTTCGGAGGGTAGCGTGTACGCCTGATGATCCGCCGCCCATGCCTTGTCACCGCCTCGTCTGAGGGTTTCCTGCCGGGCACGATCGCGCTTCTGCACTCGGTGCGCCGTTTCCATGGGGCGGATGCCCTCCCGGCCGTTGTCGTCCATCACGGGCTGGCCGACCGGTCCAGACGCGAGATCGAGTCCATTGCCGGCGTCCAGACCCGTCCCATCAGCGCGCCACTCCAGGCCGCCCTGGCCACGCTGGTCAATCGCCACCCCGAGCTGGACCGGTTCGCTCCCCGCTTCTATTCCCTCGATGCGTTTGCGCAGGACGGCGTTGGTCCGGTCATCTACCTGGACAGCGACATCCTCTGTCGGGGCGACCTCACCCGGCTCACCGCGGTGGAGAAGGGGATCCACGCCGCTCCTGACAGGTCTGGACTGGCCGGCAACCTACGTGATCCGAACACCTTTCTTCCCGTGACCAACCCCGGGGACTACCCCGTCTTGCCGGGGCGCCGAACTCCCCTCAAGGCCTTCAACTCCGGCGTCATGGCCTTGGGGCGTGACAACCTTGGCCCCGGGGTGCACGCGCGCCTCCTCGCCAGTCTGACCGAACTCGACTGGGGTCGGGTGGCCACCGGACACACCGATCAGTACCTCCTGAACCGTGCCTTCGCTGACCGATGGTCGCCCCTTCCCCCCACCTTCAACACGATCCTCCCCAGACTCGACGAGGAACGGTCAGAACACGATCCCGAGCCACGCGGAGCGACCCTCCTCCACTTCGTGGGTGGCCCCAAGCCGTGGGGGGGGCGAGC
This sequence comes from Gemmatimonadales bacterium, assembly GCA_050485885.1. Taxonomy (GTDB): domain Bacteria; phylum Gemmatimonadota; class Gemmatimonadetes; order Longimicrobiales; family Gaopeijiaceae; genus SKNW01. The sequence goes on along the minus strand of JBJHCG010000005.1, from coordinate 13,444 downwards.
CGGCCCGGACTGGCCAGGCTTCCGCGAACCCCATCGCACCGCGTTTGGCCTCTGGGAGTCCGAATGGGAGGCGTGGGCCAGACATCGCCTGCGGCACCACCGGGACCCTCGCCCCCATTTCTGGTTGATGGGTCGTCGCACCCTCCGGACCGTGCGCAGGGTCGTCCGGGGCCGGAGGCCACAGTGACTCCCCGGATCCCTGTGCGGTTCGAATGGGAAGGAGGCGTGGCTCGAGTCCGCTGGTTTCACACCGACGGCCTCCCCTTCCATGAGCCCTTCCATGACGACTCGCTGTCCGGGCTCCGGCGGCTCCTGGAGAATACGGGCGGGGGCGTACTCACCGGAATCGAGCGGTTGGAGCAGCACATCCCCATCACCGACCCCACAGCGATCGTGTTCCACACTTCCCGCTGCGGTTCGACCCTGGTCTCCCGGGCCATGGCTACCCTCCCCGGCAGCCGCGTTCTCTCGGAGCCCCGAATCGCCGATGACATCCTCCGGGCGCAACGGGCGCACCGAGGCGCCACAAACGCGGAACGGGAGCGCTGGCTCCGAGCTGCGTTCGCCGCCCTCTCCGCCTCCCGCCCCAAGCCTCCCACCCGAACGGTGGTGAAGCTGGACTGCTGGCACATCTTCGAACTGGAGCGAGTCCGAGCGTCGTTTCCACGCTCGCCGCTCCTCTTCCTCTATAGAGACCCCATGGAGGTCCTGGTCTCCCTCCACCGGCGCCCCTCCCTCACCCTGGTGCGAGACACGGTCCTTCCAGACCAGCTCGGGCTTACCCCCCGGGAACGGGACGCACTCACCCAGATGGAGCTGGCCGCCGCCATTCTGGGAGCCTTCTTCCGGGTCGCCACACACCATCGGCGTACCCTGCTTCCGGTGCCCTATACCTCCCTCCCCGGATTTCTCTGGGATGGGATGCCGGGCGGACCCTGGTCCCCGGAGGAGGAAGCCCTTCTCCGGAACGCCGCCATGATGAGCGCCAAGGACCCCTCCATCCCCTTCACCCTGGACTCCGAGTCGAAGCGCGCTGCGGTCACCCGGGAAATCCGCGCCGCCCACGCACGATGGGTGGCGGAGCCCTACCGTCTCTGGCTGGACGCCGTCTGAGGCGCATTCCACCGTCGGGGCGCCGCGTCAATCCACCCCGGCCCCTCCAGGAGCCTGGCCAGCCCTTCTCCCACCGGCGCGTCCACCACCAGGTGTACCCGGGGGGTGTCTCCGCCATTTGTCACCGAGTGGGGGTCGGAGAGTCGAAGGTACCAGAACTCCCCCTCTCCCATGATGACGGGTCTCCCGTTCAGAACGAAGCGGACTCCCGGGTTCGTGGAAATGGGGACGTGGAGCCGCGCCCATCCCTCCTCGGCGGCCAGGTCAGGGTCAGTGTGCGTCAGAATCTCCGACCCGGGGTCCAGCCGCATGAGCCGGGCCGCACCCAGAGGGAATCCCATCTCATTGAGGACCTGGCTCAGATACGGGAGTCGGTCCAGGAGGGAGGTATCCACATACTCGGTCACTCCAGGGTGCGATACCATCTGGAGAATGGGGTGGCTCTCCTCGGTCCCCAGCGGGGCCCGGAGCGGAATCACGCTCCAGCGTCCTTCATAATTCTGTTTCACGAAGTGATCCACCCACCCGGACGCCTCCAGGGTCTGGAGGTCGGTCTGCAGGCGCACCGGATCCCAGCTCTGGGGAAGGCGCACTCGATCGGGGAGGGCCCGCACCTCCAGCCCTGGCAGGGCTCCCGTCCGATATCGAAAGTCCAGAATGGCATCGGCCGCCACTTCAAGGTTCGGGTTCAACGCCCGGGGCGCGGTGAGCGACGAGCCTCCCATCTCCACGCTGACCCCCTCCCAGGTCTCAATTCGAGTGAGGAGGCAGGGGTCCTGGCCGGAGGTCGCCTCCCCCGGGACCCTCACCCATCCACCCGGGATCGTCCCTCCTTCCCACCCCTCCCACTCGGCCACCCGGCTCCTGTCCAGGCGGAAGACCTCGCCCAGGGAAACGGCCCCGGTTGAAAGCTCCACCGCAATGGACCGTGGCACCAGGAGGGCGTCAGGAGCCTGCGCCAGGAGGTTCCGGACAATGGCGACCTGCGGTTCCCGCTCCAGCGCCACATTCATGGTTTCCGTTACCACCACATCAGGAATCGAATCCGGGGGAATCCGCCAGCGGCTGGCGTCTGCGGTGATCACGGCCTCCACCCATGGGTCCATCCCGAGGGACGCCACAAGGGCCTGCACCGAGTTCACACTCTCCGCATGAATGTCCAGGAGGGTGAAGCGAACCCGATCTGCACCGAGTGTCGCCATGCTCGGGAGGGCCAGGAGCGCCCACGGCCCGCATCCGGCGTAAAGAACCCTGACCGGGCGCCCCGGGGTGAGGGCGCCCGCATGCAGGACCGCGCTGTAGAGCCCCATGGCGAAGGCGTGCGTGCGCCCGTACTCCCGGGCGCAGAGCGCCGCCTGAGTGGGTGAAACGGCCCATCCCCCCTCCGTAAACGACTCTCCCGTCACGATTTCAGACGCAAGACGAAAGGGGGTGTGGTCCTCCAGAAAGGCCTCGAGGCGGGAGACCGCATGGAAGACATCCCCGATCCCTGAATCGGGGGTCAGGAGGGGTGCCGTGAGCGCAGAAAGCTCACCCCGCATCGAACACATCGAAAATGAGGTGCACCCGATCCAGTTCAGACCCGTTCGTCACCGCATGCCGGATGCGGTTGTTCACCTCAAATGCCCTTCCCCGCTCCAGATGGTACTTCCCCTCACCAATGTGAAACCGAACGTCCGGGTGAGTGATGAGGGGAATGTGGACCTTGTTGGGGACCTCCGCGGCTGGTGCGCGGTCCACATGGGGGGTGATTTCCCGTCCGGCCAGAAGTCGGGCCAGCATGATCCGAGTGGTCCGTGCCTCCCGGTAGCCATACCAGGGGATCACATGATCAATGAGGGGTTGAACCACCGGACCCCAGTCCTCCCAGAGCGAACTGAACTGGGACACCTTGTGGGAATGGAGATCAACAGGGTACTGGAAGACCATGTGGAGGGTCGAGCCCCGGAATGCCTCGAACTTGTTGGGTTTCACCTGGTCAGAGGTGAGCCATTCATCCGGGTTGGCGGCCATCATGGCCTGGAGAGGGTGCAGCAGTTCGTCGGAAACGGGGCCCAGGTCCCGGAGCTCAGCGCCGAAGTCGGCCATGGATCAGTGGGAGGGTTGGGAGGAATGGGGGGGAGGTCGGAGGGGGAGCGTGACATGCGAAGGTAGAGGGTCGCCCTCCCGCGGGAAACTCGTTCGTGGACCCGGGAAATCGAGTGAGAACCGGGGCGCCCGGGAACAGGCCCCTTGACGCCTCGCGTTGAATCGGACCAGGAGCTCGTCCTGGTATCGGCATCGGGGGATGAGGAGTGGATCCGCGCGCTGCACCCGGAACTGCCGATTGCGCAGGCCTGGCGCGCTGAACGGGCAAGAACGACAATTCCCATCCGGGTTGGTCCCACGCTCATCGAGACAAGAGTTCGCACCGTCGTGGGGTTTCGGCTTGGACTCACCAGCGTGATGGAGGCGTTGGGGTCAGCGTCGGAATAGGAGGTTTCCCTCGATGTACCTCCGGCGATGCGCCGATCGCTCCGCACCGGGCGCGTGCGTCGCTCTCTCCTCCAGATTTCGTTGGCCTGGGGCCAGTCCCCGCCCCCCCTCCCCCCGCGAAGCGCCTCGGCCCCGAAGGTGAGGGCGGCGGGGTTCACCTCCACCAGCGCCGCGAGCCCTTCATCATCGCTCCCCCCCGGTCAGCAGGGTCCACGGGGGCCTTGCCCGAGCCTTGCCCCCGTTCAGCCCTTCAGAAACGGGTTCATGAGAACGAGCGAGCCGAACCGCCGTCCATCCTGGAGGTCCTCGCTCAGGAGATCCGAAGCTCCGGCGGCCTGCGCGGCTTCGATGATGAGCGCGTCCCGAAAGGAGACGGTGTGAAGGCCTGAGGTGCGTGCCGCAGCCCCGATCATGGTCGTGTCGACCAGAACGACGGCGAGCCTGGAGAACGCCTCGAGCGCCGCTTCCGCGGTCTCCGGGGGTACGGGCGTCTCCAGCTTCCGGGTCACCGCCACGTGGAATTCCTGGAGGACCTGGGTAGAAATCACGAACGACCCATCCGCCACCGCGGTGCGGAAGAAGTGGCGGGCGAGGTCCCGCTTCCCGGGTGCGCCATCGTCGAACATGTAGACGAGCACGTTCGTGTCGAAGAACCGACGCATCACGCGTCCCGCTCGTGGAGTTCGTCGCGGGTCCATCGTTCGGCCCCACTCCGGCCAGGAGTTGCGTGGGCGAGCGAAAGAATTCGGTCCGCGGCGTCCACGTGATCCTGCCGGGTGCCGGCGTACGCCTCCAGGAACTCCCGGAGGATCGCATTCACCGATGTGCCCTGCTCAAGGGCTCGGATCCTGGCCCGCCTGAGCGCTTCATCGTCCACGGTGATGGTGAGGTTGCTGGCCATTGGGTCGCCTCCCAACAGAAGTCGTGTGGCACGATTGTCGTGCTACACGGAAGGTGGGGGTCGGAGATCGGCCGGGTCAAGGCCGGGCGAAATCAACGCCGATGGGTCTCGGGCAGCTCTCGTGTCCCGAACTCGTTCACATCCGCACACGCCGCACGCTCAGCACCTCCCCAGTTCATCCACCGGCTCCCGGAGCGAGCACGACCCGAAGCCGCCCAGGGTCCGGGCCCGGAGGTCCACGTGGAGCGTGTGCTCCGTCTGGTGCTGTGCGGGTGTCCCCCCCCGCCGTGTGCACGATGCCCTTCGGAAGCCCGGTCGTCCCCGCCGAGTAGAGGACCGAAGGGGGGGGCGAACGGAAGCCTCCTGTATTCGGGGATGCGAAGCTCGCCGCCCTCACCCGGAGGTCCGCCCCCGGCGAGCAGGAAGTCCTCCCACGCGCCCGCCCCGGGCACCCCGGGTGCGGTGGGGGCGGGTTCCGGGCCGCGTCCCGCGGCCCCCGAGGCCGCATCCGCCGGGGCCCCCCTGCGCTCCCCGCCGAACGGCACCATCACCACCACGGCCTCCACCAAGGGGATCCGTTCGGCGATCACGGGCGGGTGGAACCCACGCCTGCAAGCCGCCTCACCGCTCGATGGCGTAGACCTCGAGGACCTCTTCGCCGAGCGGGCCCCTCGTGCGCACGAGCACCCGGCTCTCCGAGATGTCGAAGATCTGGAGGTCGGTCGAAGGCCGGCGACCGTTCGAGGTCCAGATCGGCCTGGGGAGAGCCGGTGCGAGAGTGACTCGGGGAGGCCGATGGGGGAGGTCGAGATGGAGGAGGATGCGCTCCACGGTGGACGGGGGCGTGACGAACGAGGTGTTGCGCATCTCACCGCCGCAGACGCGGCACAGGAGTGGGAGCACCTCAGTTCAGCTCCGACCGTTCGAGGCGGTAGACGCGGACCCTCCCGACACCAAGTTCGTCGCGTGCGATCCCGACCAGATGGTTCTCGGAGACCTCCGTGACCTGAAAGTCCGCGGGCACGTCCAGATGGCCGAGGAAGAGGCCGTCCGGATCGAAGATGCCCCACCTGCGCCCCGGGTCCCACGGGAGCGTGAAGCGCTCGACCCAGACATACCCGAGTGGGTCGGCGAGCAGCTCCACGTACGCGGGGTATCGATCGGGCATCACGTACTCGGCGGCTTCCACGAGTGCCCGCCTCGACGAATCGGCGGAGGAGAGTTCGGTGCCTCGGTAGAACGACACGAAGGCATCGTCGATCACAAGATCCGCGTCCGGGCCCCGGTAGAGCTTCATGAGCGAGCCCTCGGGCGTGCGTACCTCGACCTGGAGCCGTTCCGCGCCCCCGATGTAGAGCCGATCCGCCGTTCCCGCGAACGCCACCGAGCGACTGAAGGGATGCGGTCCGCTCCCGGTGCGATACGCCAGTCGCTCCGAGGAGATGTAGGTCCCGAGCGTGATCGTCGAGTCCCCCGGCAGAAAGACCCGCCAGAGCTCCGCGGTCTGCCTGTGAAAGAGAAAGTCCTCGCCGGCGGGGAGGCGCGGGCTCTCTCCCCACCCCACCGCCAGGATGGTGCCGTCCGGAAGGCACCGCGCCCGATAGGGGGGCCTGCCGGCCTCGGGTGTCGTGAGGGGAAAGAGGTCGACGACCGTGCCCTCCGGAGAGAGCTTCGTCACCCGGCGCTGCTGCCAGTCGTAGGTCAGGAGGCCGGCCCCGCACCGCGCCAGCCACGAGAAGCTCGCAAACTCGCCCGGGCCTTCACCTCTTCGCCCGAAGCGCCGGAGGAACTCGCCGTTTCCCGAAAAGAAGCGGATGTCCGCGGAGTGCGCATCCGCCACCGCGATCCGACCGTCGCCCAGTCGCACGGCGCCCACCGGATCCCCGAAGAGGTACGGCTCCGCCCCGTCGAGTTCCCCGATTTCGACCTCGAGAGACAGACGCCAGGGCGTACCGGAATCGTCCCAGGGCGGTCGCGCGGTCGTGACGACCTCCACGCCCGCGCTGTCCGACACGGCGAACGAGGGCTCCGGAGGACCGTCCGGTGAGCACGCGGCGGCCATGAGCGCCACGGGGATGAGGAGTCGGCGGGATCGCATCGCTCGGTTTCCGGATCAGGGACCTGTGGGTCACAAGGTACGGATGGCATCGCGTACACGGCAACGGTCCTGCGCGGGGATGCAGAGGCGGGTGCCTTCGGGCTGCACCCGGAACCCGGGCAAGGGGGATCCACGCAAGCATCCATTTGTCCACCGAAACGGGGGAGATCCAGGGCTCTGGCGGGAGCTTGAGCTGACATCTCCCAACCCCCCGGCAACGGGTAGGCCGGGCGGGCCATGGCTGGGTGCGTCACCTGCGCCAGCCCGGCTGCAGAGGCCCGCCTGCCCCGCAAGCCATGGCATCGCCCCCTCTTGGCATCGAGTCTCCTGAAGCAGGGACAAGACGGCGGAGCGACACGACGCAGGGCGTGGTTGTCGCTTGACAACCGTCACCCGGCCTCAGAGCTTGAGAGAGACCGCCAGTGCATCGAGCACGCCACCCTGACCCAGCTGTCGAGTTCGCCCTCCGACATGCGGAAAGGCACGGGTGGCTCGTGGAACCCCGGCGAGGGCACGCCTGGGGGCGGCTCAAGTGCCCCTGGAACGACCCCGACTGCAGGTGCGGCGAGTTCTGCCTCGTCAGCATCTGGAGTCCGCCGAGCAAACCGGAGAACCACGCTCGCGTCCTCAGGCGGGTCGTGGACCGGTGCCGGCACCGGCCCCCAACGTGAGAGGATCCCGATGCCTGAGTTTACGTTCGTGGTCCGCCTGCGGCTCCCCTCGCCCCATCCAACCCTGGGATGGGTCGAGGACCGGCTGGCCCAGGCCGGTTGCACCGATGCGCTCGTCGGACTCGGGGTGCCCGGCCGCGTGGCCCTCTCCTTCGACCGGGAAGCCGAGTCGGCCGAAGCCGCGCTGGAATCTGCCCTGCGCGATGTGAAGCGCGCACTCCCGGGGGCCGACCTTGCCGAAATCGAACCCGACCTCTCCGGCCTGTCCGACGCCGCCGAGCACGTGGGTGTGACGCGGCAGAACCTCCGGAAACTCATGCTCGCTCACCCCGACACCTTTCCCCTGCCGGTTCACCAGGGGACCACGGCCATCTGGCATCTGTCCGATCTCCTGGACTGGCTCGAGGAGCACCAGGGCTACGACGTCGACCCGATCCTCAAGGCCGTATCCCGGGAGGCGCGGCGGCTGAACCCCTCGCTCCGCGCGGCGGTCTCTTCATGATCCCATGCCAAGAATGCCCTGCTCTCCAAGGCCCTGAGACTCCCGCCCGACGAGCGTGTCCAGCTTCTGGGCGATGAGTGGGATGCCATCGCCTCGAGCCCTGCGGATGTTCCCGTTCCGGAGTGGCATATGAAGGAGCCCCAGAGGCGACTCGCTGAGCCATCGCCACGGTACGTCCCGTGGGCGGAAGCCCGCGAGCGTCTGAAAGGGTCGCCCTGGCGTGGACGTCCGCTTCCGACGGGAGGCGGTTTTCGACGTTGTGCTGGCCCGGGAATGGCATGAAGAGCAGCGCCCTGGTCCTGGGGCAGGCGATTCAAGGGCCCTCTCAGCGGGGGAGCCAAGGTAGGGCGCGGGGTCTGGTCGAGGTGGAGTTCGGCCTGGGGAGGGCCACGCGCTGGGGAGAGCCTGGGCGGGGCGGCAGGCCCCGATGGCGAGTCCTGGGCCGGCGTGGACCACGAGGAGGAGGGCGCCCCCCCGCTGGACGGTGTTTGAGCCCGAGGGCTTGGCGCTCGGCGAGGTGGAGACGCTGCCGCCCGAGCCTCATTTGACAAACACCGCCGCCTACGGCCGATTACGCTGGAGTCCTTCTACGCTGGAGTCCTTCCCCCGAGGAGCATCGATGAGCATGACTGCCTCGCCGGCCGCCACCGCCGCCAGAAACATGCTGGTCGCGGGGACCGGGCTTCTCCTTGCCTGGAGCGTCCTCGGCCTGCTCTTCCTGGCGGCCACACCCCTGAACGGCAGGGCCGCCCTGGGTGGAGCCTTCCTCGCCCTTGCTGCCGCTGTCGCTGCGACAACCCTCTGGTTCACCGCTCGCGGACTTCGTGCCCGAGGCCAGACCCTCCTGGATTGCGGTGCCCACCCGATGCAACCGCTTGGATGGATCATGGCGGCCGGCGCCGTTCTCCTGGGTGCCATGTCTCTGATGGCACTCGTCTGGTCCGGCCCCCTGGCCGCCGGCAGCCCCGGCGCCATGGTCTTCGTCGCGCTGTGCGGCGTCGGATTCGCCCTGGGGCGCCTGCAGGTCACCGAGCACGGCGTGTGGAGCTACTGGGGCTTCGTGCCCTGGAGCCGCATCGAGGCCTGGGAGCCGGGGCAGGGGACCGTGATCCTCATTACCCGCCGGAGCCCGGGCGTCCGGGGCCTCCTCGAGTCATCCTCGAACCTGGCCCATCTCTCCGTGCCGCCACAACACCGGGACGCGTTCACCGAGCATCTGGAGCGCCGCGGCATCCCCCGCGCCGGACGGGCGAGCTGATCGGAGCAAGCACCGCACCTTCAACGTCAACAGTGCCGGGGCGCCTGGTTGGGCGGTCGGCCTTCTGGCGAGCCGACGCATGGCTCTCCGATGCTGGAGCGAGGCCCGAGATGCCTTGGGAACCAGCACCGCCGAAATCACGGTGCACCCCGACCAGGACAGCGTCCAAAGACAGGACCTCAGGCGCGCGTTGGGAGCGAGGACTCCGTGATCGCGGTGTCGATGGATGCGAGGCGGCGGAACGAGCCGGGCCAGGCGGTCGAGCAACTCAAGGGGCGCGAGGCGAAGCACTTCGCGGCCGTGCCTGTCGGGCTCGAGGAGCCGGTAGACCAGGCAAGCCTCCGGCGAGGTGAGCGCCTCGATGCCGCCGGGGGCGTGGAGTCGCTCGAGGGCGAGAGGCCCCCGCGCACAGTACCGAACAAGCCGCTCGAGACCCGCTCGGTCCTCGCCCTCGATGCGAACGGAGCCATCGACAGCGGTCGCAGACACTGAGCATCGAAGATGCGAAGCAAAGCCGCCGGTGCCCCGCCAGGTGCGCATGCCCGCCGCCGCGGAGGGGTCCAGGAGCCCGCGGCGGGCAAACCAGCGCAGGACGCGGAGCTGCACGGTGCGGGCCAGGGCCTCCGCATCTCGGGCCTCGAGGCCGGTGGCCTCGTGAAGGCGGACTCCCCGCTTGACGTCGGCGGAGATCACGCCGTCGAGGGCCAGGACGTGGAAGTGGTGGTGCGGATTCAGAGAGCTTCCGAAGCGCTGGGGGAAGGAGATGGCTCCGAACTGCGCGTCGCCAACCGCGGCCGGCGCGCCCGGGCTTCCGTCACGGAGCGCAGACCTGAGCGCCCTGAGGAAAATGCCGAGCACTCCACTCGCCACCTCGGGGCTCTGGTGCAGGAAGGGCCGAAGCCTCTTGGGCACGGAGAGCACCCACTGCCGGACGGGGAGGTGCGGGATCACCTCGTCGGTCAGGTGCGCCGCCACCTCCGCCATGCGCCGTGCGTTACAGGAGGGGCAGACCCCCCGACCCTTGCAGGAGAAGGCCAGGAGCCGGTCATGCCCGCAGTCGGTGCAGCGGACTCGTGCGAAGCCGTGGCCAAGGTTGCCGCACCGCAGGTAGCTGCGGAAGTCGCGCTCCACCCAGGTGGGCCGCGTCCCGGCCTCCAACGGGGCCCCCCCGGCGCGAAGACGGCGTCCATCGCCGGGGCGCATCGGAGGATCGGTACCAGGATCGCAGCCAGGTGGGCCTGAAGCGGCGTGACTTCGACGCCCTCCCGCGCCCGCGCCACCGCCGGGGCCATCACCTCCCGGAGGGGCATCCGGCCCAGCGCACCGTGGAAGTCGAAGAGCCCGGCCACCGCGCCCGGGGTGGCGGCAGAGCCGAGGCCGATCCGGAAGCCCTGCCGGGCGGGACCGAAGTCCACCTCCACCTCGCGGAAGTCCACCCCGGCGCCCCCCTTCGCGAGGGGCGTATGGGTGAGGAAGTCGTGGACCCGGGGGGCCTCCCCCACCGGGGCCGCCAGGAGAAACCCTCCACCTCCCGGAGAGGAGAGGAGGGGCTCGACCACGAACGACGCGGAGAGCGCCACAGCCGCCGCATCGAAGGCGTTCCCCCCTGCCTCGAGTACGGAAAGAGCCGCCTCGAGCGTGACCGGATGCCCGCAGGCCACGGCGTGCACCCGTCCCCCGCTCACCGGAGCCGACCCCGCCGGGGAAGGAAGCGAAGGCATGCGATCATGGTGGCGCCTTGCAGAGAGGGGATGCCGGGCGCGGACCTGCGGCCTCGAACCTACGCCGCCCGTGTCCCCCTGCTCAAGCCGGGTGCGGCCACCGGGGAGAAGAGCGTGGATCGGGTGAACGTAAGCCGTTATTGTTCATCATGGATGCCAGGGTAAGGGACTACCTCCGGGAGATCGGTCGGAAGGGCGGGAAGGCAAGTCGCCGCACCCTCGACCCCGAAACGGCCCGCCGCATGGTCGCGGTCCGTGAGGCCCGTCGTGCATACCGGCGCTTCCATGCGTCGTGCTTCTGGTCCCACCCCCCGGACCTCCAGATCGGTATGGAGGACGTACCCTGGGTCGCAAGGCAACTCATGAAGCACGGCAACCGGGAAGCGTGGCTCGTGGGGAGGCGCCTGTGCCCCTGACCGGGTTCCAGGAGGAGATCCTCCGCCTCCTCGCGGCGCACCGCTCCCCGGAGAGCTACCTGGCCGGGGGAGCTGCGCTCCACGGAGCCCCCGACTCCCTCCGGTTCAGCCAGGACCTGGACGTCTTCCATGACACGGAGCGACGCACGGCCGAAGCCTTCGCCGCCGACCGGGGGCTGCTCGAGAGGAGCGGGTTCGGCGTCGAGGTCCGGTACGCCCTCCCCGGAAACGTCCGGGCCCTGGTTTCGCGCGGGGGAGACCATACGCTCGTGGACTGGGCCCACGACACGGCATGGCGCTTCGTGCCGCCCATCCGGGACCCCGGAGGCTGGTTCCGGCTCCACGACGTGGACCTTGCCGTCAACAAGCTCCTCGCCCTCGCGGGCCGCGACGAACCACGAGACCTCGTGGACGTACTCGATGCCCACCGGCGGATTCTTCCGCTGGGCGCCCTCGTTTGGGGTGCCTCCGGGAAGGACCCGGGCCTCTCCCCCCACGCGATTCTCGAGCTCCTTAAGCGAAGGGGACGTCCCCGGCAGGAGGAGCTCGACCGGCTTCACCTCGCCCGCCCCATGGACGCGGCACGCGCGAGGGAGGAATGGCGCGCGGCCATGGAGGAAGCCGAGGCCTTCGTCTCGGCGAGGCCCCCGGAAGAGCTGGGGTGCCTCTACTTCCACGCGGACTCGGAGACCTTCCGGGCACCCCTCGCCGAGCCGTCTCTCGAGATGCAGGGTCTCGCCGTCCACTTCGGAGCCCCGGGGGGGATCGTACCCCTGGTCCGGTCTGACTGACTGTTCCAGCCGGTTCGGCGCCGATACGTTGCCGGGATGCGTGTGCCTCGCTCCCCTTCCAGCCCCGTCGTAGCCGGGACGCTCGCCACTGCGGTGCTCGCCCTCGCCGGATGCGATCCCGATGCCCGCTCCCGTTCCGAACCTGCCCTCCCTCCGGAACCCGCTCTCACCCTCGAACTCGTCCGGACCCTCCCGGGTGAGGATCTCGGGGTCGGGGATATCGGGGCGCTCTACGTGGACGCGGAAGGCCGGATCCACCTGGCCGATGTCCTTTCTTCGACCCAGGAGGTCGTGGTCCTCTCCCCTGAGGGCGAACGCCTCCGGACCGTGGGCCGAAGGGGACAGGGGCCCGGCGAGTTCCTCCGCCTCGCGGGCATCGTGCCCGACCCCGGGGGGGGCGGCGGCTTCATCGCCCATGACGCAGGAACCGGACGGATCACCTGGTTCGACGCGGCCGGGCGAGCGGCCGGCAACCGGCCGTGGGAAGAGGGGACCGGGCGGTGGCCCGCCCTCCTTCCGACCCATGGCCCGATCGTGGTTCGGGAGGTGGTCTACCTGAGGCGGGCCCCAGGGCAGGCCGAAGCACCGGCCCCGGAGATCCACTTCGTCCAGGTGAGGGAGGACGGCGCAGACCGGCGCGTCGAGGGGGCGGCAGGATCGATCCCCTGGCCCGACAGCCTCGACTGCGCTGCTCCGGGCGGCGGGTCGATCGCCCTACTCCGGCTGCCTTTCGCGGATTGGGGGCGGCTTCCCGCAGTCACGTCGGACGGTCGGATCGCGGTTCCGAGACAGGGCGAACTGGCAGTGGACCTCCTTCCCCTTTCGGTAGAGGTGGGTGGACCGGGCGCTCCACGCACCCTTCGGAGAGACCGCCCGCCGGTCCCCCTGACCGATGAACGATGGGCCCGGGAGCCCTCCGTCGCACGACTCGACGCCCTGGAGGCTGAGCACGGTGGTTCGTTCCGGGATGCGACCGATCCCGGCTCTCCCTGCCCCCTGCCCGGCTCGCGCCCGGGGAACCTGCCCTCGGTCCGTACCGTGACCCCGACCGACGATGGCGGCATCTGGGTGGAGTCACCCGCCGCGGAGGGGTTCGAGTTCGCCCTCTTCGCCGCCGACGGGACCCTCGTGGGGGTGGCTCCGGCCCCGGAGCGGGACGAGCGGGTGCACCCCTTCGCCCGGGGCGAGCACCTGTACCTCGTGGCGGTGGACGCCCTGGGACTCCAGTCCGTGGAGGTCTACGGGGTCGTCAGTTCCCGCTGAGTCCCGGCGCCTGCCCGACCGGCGGCGTGGCCGGCCCGGCCTTCCTCCCCCTCACCCGCTCCAACCCCCGCGCCAGGATCCCGTCGGTCCGGGCCAGGAAGGGTCCCGCCATGGCAGGAATAGGCATCATAGGGGCAGCGCGTCCGTGACCGGAGGTGGCTCGATGCGGAGGCTGGCCCCGAAGAAGAGTTGGCGATCCCCTGCAGGGGGGGACACTCTGGGATGTGTGAGAACC
>JBJHCG010000004.1:128902-180535 GCA_050485885.1 Gemmatimonadales bacterium | reverse complement strand
GGCTGCGGAGGCCGCGCCCCAGGTCTGGTCCGTCTCAGAGCTCAACCAGGCGCTTCGGGCCCTCCTCGAGGAAACCCTCCCCGTGCTCTGGATTTCGGGCGAGGTCGCGAACTGGACCCGGGCCCGGTCGGGGCACTGCTACTTCACCCTCAAGGACGACCGGGCCCAGATCCGTTGCGTCATGTGGCGCCCCCAGGCGGCCCGCCTCCCCATGGACCCCGACGAGGGCATGAAGGTGCGCGTGGAGGGGCACGTGACCCTCTACGAGGCCCGGGGCGAGACCCAGTTCGTGGTCCGGGAACTTACCGCCGACGGCGAGGAGGGGCTCTGGAAGCTGGCCTTCGAACGCCTCCGGAAGACCCTCGAGGCCGAGGGGCTCCTGGACCCGGCCCGGAAGCGTCGGATTCCCCGCTTCCCGGCCACCGTCGGGGTGGTGACCTCTCCCACCGGCGCCGCCCTTCGGGACATCCTCTCCGTGATCGGCCGGCGGGCCCCCTGGACCCGGGTCCTCCTCCGGGGTGCGCGGGTCCAGGGGGAGGGTGCGTCCGCCGAGGTGGCCCGGGCCGTGCGCCTCCTCTCCACCCGGGGCGATGTGGACGTCCTCATCGTGGGCCGGGGCGGGGGCTCCATCGAGGACCTCTGGGCCTTCAACGAGGAACCGGTCTGCCGGGCCATTGCCGCCTCTCCGGTCCCCGTCATCTCGGCGGTGGGTCACGAGACCGATGTGACCCTGTCCGACCTGGTGGCCGACCTCCGGGCGCCCACCCCCTCGGCCGCCGCCGAGGCCGCCGTCCTGGACGGAAGTGCCCTGGCCGAGGCCCTGGCCCGGGTGCGCCCCCGGCTGGCCAGGGGACTCCGGGGGCAGGTGGAGCGGCGCAGGCACCGGGTGGAGCGCACGGAAGCGCGCCTCCAGGAAGGGGTGCGCCGCCTGCTGGAGCCCCGCAGGCGCGGGGTGGAGGGGCTGGCCGACCGCCTGGAGCGGAGCGTGCGGGGTGGCATTGCCACCCGTCGGGAGCGCCTCGCCACCCTGGCCGCCCAGCTCGAGGCCCTCTCCCCCCTCTCCACCCTCCGGCGGGGGTACGCCGTTCCCCGTAACGAAGGGGGCCGCATCCTCCGAACCGCACACGACTTCCGCACGTCTCCCGACTTCACCCTCCGGCTGGTGGACAGCCGCATCTCGGCCCGGGTCACCGGGATCGAGGAAGACGACCTGGAACAGAGCCCATGACCGATTCCTCCTCCTCCTCCCTCCCCCCTTCGAACGACGAGGCCCTCGCCGCAGCGCCCTCCTCCACGGAGGACCCCGGCGCCCCGCCCGGCGACGCCCCCTCCCTCGAGAGCCGCCTCCAGCGGCTCGACCGCATCGTGGCCGAGCTTGAGGGGGGAGAGGTCCCCCTCGAGTCGGGCCTTGCCCTCTTCGAGGAGGGCGTCCGGCACATTCGGGAGGCGGAGGCGCTCCTGGCCCGGGCCGAACTCCGGGTGGAGGAGCTCGTGGGAGGGGAAGGAGACCTCTCGACCCGCCCCTTCGAGGGGGAGGCGGCCCGTGGCTGAAAGCCGGGAGAGCGGGGTGGCCCTCCCCTTCGATCTGGCCGCCTATCTGAAGGCCGAGCGGGATCGGGTGGAGGCGGCCCTGGAACGGGCCCTCGCACGGTTCCTCCCCCGCCTCCCCGGGGCACTCCAGGGCCCGGTGCGGCAGGGTGTGACCACGGGGGGAAAGCGGCTCCGTCCCATTCTCTGCGTGGAGGCCTACCGGGCCGTGCTCGGGGTGGAGGGGGGGCGGGGGGGAGCGGGGTCGCCGTCGGAGGTGCCGGGTCCCGGGGGGGGCCTCCCCGAGGCGGTGCACGATCTTGCGGTATCCCTGGAGCTCATTCACGCCTACTCCCTCATGCATGACGATCTCCCCTGCATGGATGATGCGCCCCTCCGGCGGGGGGTCCCCACGCCCCACATGACCCATGGGGTGGAGGCGACCCTTCTGGGCGGGGCGTCCCTCATCCCGGCCGCCGGACTCCAGGGTTGGGAGGCGGCAGGCCGGCTTGGCATCTCCGAACCCGTTCGGAGGGAGCTGGTGCGCACCCTCGCCCAGGCGGCCGGTGCCGGGGGAATGGTGGGGGGGCAGGCCCTGGACCTGGAGGGGGAGGGACGCGCCCTCGAGCACCGCGAGCTCGACGCCCTTCACCGGGCCAAGACGGGGGCCCTCCTCACTGCAGCCCTCCGGATGGGGGCGCTGGCCGCAGGGGCCTCTCCCCCGCGCCTCGAGGCGCTGGAGGGGTACGGTCGGGCGGTGGGGCTCGCCTTCCAGGTCGCCGACGACATCCTCGATGCCACCGCCACCGCCGAGGCGCTGGGGAAAAAGCCCTCGGACGTGGCGCTGGAGAAGTCCACCTACGTCCGCCTCCTGGGGGCGGAGGGAGCCCGGGCCGAGGCGGGGCGGCTGGTGGAAGAGGCGCTGGGTCACCTGTCCCGTTCGGGGACGGACTCCCCTGCGCTGGAAGCGCTGGCGCGCTATGTGGTGGACCGGGAGAGGTAGTGCGGTGCGAGAGACCCCTCCGGGCAGGCGGGTGCCGCTGCGACCGGCCCGGACCTCGGCTGTCCCGAGCGCGGACGCCCGTTCCCCATCCCCGTGGGCGATTCCCCCCCGGATGTGGTATCTTGCTCCCGCGCGCGTCCCGCTCCGCGGCATCGGGGCGCTTCACCTTCCCGACCCCGGGGCCCATGGCGCGGAGAGTCGCAGCTTCGACCGCGTGCGGTTCCGGACACCGGCCGCCTCCGATGCTCGCGACTCCTGACGCTCGACGCCCCCCGCGCGCCGCGCCCTTTCCCTGAACCCCAGGACATTTCCGTGGCACGACTCGACCAGATCCAGGGACCCGCCGACATTCGCGGCTACACGCGCGACGAGCTCAAGACCCTCGTGCGCGAACTCCGGGACCGGCACATCGATGTGGTGGCCGGTATCGGGGGGCACTTCGGCGCCTCCCTGGGGGTGGCCGATCTCACGGTGGCCCTGCACTACGTCTTCGATACCCCCCGCGACAAGCTGGTCTGGGACACCGGGCACCAGGGGTACATCCACAAGATCCTCACCGGACGGAACGATCGCTTCCCCACGATCCGCCAGTACCAGGGGCTCGCGCCCTTCCTTCGCCGCGACGAATCCGAGTACGACACCTTCGGAGCCGGCCACGCCGCCACCTCCATCTCGGCGGCGCTGGGGATGGCCGCCGCCCGGGACGTGGCCGGGGGGGAGGAAAAGGTGGTGGCCATCATCGGCGATGGCTCCATGGGGTGCGGGCTCGCCTACGAGGCGCTGAACAACGCGGGCCATACCGACCGGGATCTCATCGTCGTCCTGAACGACAACGACATGTCCATTGCCCCCAACGTGGGGGCCATGAACAAGTATCTCACCTCGGTCCTCACGAACCCGGTGTACGACCGGGTCCGGGAGCAGATCAAGGGGCTCCTTCGCAAGGGGCCGCGCTCCCTCACCGGGGTCATGGAATCGCTGGCGGGGAGGGTGGAGGAGTCGGTCAAGCACCTCCTCGTTCCCGGGATGCTCTTCGAGGAACTGGGCTTCCGGTACGTTGGTCCGGTGGACGGGCACGACCTCGACGTGCTCGTCGACACCTTCCAGCGGGTGAAGGGGCTGGGAGGCCCCATCCTCGTCCATGTGGTGACGCACAAGGGGAAGGGGTACGCCCCGGCCGAAGCCGACCCGGTGAAGTGGCACGCCTCGGGTCCCTTCGACAAGGTTTCGGGCGCCGGCACGGGGAAGAAGGTGGCCGGACTCCCCCGCTACCAGCAGGTCTTCGGCGAGGGGCTCACCGAGCTGGCCCGCCTCGATGACCGGGTGGTGGCCATCACCGCCGCCATGCCCGGGGGAACCTCCACCGACATCTTCGACCGGACCTTCCCCGATCGCCACTTCGATGTGGGGATCGCCGAGGGCCACGGGGTGACCTTTGCCGCCGGCATGGCCACCCGGGGAATCAAGCCCGTGGTGGCCATCTACTCCACCTTCCTGCAGCGCGGCTACGACAACATCGTTCACGATGTGGCGCTCCAGGAGCTCCCGGTGGTCTTCTGCATGGACCGGGCAGGGATCGCGGGGGAAGACGGCCCCACGCACCACGGAGCGCTCGACATCAACTACATGCTGGCCGTGCCCGGGATGGTGGTTACGGCCCCGAAGGACGGGGCCGAGATGCTCGCCCTCCTCCGGCATGCCCTCGAGACAAACGATGCGCCCTTCTCCATCCGGTACCCCCGGGACGCCGTTCCGGCAGAGGTGCCCGCGCTGGCCGAGATCCCGGGGGTGGAGCGGGGTCGATGGGAGCGACTCCGGGAGGGAGGCGATGTGGCGATCCTCGCCGTGGGGACCATGGTCCTCGCCTCCCTCGAGGCGGCGGAGATCCTGGCGCGGGAAGGGGTAGAGGCCACGGTGGTGAACTGCCGCTTCCTCAAGCCCTGGGACCGGGAGCTCCTGGGGCGGGTCCTCGTGGAGACCCCGGCCCTCCTCACGGTGGAGGAGGGGGCGGTGGTGAATGGCTTCGGCGCCTTCCTCACCCGGGAGATCCTGGACGATCCCGGGCTTCCCACCCCCCGGCGCATGGGCACCCATGGCCTCCCCGACGCCTTCGTGGAGCATGGCCCGCGAAAGACCCTTCTTCGCGACGTGGGGCTCGATCCCGAGGGGATTGCCGAACGGGTTCGCCGCCTCCTCTCGGCGCGTCCCCGTGCGGAAGAGACGGGTTCGGCGGCGGACCGGGCGGCCGTCCCGGCGGGGGGCCTCGGGGCGTGACCCGGGTGGAAGGGGAGGGCGGCCCGGCCTTCGGGCGCGTGGGAATCGTGGCCCGAGGCGCCACCGACCCCGTGCGGGAGGCCATGGAGGCCCTGGCCCGGGTGGCGCGCAGACGCGGCGTAGAGCTGGAACTCGAAGCGGGGGTGCCCGAGCCGCAGGGCGTGTCCTGTCGCTCCATGCGCCAGGTTCCCGATGTGGACCTCCTCCTGACGCTGGGCGGCGACGGAACGCTGCTTCGAGGGGCCCGCATGGTCATTGCGGCGGAGATCCCGGTCCTCGGCGTGAACCTGGGGCACCTGGGCTTTCTCACCGCCGTGGCGGCCGACCGGGTGGAGGCCGGGTTCGAGGCCGTGCTGGACGGGGGCGGCATTCTCGACGACCGCTTCACCCTGGAAGGGGTGGTGGAGGGGCCGGATGGGAGGGTGCGGGCCCAGGTCCAGGCCCTGAACGATCTGGTCCTCCACAAGGGCGGGGTGGCGCGGGTGGTCCGACTTCAGATGGCCGTCGGGCACGACGACGGGGCCATGGACAAGATCGGTTCCTTCTCGGGTGACGGGGTCATCCTCTCCACCCCCACCGGCTCCACGGCGTACTCCCTCTCGGCAGGGGGACCCGTGGTCTCTCCTCACATGGATGCGCTGGTGGTCACACCCATTTCCCCGCATACCATGGCCATGCGCCCCCTCGTGCTCCCGGCCGAGGCGCGCCTCGTGCTCCATGCCTTCGACCGGGCCGAGGAACTCGTGCTGACGGCCGACGGGCAGGATGCCGTCCCCCTGGGCCCCGAGGACCGGGTGGTGGTCCGGAAGGGGGCGCACCGGGTGCACCTCCTCCGCCTTCCCGGACAGAGCTTCTTCCAGACGCTGCGACGAAAGTTGAACTGGGCCGTGTAGCCGGGGCGGGGCGGCGCCCGCCGTCCCTCTCTCCCATGGCTCCGCCCCCTGCGGGGTGCGAGCTTCGATCTCCATGCACCAGGCCATGCTCCTCGAACTGCGCATCCGGGACCTGGCGGTCCTTCGCGACCTGACCCTTCGCCTCGGCCCGGGGCTGAACGTCCTCACCGGGGAGACGGGGGCAGGGAAGTCCATTCTCGTGGGCGGGCTCTCCCTCCTCCTGGGGGAGCGCGCTTCGTCGGACACGGTGCGCGTGGGCGCGGACCGGGCGGTGGTGGAGGCCGTCTTCGACATCGGGGCCCTTCCCGAACTCCGCGAGCGCCTGGAGGCCCAGGGAATCCCCGACGAAGACGGGCTCCTCCTCCTCCGAAGGGAGGTCCAGCGGGAAGGACGGAACCGGGCATGGATCAATGGGTCGCCCGCTCCGGCCGGGGTCGTGGGGGCCTTCGGCCGGGCCCTCGTGGACCTCCATGGGCAGCACGACCACCAGACCCTCCTCGATCCTGGAGAGCAGCGGGCCATTCTCGACGCGCTGGCCGGAGCCGAGGAGGCGGCAGGGGAGGTCCGGGAGCGACACGCCGCCCTCGGGCGCCTCGAGGCGGAGGCCGAGGCCCTCGATTCCCGCGTGCGGGAGGTGGCCAAGCGCGCCGACTTTCTCCGCTTCCAGCTCTCCGAGATCCGCGAGGTGAATCCCCGGGAGGGGGAGGATGCGGAGGTGGAGGCCGCCCTTTCGCGGGCCGACCATGCCGAGGAGCGGGTCCGGGAGGCCGAGGCCGTGCACCAGGCCCTCTATGCCGGCGAGGGGTCCGCCTCGGAGGTCCTGGCCCAGGCCCGGGACCGGCTCCGCCGCCTGGCCCGCATCGACCCCGAGGTGGAGGGGCTCGCGGAGCTCGTGGACGGGGCCTTTCACCAGGTCACGGAGGCGGGGCGGAGCGCGGGTCACTATGCCGCCGGAGTGGAGGTGGACCCGGCGGAGGCGGAAGCGCTCCGGCGGCGGCTCGACCAGCTCCACCGCCTTCGGCGAAAGTATGGCCCCGAGCTCTCCCATGTCGTGGAACAGGCGCGAACCCTGGAGGCCGAGCTCGATGCCCTCGATGCGGCTTCCTTCGATCGGGACACCCTGGCCCGGGAGACCGAGAGGGCCCGGCGCGCCCTGGAGGACGCTTCCGGGACCCTCACCCGGCTTCGGCGCACCGGGGCCGAACGCCTGGCCGAGGCCGTGCGGGGGCTCCTCCCCGAGCTGGGAATGCCCGGGGCCGATTTCCAGGTGTCGCTGGAACCACGCTCCGAAGTGGGCGCAGGGGGGGCGGAGGGGGTGCGATTTCTCGCCTCGCTGAACCCGGGGTTCGAGCCGGGCCCCCTGGCCCGGATCGCCTCGGGAGGAGAGCTCAGCCGGGTCATGCTTGCCCTCAAGACGGTGCTGGCCCGGGTGGATCGTGTCCCCACCCTGATCTTCGACGAGGTGGATGCCGGGGTGGGGGGGACGGTGGCCGTGGCCGTGGGGCGCAGGCTGGCCCGGGTGGCGGAGCACCACCAGGTCTTCGTCATCACCCACCTCCCGCAGGTGGCGGCCCGGGGGACCCGGCACTTCCGGGTGGAGAAGGGAGAGGAGGCCGGGGTGGCCACCACCCGGGTCACCCCGCTGGAGGGGGAGGAGCGGACGGTGGAGATCGCCCGGATGCTCGGGGGTGATCCGGAGTCCGAGACCTCGCGCCGTCATGCCCGGGAGCTTCTCCAAGCCCCCGGTGCCGTGGGGTAGACTCCCGGAGCCGGCGTCTCCGGGTGGATCCGCAGGGGGCCTCGGGTTGGATTCTCCCAGGGGCCTCAGGGCGTCGGCGCGCTCCGACCGGTCCGGCGAAGGAGGCGGGCTCCCATCTCGAGCCGGGTCTGGGCCAGGGCCTCTCCATCCCCCCGAACGCTCCGGAGGGCCCGGAGGGTGACCTCGATGGGGAAGGGGAGCCCCGAGGCCACCTCCTCGCCCCACCCGGCAAACCGGAGCTCCAGGGAGAGGTCCTGACGGGACCAGGCCGGGATCGTGCGGGAGAGGACCAGATCGCCTTCCCCCTCCTGGGCATCGGCCCCCGGGGGCACCCCTTCCGCGTCCCAGCGCCCCTCCCCGGTGCGCACCATCTCGACCCCGGCGCCCAGGGAAAGCCCTGGAACGAGAAGGAAGCGGGGGGTGAGGGCGAGCCGGAGGCGGTCGCCGGGGGCGCCTCTCGCGTTCACCCGGGCAGCGGCGGGGTTCCAGGCATTCAAGGGATCGAAGGCCAGGAGCATCCCCTCGCCCTCTCCCACAGTCTGCCACCCCAGATCCACGAGAAGGCCGGCCCGGTCCCCCAGGAGGAGGTCCGTGACCCACCGGACCCCGAACCCGTCATGACCGGCCACCGGATCCATGGGGGTCACGACGGCGAAGGAGTCCAGCTGTCCGGTCCCGAGCCGGAGGGTGGCCTCCACCGCACTCCGGACCCGAAGTCCGCTCCCTGCAGCACCGTTCGATCCGCTTCCTCGCATCCCCGGAAGCCCCACGACGGCGTGAAGCTCGAGGTCGCCCAGGGAGTACAGCCCGTCGTCCGGGGGCGCTGCGGGAAAGCCCTCCGTTCCCCAGAGGGGATCGGAGAGGTTCTGCCGGAGGAAGCCGGCGGCGGTCTGGGTGGCCAGGGGGAGGGTCTCGGGCGTGCCCACCCCCCATCCCTCCAGCTCTCCGCGGACCCCCGCCCAACGGTTCCGAAGCGCGCTTCCCGCTGCCGATCCGGCGAGGGGGAAGAGATCGAGCGTGTTCCAGGCGTCGTTCAGCTGGTCCAGGAGCCCGCCGGCCCGGGCCTCCAGCGACCGGCCCTCGAGGCACGCCGCGGACGACTCCCCCTCTTCGGCGCAGCGGGCGTCCACGGCCTGGCTCAATGCGAGAACCGACTGGGCCACCTCGTCGCGAAAGGTGATCACCTGGGGGCCGAGACCCTGGGTCTGGAGGGGGTTCCGGCCCACATTGGCGCCCTCTCCCGAAACCTGCAGGAGGGCATCCATCCGGCGTCGGACAATGGGGACGGTGACCCCCACCGTGACCCGGTCGAGAATGCCGTAACCAAGACGCAGGGGAACGCGCTGGTCGTTGACCTCGAGGCGGCTCACGAAGCGTCCGGCCTCGAGGGTGGCCGAAGGGTCCTCGAGAAGGATCCGGAGCCCTTCCTCCTCCGGGGCGAGCGAGGGAAACCGCTGGGTGGAGAGGGGCGCCCGGAAGGCCGCCTCTCCCGGGAGCCCGCGGCCCCCGTTCCCGAACGCCTCGGCCCCCTGCGAGAACACCCCCCAGGCCTCGAAGAGAATCGCGCCCCGGGGGACGAGAAGATCGGCCACATGCTGGGCCTGGCCCGGAGCGGGAAGCACGGCCCCTCCGAGGAGGGCGAGGACTGCTGCGGCGAGGCCGCGCCCGAGGAGGCGCCGAGGGGGGAGGGAGGGGGTCTGGGGCATGGAGGCCCGGGTTGGGGTCGTGGCAAGGGCGTGACACCGGAAGGCCGCGGGGGAAAGGCCCTGCGACGAAGCGGCCCCCGAGGAGAGGAGAGGACGCCTGACGCCTCCGGTTTTCCTGCTGGCACGGAAGATACCGTGCCTCCCCTGACGCGGGAACCGGCGGGGCTGACCGAAGGACGCCGGACGGACCGGGCGGTCCACGGGCGCGGGCGATGGCCCGAGGCGAGAACGGGCGTGAAGCCCGGGTGCGACAGGCGGGCGCCACCGGCGGGAGCCGGCCACGGATCCGTCCAGCGGAAACGGGCCGGAGACCCGGAGGAAGACCGGGCCCCAGGCCCGGGGACAGGGTTGACACCCAAGGCTCCCGGAGCTTACCGTATCAGCACTCCGGAGCCACGGTTTCCGCACGTCGAGACCAGCTGGAGTTCATCTGCGGGAATAGCTCAGTTGGTAGAGCACCACCTTGCCAAGGTGGGGGTCGCCGGTTCGAGTCCGGTTTCCCGCTCTCCCGGTCGATTGGGGAGGCCCGGCCCTGCGTGTCGGGGCCTCCCCTTTCGCATCGGTCACGTCGTGTCGCTCGCGTGCCATCGCAGGCATCGCGATCGCGTCCCGCCAAGGCCTGGTCCCCCTGCGGGCCCCCCGGTCTTCCATTCAGGCGCCGTAGCCAAGTGGTAAGGCAGAGGACTGCAAATCCTCGATCGTCGGTTCGATTCCGACCGGCGCCTCTCCTTCTTCGCCTGGAGCCCCGTTCCCGGGGCTCCATCGACGGGATCGCCATGGCTCCCCCCCCGACCCCCTCCGATTCCGGGCGTAGTGCCTCCTCCCGGGGCGACCCCCACGCGCCGCGGGCCGGTGGTCCCCTCCCCCCCGGGCATCTCCCGTCCGGGCTCCGGCTGGACGGCCGAGCTCTGACCCTCGAGGGGGTGGAGCACGCGTCGAAGGGAGCGGTCCGCGCACGACTCTCCGACGAAGCCGCGGAACGGGTGGCCCGCTCCCGCCGGCTCGTGCTGGACCGTGTGGCTTCAGGTGCTGTGGTGTACGGTGTCACCACCGGATTCGGACGGCTGGCCGAGGTCGCCATTTCCGAATCGGACCAGGCCGAGCTTCAGCGGAACCTGATCCGGAGTCACGCAGCCGGAACGGGGGACCTCCTCCCGCCCGAAGCGGTGCGGGTCCTTCTCCTCCTTCGTGCCAATGCGCTGGCCCTGGGCTTCTCCGGGGTGCGTCGGGAGGTCGTGGACCGCCTCCTCCTCTTTCTTGAGGAGGACCTCCTCCCCGCCATTCCTTCCGCCGGCTCGGTGGGCGCAAGCGGAGACCTGGCACCCCTGGCCCACATGGCCCTTCCCCTTCTGGGCGAAGGGGCCTTCCTGGTGGAAGGCTTCCCTCGCCCGGCGGGACCCCTCCTCGAAGCCCGGGGCCTCCTCCCGCTCGAGCTCGAGGCGAAGGAGGGGCTCGCCCTCATCAACGGAACCCAGGCCACCACGGGGCTCGGGATCCTCGCCTTCCAGCGGGTGGCCCGGTGCCTGGAGGCGCTGGAGGTCGCCGGGGCACTCTCGCTGGAGGCCCTCCGCGGAACCCCCGACGCGTTCCGGGCAGAAGTTCACGCCGCCCGCCCGCACCCGGGCCAGGTGGAAACGGCGCGCATCCTCCGCGCGCTCCTCGAAGGATCGGAGATCCGGGAGTCGCACCGGGAGGGTGACCCCCGGGTCCAGGACGCCTACGCCCTCCGCTGCATGCCCCAGGTGCACGGGGCCGCACGGAACGGACTCGGGTACATTCGGGGGGTGCTGGAGCAGGAGGCGAATTCGGCCACCGACAACCCCCTCCTCTTTCCCGAGGCCGAGGGCTCCGAGGGCGACGGCTCCGGGGTCGTGGTGAGTGCCGGGAACTTCCATGCCCAGGTGGTGAGCCAGGCGCTGGACTTCCTCGCCATTCTCGCGGCCGACCTGGCCTCCATCAGCGAGCGGCGGCTGGAGCGGCTCCTGAACCCCGATCTCTCCGGGCTCCCCGCCTTTCTGACCCCCCGCCCGGGGCTTCGTTCGGGGTTCATGATCCTCCAGGTGACCGTGGTGGACCTCCTGGCGGAACTCCGGGTCCTGGCGCACCCGGCCTCGGTGGACTCGGTCCCCACCTCCGCTTCGCAGGAAGACCACGTGTCCATGGGGATGGCTGCGGCCCGGAAAGCGCTCCGGGGTGCGGATCTCCTGGAGCGGGTGGTGGCGGCAGAGCTTCTTGCGGCGGCCCAGGGAATCGAGTTCCGGCGCCCGCTCCGATCGAGCCCCGTGCTGGAGGAGGCCCACGCCAGGATCCGGGCCGAGGTTCCGCCCCTCGACGAGGATCGACCTCCCTCTCCCGACCTGGACGCCGTGATCGAGCTCCTCCGAGCAGGGGTGTTCTCCGCTGGCGCCGCCGGGAGGGCCGCGGCGGCGGGACGGGCCTCGGACTGACCCCGAAACCCCTCGCCCCTCACGTCCCGCGGATCACCCGGTCTAGAAGGAAGAGAAGAAGGAGAAGGGCGAAGGGGGTGGCCACGAGGAGGAATCGGTGGAGGGGGGGGGCAGGTTCCTCGGGCACCTCTCCGTGCACCGTTTCGTGCGCCTCCTCCTCCTTCGCTGCGGGGGTTTCCTCCCCCCCGGATCCACGCGTCGATTTCATTTCGTCCATCCCCTCTTGTCCCGGGCGCTTTTCGGGTGTAGGGTTCATGAGCTTCATTTCTTCGGGAACCCCTTCTTGCTCCCCGGGGTTCCGGCGCAGGCCCGGGCACCCATGCGAGTCCCGGGATCCGCCCTTTCAGGCAATCCTCCCCGAGAGACCGTGACGAACGATCGACGGCTCGGTGTACTGGAAGTCCTTTCCAGTGGCTCCGGTTTCATTCGCCGCAAGGAGGCGGGGTATACCCCGTCCAACGACGACATCTATGTGAGCGGGAAGCTCATCAATCGGTTCGGTCTCCGAACCGGCGACGAGCTCTCGGGCACCGTGGGCGGGCGTCCCCGCAACGGGAAGGCCCCGCCCATCCAGCGGCTTGAACTGGTCAATGGCCAGAAGCCCGAGCAGGCCAAGAACCGCCCGGTCTTCGACCGGATGGGTGCCCTGCATCCCGACGAGCAGCTCCGGCTCGAGTGCCAGATCATCGGGCCCGGGGGGCAGACGGACTTCACGAACCGGGTCATTGATCTCTTCTGTCCGCTGGGGAAGGGGCAGCGCTCCATGATCGTGGCCCCGGCCAAGGCCGGAAAGACCACCGTCCTGCAGCGGGTGGCCGAGGGTGTGACCCGGAACCATCCGGAGTGCGAGCTCCTGATTCTCCTCATCGACGAGCGTCCCGAGGAAATCACCGAGATGGAGATGTGCGGGTTCGGCGAAGTCATCTCCTCCTCCTTCGACTTTCCCCCCGATCGTCACGTGGCGCTGGCCGAGATCACCATCGAGCGGGCCCGCCGGATGGTGGAGATGGGGAAGGACGTCGTGATCATTCTCGACTCCATCACCCGTCTGGCCCGGGCCCACAACCAGGTGGACGAGGGGAGTGGCCGGACCCTCACCGGGGGACTCGATGCCACCGCCCTCGAGCGCCCGAAACGTCTTCTCGGAAGCGCGCGGAAGGTCCCGGGCGGAGGCTCCCTCACGATCGTGGCCACGGCCCTGGTGGACACCGGCTCCCGCATGGACCAGGTGATCTTCGAGGAGTTCAAGGGAACGGGGAACTCGGAGCTCATCCTCTCCCGGGATCTGGCCGACCGGCGCGTCTTTCCGGCCATTGACATCATCCAGTCGGCCACCCGCCGGGAGGAGCTTCTCCTCTCGGAAGAGGCGCTCCTCCTCTCCCGGGCGCTCCGCCGTCAGTTCGTCGGGACGAACCCCGCCGATGCCATGGCCGAACTCCTGGGGGTAATGAAGCGCACGAAGACGAACGACGAGCTCCTGGAACTCAGCCGGGCGAACCGGCAGGGGTGAGGGCGTCCGGCGACGCCGGGTTGTCCGGGTCGTGGGACGTCATCGGATCGCCGGGTTCCTCCGCAGGGCCGTCGCGGTCTCCTTCCACGAGCCTCCGGAGGGTCCGGAGGGACTGGGAGAGCTGCTCCCCCTGCAGCTCGGCCATCCGCCCCGAGAGGTAGGAGAGGAGGGGGTTCCACCCGAAGTCGCCGGACTCCCGCCAGTGAATGCGGGTGCCCGGGACCACGGCGTCAGGGGCGGCCTCGAGCGTCACCACCCCCTCGATGACGATGCTCCCCCCTTCCACCTCCACCCGGTAGCGCACTTCCCGATCCGGCTCCACCGAGGTGATCCGGAAGGTGCCCTGGCCGTAGGCGGGGTCGTCCCATTCGTACCCCGACCCCTCCCCGGTCTCCGGCCCGAAGGGCTCCACGCCGGACTCCGGGCCCGGGGTCCAGGCCAGCCACCCCGATCCCGCCATGAGGTAGGGGGCCAGCGCCGCCGGAGGGGCGGCCACTTCCGAGGAGGCCTCGGCTTCCCAGGTGGAGGGGAGGAGGAAGCCCAGCGCCAGGGCGCAGAGGCAGAGCACCGCCAGGGTGCCCATGGCCCAGGCACCGATTCGAAGGATTCCCATGGGGGAAAGCTCACCCCCGGGGACCCGGGGTCAAGGGGACCGGACCCGGACCCCGAGGTGCGGGGAGGGACCGGCGGCTCCCGGGGCGGCCGGCGCTCAGGACGCCCGACTCCCGGGGCGGCCGGCGCCCGGGACGGCCGGCCGAGGACCGGAGCGGGCCCGGCCCCCCCGGCGGTCAGATCCCGGCGCCGCCCCCGACCCTCACCTGCTCCACCACCGGGCGAACCACGGGCCAGGCCACCCGGGCCATGGCCTCGTGCCCCTCGGGGGTGGGGTGGATCCCGTCGTCCTGGTTCAGGGCGGCCTCGCCGGCCACCCCTTCGAGAAGGAAGGGGATGAGGGCGGCCTCCCAGCGCGCCGCCACCCGGACATACGCCTCCCGGAAGTCGTCGGTGTAGGCGGGTCCAAGGTTCGGCGGCGCCTCCATGCCGGCCACCACGATGTGCGCCTCCGGGGCGGCTTCGCGGATCCGGGCCAGGAGGGCGTCGAGATTCGCCTCGAGCTCGGCCACCGGGAGCCCCCGGAGCCCGTCGTTCGCCCCGGTTTCCACCACGACCACGTCGGGGGGTGGATCGTCTCCTCCCAGGATCCACCCGATCCGGCGGAGCGCCCCCGCCGAGGTTTCGCCCGAGAGTCCGGCGTTCCAGGCGCGAAAGGGGGTCCCCGCCTCTCGCCCCAGGGCCGCCAGGCGGGCCGGCCACGCCTGGCTGGCGGGGTCCGGAAGACCCAGGCCCTCGGTGAGGCTCGTCCCCACGAAGAGGACAAGCGGCCCCTCCCCCGACGGGACGGATCCTTCGGCACCGGGGCGGGGTTCCAGCGTGGCTGGCGAGCCGTCGGCCTCCGGCGGCGGCGCAGCGGGCCGGGCGTCCGGAGAGGCCGCGGGCTCGGGGGCACTCTCCGGGCCCTCGCATCCTCCCAAGAGGCCCGCACCGAACAGCGCCAGGAGCCCGGTCATGAGGATCGGGAACCGGGACCATGACGCCGCCGGGAGGCGGGACGAGGGAGGGGAAGGGGACGGGATGCGCATCGAGCTCCGTGGGGTGGAAAAGACGTATGGGAGCGGGGGGCGGGAGCTTCCTGTGCTCCGGGGGATCGATCTGGCCCTGGAATCGGGGCGGGTGACCGCGATCCTGGGGCCCTCGGGGTCGGGAAAGACCACCCTGCTCGGGATCATGGCAGGGCTCGACCGGCCCACCCGCGGGACGGTGCAACTGGGTGACACCGAGATCACCGCTCTTACCGAAGACGGCCGTGCCGGGTTTCGTGCGGCCCATGTGGGCTTCGTCTTCCAGACCTTTCATCTCCTTCCCAGCCTCACGGCCCGGGAGAATGTGCAGGTCCCCCTCGAACTCTCTCCGGAGGGGGCCGGAATCGGTGCGAAGGAGATCCGTGCCCGGTCCGAGGCCCTTCTCGAGCGAGTGGGGCTGGGGGACCGGGGGCACCACTACCCCGCCCAGCTCTCGGGCGGGGAGCAGCAGCGCGTGGCGCTGGCCCGGGCCTTCGTGACCCGACCGCAGATTCTCTTCGCCGATGAGCCTACCGGGAACCTGGACCGGGAGACGGGAGCACGGATCGTGGCCCTCCTGGAGGAGCTGAACCGGGAGGCCCGGACAACCCTCGTTCTCGTGACCCACGACCTCTCCCTGGCAGAGCGGACGGACCGGATTCTCCGGATCGAGGGGGGGAGGATCGTGGAGGAGCGGGACGGGGGCACCGGAAGGGGGCTCGAAGCCGTTGAACCGGGGATGCCCGGGGTAATGCGCGGCGCATGATCCCCTTCTTCAGCACCCGGCTGGCACTCCGGGAGGGGCGGGCCGGACTCCGGCGGATCGGGGTGTTCATGGGCGCCATCGCGCTGGGGGTGGGGGCGCTGACCGGGCTCTACGCCTTCCAGCAGGATGCTGCCGACGGGGTGCGCGCCGAGGCCCGGGAGATCCTCGGGGGGGACCTTCGCCTCCAGTCGGGCGCGCCCTTCTCCGACTCGGCCCGCACGATCCTGGCCGGGCTCGAGGCCCGGGGTTTCCAGGGGGCCGAGGTCGTGACCCTGGCCACCTCGGTCCCCTCGCCCGGAGGGAGCCGCTTCCTTCAGCTGAATGCGGTGGCCGATTCCTACCCCCTCCTGGGGGACCCGCCCTCGGAGCCCGCCGGGGCCTGGGCCCGGCTCCGGGAGGAGCGGGCGGTGGTGGCCGACGCCCGGGTCCTCGCCCAGCTCGGGGTCGCCCCCGGGGATTCCCTCCGCCTGGGGGGGATCCGGGTGGTGGTGGCCGGGGCGGTGACGGGCCTCCCCGTGGACCTGGGGCCCCAGTCCATTCTCGGTCCCCCCCTCTTTTCGTCGCAGGCCACCCTGGAGGCCGCCGGGCTCCTGGGGTTCGGGAGCCTGGCCCAGTACCGGGTGCTCCTCCTCGCGCCCCAGGCGGTGGATCCCGATGCCGAGGCCCGGGCCCTCCGAAGGGAGCTGAGAGGGGAGCGGGTCCAGGTCCAGTCGGCCCGGGCCCAGGCCGAGGAGCTGGCCGAGGGCTTTCGGGGGCTTTCGCGCTTCCTCGGACTCGTGGGGCTCATGGCCCTCCTCCTGGGCGGGATTGGGGTGGCGAGTGCCGTGCACGTGTACGTGCGGGAGCGGATCCCCTCCATCGCCGTGCTTCGCTGTCTGGGGGCCCGGGAGGGGACGGTCTTCCGCGCCTACCTCCTCCAGGCGCTGGCGCTGGGGCTGGGAGGGGCTGCGGTGGGGGTGATCCTCGGGGTGGCACTTCAGTTCGGCCTTCCCCACCTCCTGGCGGGGTTCCTCCCCTTCGAACCGGCCCCGCGCCTCCGGCCGGGGACGATGGCGGCCGGGCTGGGGGTGGGTGCCTGGGTGGCCCTTCTCTTCGCCCTCCTTCCCCTGCTCCGGGTGCGGGAGATCCCCCCCCTGGCCGCCCTCCGGAGCGAGGTGGAGGAGCGGGATCTCCGGCGGGTCCTTCCCCGGCTCCTGGCCGGGGCTGGGCTGGCCGGCACCCTCTTTCTCCTCTCGGCCGCCCAGGTGGGCGGGGCACTTCCGGGGCTCGTCTTCGCCCTGGCGCTCGCCTTCGTTCTCGCCCTCCTCGCCGGGGTCTCCCGCCTCCTCTCGGCGGCGGCTCGCCGCTTCCTTCCCGTGGGAGCTCCCTTCGCCCTGCGCCAGGGGGTGTCGGGGCTCTTCCGGCCGGGGAACCAGACCGGGGCCGTTCTCGTGGCCCTGGGCTTCGGGGCCTTCCTCCTGGGGGCTCTCCTCGTGGCGGAGGCCGGGCTCCGGGCCAGCCTCACCTTCACCCAGGCCGAGGGGGGCGGAGAGCCGAGCCTTGTCCTCCTCGACATCCAGGAGGACCAGGTGGCCCCCGTCACCTCCCTTCTCCGGGAAACCGGGGCCGAGCCAGAGTTCATTCCCCTCGTGCCGGCGCGCCTTGCCTCGGTAGACGGGGTTTCCGTGGATGCCATGGTGGCCGAAGGGCAGCTTCCCGGCTGGGTCGCACGGAGGGTCTACCGAAACACCTGGCGAGACCGACCCACCGCCACCGAACAGGTGACAGCGGGGTCGTGGGACCCTGCGGGCGACGGGGTGGGTGTCCGCGAGAAGCTGGCGGCCGGAGCACTCCGGGTCTCCCTCGAGGTGGAGATCGCCCAGGAACTCGGGGTGGGGGTGGGAGACGAGGTGGTCTGGGATGTCCAGGGCCGGAGTGTCCCGTCGGTGGTGACCTCGCTCCGGGAGGTGGAGTGGGCAAGCCTGCGACCGAACTTCTACGCCGTTTTCGAGCCCGGGGCCCTGGAGGGCGCGCCGGTGACCTGGGTGGGGCTCGTTCCGGGGCTCAGCGCCGGAGCGGTGGACGAGGTGCATGGCGCCCTCCTCGATGTTGCGCCCAACGTGTCGGTGCTGGACGTCTCGGCGCTCCGCGAAACGGTGGAGCGGGTTTCGGGGCGCGTGGTCCAGGTCCTCCGGGCCCTGGCGGGGTTCGCCACCGCCGGAGGGTTCCTCGTGCTCTTTGCCGCCCTCCTCACCGGCCGCTTCCGGCGTCGGCGGGAGAGTGCCCTTCTCAAGACGCTGGGGGCACGTGCGCCCGTGGTCCGCGGTGCCCTTCTCTGGGAGTACGCGGCCCTGGGGGCGGTGGGGGCCACCGCCGGGCTCCTCCTGGGAGCCGGGGGAGGGGTCGTTCTCCTGGCCCAGCTCTTCTCGGTCGGAAGCCTCGTGCCGTGGGCCACCCTCGGGTGGACCTGGCTCGGCCTCGTGGCCCTCACCGTGGCCGCCGGGTGGAGCACGAGCGGACCCGTGCTCCGCGAACCTCCCCTCGTGGTGCTCCGGGAGGGGGGGTAGGCCTTCCCGGGACTGGCGAAGCGGAGGTGGAGAGGAGAGATTCCCCCGAACGCCACCCCACGAACCCCGAGCGCCATGACCTCTCCTCTCCCCACGGATCACCCTCCCTCGTCGCGGGGTCCCGCACCTCGTGGGAGGGGTGGCGGAGGGGCAGAGGAAAAGGGCGGGCTTTCCCGCCCCGTGGCCGAGTTCCTCGTGGCCTGGGCCATGGCCCATCACCGCTTCGCCATGTATCCCCCGGGGCATCCCTCCCTCCCCCCGGTGTCGGAGCGGATGCTCCTCCAGCTCGGCACCGTGCTCGGCACCCGCCCGGCGCTTGCGGTGGGGGTGACCCTCACCCAGCTGGTGGTGGAGGGGATGCCCTCGGCAGAATCCCACCCCGTCCTGGCCGATCTGGCCGCCCGCCTTCATGCCCAGCAGCTCGGCGCGGTGGTGTTCCGGCGGGGAATCGAGCTCGATGAGCTCACGGAGGCGCTTCAGGTTCTGGCCCGGGACCCGGTTCGGGGGGAACGTCCCCTGGGGGCCCTTCCCACCCGGGACCGGCCGTCCTGGCCCCACCTCACCCTTCTCCCCATGGAGTACGATGCGCTGGAGCTGGCCGGGGGCCCCGCCGCCGCGTCCTCCAGCTCCGTGAGGGAGCTCTGGCTCGCCCTTTTCCGGTCGACGATCCGGGGGCTTCGAGGGGCGGACCAGGGGGGTGCGGGGGGGGATCCCGGGGAGGTGGGGCTCGTGGGCACCGCCGGGGCCTCCGAACCCGATCCGGAAAGCCGGGGAGACCGCCCCGTACCGGGCCACGGAGCCGACCGCCCCTCGCCGGGAGCGGGCGCGGTCAGTCCGCTCCCCACCGGGAACGAAATGGCCGAGGCGGTCGTGAACTGGACGGAGGCCGGTCCGGGGCGTGAGCGGCAGGTCCTCGAAGGCATCGCTCAGCTGGTGGAGGCGCTCCAGTGGCAGGGGGAACTGGAAGGGGCGGAGGTCCGGGCGCGGCTTGTCGAACTCTTCCTGGCCTTCCCCCCCGACTTCCTCGGTCAGGTCATCCGGGTGGGGAGCGATGGGGAGACCCGGCGGCTTCTCCTTCACCGGCTGGCCCGGGCCGGCCTCGAAGGGGATGCCGTGGTCCCGGTCCTGCGGGCCGTCGTGGAGGCCGAGGGACGAGCCCTGTCCGCACCCATGGAGTCGATCCTGCGGAAGCTCGGTGGGCGGGGAAGGGCGGGGGTGGCCGACGCCGGCCGGACCGAAGCCCGTTCCGCGCTTCGGGACCAGATCGCCGCCATGCTGGGGGAGGAGGATCCCCACGACCTCCCCGCCTTCGCCGACGGGGTGGCCGAAGGGGAGGAGGAGCAGCTCACGAGTCCCACCCCCTTCCGGGTCGTGGAACTCGCCCTGAGGGTGGACGAACCGGGTCCGGCGCTGGTTGCGGCGCTGGAGGCATGCGTGCGGACCGGAGACATCGGCTCCATCCTGGACCTTGCCGAGGGGGCACCCGCCGAATCGCGTACCGCCATGGTCGTGGAGGCCGTCCTTTTCGACCCCCAGCGGCTGCAGCTCCTTCTTTCCGGCGCGGATGTGGACGAGGCCTCCATGCGCCGCGTGGTGGACGCCCTGGGAGACGAGGCCATCGGCCCCCTCTTCGAGGCCCTCGCCTCCTCCGAGTCCCGGGCGGTGCGGCGAAAGGTCTTCGATCGGCTGGTGGCCCTGGGTCCGCGCATCTCGGGGCACATCCTCCAGTATCTCTCCTCCGACGCATGGTACGTTCAACGCAACATGCTGGCTCTCCTACAGCGCCTCCCCGCGCTCCCTCCCGGGTTCTCCCCCCTGAAGAACCTTCTGAGTGATGATGTCCGGGTTCGCCGGGAGGCCCTTCCCCTTGCCTTCCGGGATGCGGGGAGCCGGGAGCGGGCCCTCGGGATCGCCCTTGCCGACAGTGACGAGCGGGTGGTCCGGAGCGCCCTCATCGAGCTCCAGAGCGGAGTCCCGGACCCTCTCGTGGAGGTCCTTGTCGAGGGGGTGGTGGAGGCCGAGGACCGAGGGCACCTGCGCCCCCTCGCGGCCAGAGCGCTGGGGAGGAGCACCCGGCCCGCGGCCCGGGACGCACTTCTGGCCATGGCTTCCGAGGCCCGGGGGATCCTGGCCCGGCGTCGACGACTGGCCGATCCCACGCCTGAGGTCGTGGCCGCGGTCCACGCCCTTGCTTCGGGGTGGCGAGACGATCCGGAGGTTCGGTGGGTTCTGGAGGCTGCCCGGAAATCGCCCCATTCCCGGTTCCAGGCGGCTGCCGGGCCGGACGTGCAGGAGGAGCCATGAACGGGCCATCGTCAGACGCGGACCGCGAGAACGACGCCGTGCCCTCTGGTGATCCCCCTCCCCAGGACCCGTCTGCAGGATCCGATGCCGCTCCGCGCCTCCCGCGTCCGCCGGAGGGGGAGCGGCGGCGCGGAGGGGCCGAGCCCGCGGCGCGCGACTTCCTCGTGGCCCTGGCTCAGGCCCTCTCGGCCCGGCGCCTCTACGGGACGGGGCACCCCCGGACGGGGGCCGCGGTGGAGGTCGCCGTTCGGGCGGCCGACACCCTCCTCGAGGAGCGGCGCCTTCCCATCTTCACCTTCCTGGGCCACGAGGTCATCTTCGGCCACGCCCCCCTTCGGGAGAGCGGGCCCCAGGGGTGGGCCGAGCGACTGGGTAGCGCGGGGATCCAGCGCATGGAACTCCGGGGGCGCCCCTCCCTCCCGCAGATGCTGGGCTTTCTCGAGGCCCTCGAAGCCGCCCTCCGGGGTGAGATCGAAGAGGGTGCCGAGTCCACGGCCTCCGGGGGGACCCTCGTCTTCGGCTCGGTTCGGCCCCGGGATGGTCTCCGGGGTGCCAGGGGAAACCGCGAGGCGGACGGGGGGGCAGGTCCCCTCCCCCCGGACGCCCCGGTCCCCGATCTGGGCACGGAACTCGAGACCATCCACTGGATCTGGCGGGAGGTCGAGGAGGGGCGGCCCCTCCCCCTGCCGGAGGCGGAGGGGGTGGTCCGGTCCCTGGCCGTGCTCCTCCGCGATCTGCCGCCCAGAACGGCCCCGCGGGTGGGTGCGGGCGAAACGGAAGGGCCGGGAGAGGTCACCGTCCCCTGGGGGTACGGGCCGCTTCATGCGCTCCACACAGCCCTCCTGGCCATGGCATGGACCCGGGACCTGGGGGTGACGCCCCGCGAGCTCCTGGACTTCGGAATGGCAGGCCTCTTTCACGACGTCGGGTTGGTCCGGTCTGCCCCCGGGGGACTCCTGGACCATGCGGGGGAACTCGACGAAGCGGGCCGGGCTGCACTGGAGGCGCATCCTCTCGAAGGTGCCCGGGTCCTCATGGCCGCGAATGCCCGCCTCGCCCTGGCTGCGGTGGTGGCCTTCGAGCACCATCTCCTTCCCGGTGGAGGGGGGTACCCGGCCATGTCGCGGGTGGGCGTGCCGCACCCGGCGGCCCGCCTCATCCAGCTTCTCTCGTCGTACGATGCCCTCCGCTCCCCCCGTCCCCACCGGGCGGCCCGCAGCCCCGGGGCCACCCGGGAGGTCATCCGGTCGCTGGCTGGTCGAGCCTTCGATGCCGACATGGTGGTGGACTTCGAACGGATCGACGCCGAGCTCCCCGCCCAGGCCCTGCCGCCGAGTCAGGCGGCGGGATGAGGCTCCACCGCCGGGGGTGCGCCTCTCCTCACTCCCCCCACGACTCCCGGTAGATCCGGAGGAGCTCGGGCTGGGCCTTCCGGAAGGGATCGGTGAGGTTCGGGTCGTAGTGGGAGCCGAAGCGCTCCCGGATCTGGCGGACGGCGTCTTCCCAGAGGAGGCCGCTCCGGTAGGCCCGAGGGGAAGACATGGCATCGAGGGCATCGGCGATTGCCACGATCCGGGCGGGGAGGGGGATGGCGAGCCCGGCGAGCCCATCGGGGTAGCCACTCCCGTCCCAGCGCTCGTGATGCCATCCCGTTACCGCAAGCACGAGGGGGTCCGGCAGGATGGGGCGGAGAATGGCCCGTCCGCTTTCCGGGTGTTCCCTGACCGTTCCGAACTCGTCGGCGGTGAGCGGAGCGTTCTTGACGAGAATGGCCTCGGGGATCTCGATCTTTCCGATGTCGTGGAGAAGGCAGGCGAGGACAAGCCGCTCCCGGTCGATCCCCGCTCCCTGCTCCGAAGGAAGGGCCTCCAGGAGCGCGGACGCGTAGCGGGCCACCCGGGCGGCGTGCCCGCGCGTGTTGCGGTCGCGGAGCTCCCCGGCCCGAACGAGGGAGAGGAGCCCTCGAAGTCGGAGGCGTTCTCCCGCGTCGGCACTGGCCTGGGCAAAGGTGGGGAGGGCCCGCGCCGCCACCTCCTCGGCCAGCTGTCGCTCCCGTCGCCCCAGGGCATCCACGAGAGCCGACTGGAGGGCCCGGGGGTCGGTGGGAAGTCCCAGGACATCGTCGGCCATGGCCTGAAGACCCTCGGGCGACCGACCCGGAAGTTCCCCTTCATGAAGGAGGAGGATCTGGGTGGCGGGCCACCGGGAGCGGGTGGCGCGGACCAGGTGTTCCGAACCGTCCCCCAGCTGCCGCGCGTCGAGGATGAGCACGGCGCTCTCCGTCCCCAGGGCGAGCATGGCGTCCGACGCTCCGGGGGCCTCCTCCACCAGGAACCCCTCCTGGGCCATGTAGAGGCGAAGGGGCGCCAGGGAGTCCTCCTCTCCCCCCACGAGAAGGACGCGGTGCCCGGTCCCGAAGCGCGGATCGACCGGGGGGAGGAGCTCCGGAGGGGGGATCGATCGCCCGAGAAGTTCCGGTGGACGCGCGAACTCCGTCCCCTGCCCGGGATCCGACGGGGTTCCCTGCAGAGGAGGGGCCGGGACCCGGGATCCCCTGCCGTGGCCGGAGTGGGGACGATCCTTCCACGGGCCTTCCCGGGGCTCGCCAGGGGAAGGAGACGAAGAAAGGGAAACGATATGCCCTGCGGGGTCCTTCTCCCGATCCCCGTCCCTCGGGGCCAGGCCCTCCTCGATCTCTCCTCCCTCCGGGTCCGGGGGCTCGGGTGCGGTCCGGCTTCGCTCGACCCCCTCCTCCTCCATCCGGATGTCCCGGCCGAACACGCGGACCCGGTCTCCTCCGGCCTCCTTGGCACGGTAGAGGGCGAGGTCAGCCGCTCCCACGAGCTCGTCGGGGCGGCGCATGCTCGGGTGGAAGGCGGCGACCCCCGCCGAGATGGTGAGCTCCCGGGCCGCAGGACGGGAGAGTCGGAAGGTCTCCCGCACCCGGTCGGCAAAGGCGCGGGCTCCTTCTTCGTCGGACCCGGCCAGGATCGAAATGAACTCCTCCCCCCCCAGGCGGGCCGAAAGGTTCATGCGCCGGGTCGAGGAGGCCAGGAGGGCGGCGAAGGCCCGAAGCGCCTCATCTCCCTCCTTCCGGCCCATGCGGTCGTTGTAGCCCCGGAAGTCGTCGAGGTCGAAGAGGACAAGGGCCACCGCGCGTCCCCGTTCCGCAGCGCCGAACATCGTCTCGAGGAAGACCCGGGCATGGCGTCGATTGGGGAGCCCGGTGAGTCGATCGGTAAGGGCGACCTCCTCCAGCGTTCCCCGGTCCTGCTGGACCCGGACCAGGAGAAGGGCCAGCGCAACCCCGATGGCGAGGACGGTCCCGGCCACGGGGAGAACGAGAGGGGTGGGAGGGAGGTCGCGAACGAGGAGGGCCGCCTCCACCAGGACCAGAACCCCCAGCGTCACGGAGAGCGCGGCCATGGCCCCGCGCCATCGAAAGGCATAGGCCCAGAGAAGGATCGGCAGGATGCCCACGAACCAGGAAAGGGCGGCGCCCGCCGGGGGATCCGGGGCCAGAAGGAGTCCTGCAGGAAGGAGGAGTACGACGAAAGCGGCGAGGAGGAGACCTCGCGGGAGGTGGGACGACGGGTCCGAGGGATCCTGGGTCATGGCGGAGAATATGGCCCTCCCGCGTCCGAGGCGGTAGGATGGGGTTCGTCGGGTTCGGGCTCGCATCCGGTTCCGGCAGGTCGCAGATCTTTCGTTGACGGGGGCGCCACGAAAGACTATGCTATTCGTAGAGACGCCGGGGAGCGGCGTCCGCAAGGGTAGAGACACCTCTCGAGGAGGCGCCCGTGTTCCTGATCTGGACGTTCTACCTGCTGGTTCTCAGCGTGCTGGTGGCCCTGGCCTCCGTTCTCGTGGAGGCAGCTCGGTCCGCCTCGGGCGCCACCATGAGGGAAGGGTGGGTCCTGGGCTTCGTCGCCATTCCCTCCTTCGCGCTGGCCGCCGCCCTCGTACCTGCCGGGTTCCCGGGGTTCGGGGGGTGGGGGCGGGGAGGATCGGAAGCGGGGTCGCCGGTTGTGGTGGGAGCCACCGAGAGCCCCCTCGGGGGCGTGGGTGCGGGTGGGACCTTCGACGGGTGGTGGACGGCACTGAGCGCCGGTCTCGAAGGCCTCTGGGGCCCCCTGCTCGGATGGGCCCAGGGCGGGGTCACGCCCTTTCTCCTTTTCTGGGGCGGCCTTTCCCTCTTCCTCTTTCTGCGCTGGGGTGTCGCCCATGCGCGGCTCCGCCTCCGGGCTCGCCGGTGGCATCGAGGGGAGGTTCATGGTCTTCCGGTTCGCATCACGGACGGTGCCGGCCCCGGTCTCCTCGGCGTGTTCCGGACCGAGGTGGTGCTCCCTCCATGGGTTCTGGCGCTGCCGGAGGAGGACCA
Source organism: Gemmatimonadales bacterium (assembly GCA_050485885.1). GTDB lineage: Bacteria > Gemmatimonadota > Gemmatimonadetes > Longimicrobiales > Gaopeijiaceae > SKNW01. Next base: position 155,800 of record JBJHCG010000004.1, on the reverse strand, counting down.
GGCCCTGGTTCTCGCGCACGAGGAGGAACATCGCAGGCGCAGGGATCCGGCCCTTCTGGGCGTGGCCCGGGCGCTTGTCGTGCTGTTCCCGTGGAACCTCCCCCTGTGGTGGATGGGGCGGCGGATGCGCGAGGCGGTGGAGCTGGACTGCGACCGGGGGGTCGCGCGGCAGCACCCCGAGGCCATTCGCCGATATGCCGAACTTCTTCTCCTTGCCGCCTCCCGACCCGGCACTTCCGCCGGTGGACTTGCGGTCGCCGCTCCCCTCGCCTCCTTCGCCGATCGAACCGCACCTCTTCACCGGAGAATCCTCATGCTCACGAGGCGCCCCGAACACCGACGTCCCCTGCGAACCTTCCTCCTGGGCGGCGCGGCCTTCGCCCTCGCGCTCCTTGCCTTCCTCCTTCCAACCCCCGACCTGGGGATCGCCGCCACCGACGGGGAGCTTCGAGGGGAGAGCGCATCCCCCGCTGGAGGGGAAACCGCCCTGGCCACCGAGCCACGGACTGGTCTCGACACGATCCGCTTCACCCCCTTCACGGTGGCCCCCGAGGTGCTGAACCGGTCGGAGGTGAGCCGGGCCCTCGTGGCCGAGTACCCCCCCCTCCTCCGGGAGGCGGGGATCGCGGGAACGGTGCTTCTCTACTTCTACATTGACGCCGAGGGCCAGGTGCAAGAGGTTCGCATTCACGAATCCTCGGGCTTCCCACCCCTGGATGCGGCCGCCCTTCGCGTGGGCGCCGTCTTCCGGTTCACCCCGGCCATGAATCGAGAGGAGCGGGTACCCGTCTGGATCCAGATCCCGGTGACCTTCACCACCCGAAACTGACCCCACCCCGGGAGGGGCGCCCCTGGGCCTCCCTCCTCCTTCTCGCAGGGGCCGTTCTCCTGGCCATGTCGCCCTGGTTCTCGGCGGCGGCCTCGGGACCGGCCCTTGCGGCGCGTCATGGACTCGGCCCCGGGGCGTCGGCCTGGCTCACGGGGGCCGTCCAGCTGGGCTTCGTGGCCGGCACCCTCGTGGCGGCGCTCCTGAACCTTGCCGACCTGGTCCGGGGACGCTGGTACTTCGGGGTGTCGGCCCTTCTGGCGTCCCTGGGGAATGCCCTCCTCCTTGTGGCCCCCGGGTACGCGAGCCTCGTCCTGGCCCGCTTCGCCACCGGCTTCTTTCTGGCAGGGGTCTACCCACCGGCCATGAAGATGGCGGCCACCTGGTTCCAGGCCCGACGAGGCACGGCCATCGGGGTGGTGGTGGGGGCGCTCACCGTGGGGAAGGCCGCGCCCTTTCTCCTCTTTCGGGAGGAGGGCCTGACCTCGGGAGGCGACGCACTCCAGGGCGGGCTGGCCATGGGCGGGGGGGAGGGGGCCATTCTCCTCTCGTCGTGGGCTGCAGCCGCGGGAGGGCTCCTGGTCCTGGCCGCCTGGCGCGAGGGTCCCCATGCCTTTCCCCGGAGGCCCTTCCGGCTCGGGCTCGTGGGGGAGGTCCTGCGACACCGTCCGACCCGGCTGGCCACCTGGGGATACCTGGGGCACATGTGGGAGCTCTATGCCATGTGGGCTTCGGTGGGGCTCTTCCTCGTCGCCCACCGGAGTCTTGTCCCCTGGGCCGGTCCCCCGGTGGGGGTGCTGGCCTTCGGGGTCGTGGCGGTGGGAGGGGTGGGCGCGGTGGGCGCGGGCCTCCTTGCGGACCGGGTGGGGCGGGAGCCGGTGGCGGCGGGCGCCATGGCCGTCTCCGGGGGCGTGGCACTCACGGTGGGGTGGCTCGTGGGAGCCCCCGCCTGGATCGTCCTTCCCCTGCTCCTTCTCTGGGGGGTCACCGTCGTGGCCGATTCGGCCCAGTTCTCGGCCCTCGTCACCGAGGTGGCCCCGCCCCACGCCGCCGGTACGGCCCTGACCCTCCAGACCTCCCTCGGATTCGCCCTCACCGCCCTCTCCCTCTGGCTCGTTCCCCTGGTGGCGGAGCGGGCGGGGTGGGGATGGGCCCTTGCCCTTCTGGCTCCGGGCCCGCTCCTGGGCATCGTGGCCATGCGGGCCCTGGCCCGGCACCGTGCCCGGGCGGACGGCCCCGGGGCTCAGGAGGCCGGGGGCCGCCCTTCTCCGTCCGAGGGAGGGGACCCCTTCGACCCCTCCTCCACCATGCGAGGGAGGTAGAGGCGGAAGGTGGAGCCCTCTCCCGGAACACTCTCGGCGGTGAGGTAGCCCATGCTCTGCTTGGCGAAGGCATAGGCCGTGGCCAGCCCGAGGCCGGTCCCCTTCCCCTGCGGCTTCGTCGTGAAGAATGGCTCGAAAAGGCGCTCCATGGTGCGCTCATCCATTCCCACCCCCGAGTCGATGACGGCGAGGGTGAGGTAGGGGCCCGCCGCCACGGGAAAGGAGAAGGTTCCCGACTCGGGGAGGCCCAGCTCGACGCGTTCCACCACGATCTGCAGCGTCCCACCCCGGGGCATGGCATCGCGGGCGTTGAGGACCAGGTTCAGGATCACCTGCTCGAGCTGGCCGACATCGACACGAACCGACCCCTCGTCCCGGATCTGGACATCCAGGTCAATCCGACTCTCGAGAACCCGCCGAAGGAGGCCCTGGATCTCGCGCACCACCTCTCCGAGTCGCACGACCCGGAAAACCATCATCTGCTTCCGGCTGAAGGCCAGGAGGCGGCGGGTCAGGCCGGAGGCGCGCTCGATGGCCCTTCGGCTTTCCTCCAGGTCGGCGCGGATCGGGCTGTCGTCGGGCACATCCTCCAGGAGCATCTCGGTGTTTCCCGCAAGCGCGGTGAGAATGTTGTTGAAGTCGTGCGCGATCCCGCCGGCGAGGCGTCCCACCGCCTCCATTTTCTGCGTGGCCCGCAGCCGCTCCTCCAGGGTGACCTGATCCGTCACGTCGTGGAGGGAGACGACCACCCCACCCACCTCGGGATGGTGGAGAAGGCTCCGGCCCGAGGCCTCCATGATCCGCTGCCGCCCCGAGGGGCCCGTGATCCGGAAGCGGACCGGACCCGGCGGGTGGGTGTCGTCCACCACCATCCGGACGGCGTCGAGGGTCCGGGCCCGGTCCTCCGGGTGGATGAAGTCGAAGGCGCTCCGCCCCCGGGCATCGCCCGGCTCCACCCCCGAGAGCTCGAGAAACGACGGAGACGCATAGAGGATCTCCCCCTCGGGTCGCATGACGACCACCGTTTCGGTGAGGTTCTCGGCCAGGGCGCGGAAGAACCCCTCGGGTCGGTCGCTCGGGTTCGTCCACGCCATCAGAGCCGGCTCCACCAGAGGGGGTCGATTCCGAGGAGGAGCTGCCACTCCCCCTCCCGCGTCATCCCGCGGGCGAGGTCGATGCGGAGGAGGTCGAAGAAGAGCCCCACCCCTGCCCGGACCCCGGCCAGCGCCGTGTTATCGGTCCATCCCAGGTCCACCCCACCCCGGAGCCGGACCCAGGGGGTCTGGAGATCCCGGGAGACCTCCGCTCCGCCCAGTGCCCAGATCGGTCCCCTCGCCTGTCGGAAGGGGATGCCAGGGACCGTTCCCCGGCCCCCGAGGTAGCGGGCCTGCTGGACGAGAACATCGCCCGTCCGGGTTCCGAACGCCAGATGGGTCCGGACCTCGTGGCTCCCGTCGGTTGCACGGCGGCTCAGTGCGGCACCTCCCTCCACGCGGAGCCCCACCCCGGCCCCCCCGGCGAGAAGCTCTCCCTCCCCCCGGAGTTCGAGACGCGATCCCAGGGGTCCCCCCCATCCCCCGAACCCCACGCCCTCTTCGCGATGGTCGAGGTGAAGGCCCAGCGAGGCGAAGCGCCCCGGGGTGACCTCGGGGGATGCCTGGCCGCGGGACGCCGTACGGCCTCCCAGGGGGGCCGATTCCCACCGAACGGGGGCCGGATCATGCCGCTCGATCCCTCCCTGGACCCGGAGGCGGGTCTGTCCCCCCCCCGCAGGGCTCCCGCCCAGGGAGCCTCCGATGGCGGACGCCGACCCCGCCTCCCCCAGCGTGCGGCTCGCAGCGACCCAGGCCCCGCGCCTCCGGTAGAGATCCAGGTAGTCCTCACCCCAGAAGAGGCTGCCCAGGGTGGACACCACGCCGGGGGCGGCGGGTCGCGCTCCCAGGTCCACCCCTTCGTTCAGCGTGGCCTTCCCCCCGAACCGCCACGGGCCGTCTCCCGGGACTTCGAGTTCGAGGCGGAGCGCCGGGTGCCCACTGGCGGCGGCATACCCTCCCCACCCCCGGATTCGCCCGCTTCCCCCCACGCGAAGGGAGCTTCCCATTCCCCCCTGCACCCCTCGCACCCGGTCGGCGCGTACCACCGAGGAGAGGTCGGGGAGGTGAAAGCGGAGGGGCGAGAGTCCGCTGGGCGGGCGGTTTCCGAGGAGTCGGGCCGCCTCTGCTTCGAGTACGCGCCGGTCCACTCGGGTCACCACGCCTCCGACTCCGTCGCGCTGCATCTCTTCGAAGAGCCCGGTCCGGAAGGGGTACGCCGAGCGGAGTCCGGCCGGAGCCTGCGTCACGGAGGGGGCTCCCAGGAGGTGGGAAGGCATGGGGGCGTTCAGCTCGTAGTCGCCCACCCGGAGCACCGCACGAATCACCGTTCCCACGCCGAAGTCGAGCTCCGGGACCTCGCGCCGAACCTCCAGTTCCTGCCGGTTCGGGAGCCAGTAGCGCCCCTCCCAGAGCCCGTAGTCCAGGGAGACCTGGATCCGGTCCGTCCGGGGATCCACGTACGAGGCCGGGGTGAAGGTGATGGCCATGCGCACGAGCTGGCCATCGGCCGCATTCAGGAAAATGGAGCCGAGCACGGCGGGCTGGGAGGGATCCCGGGGGCGGACCTGCAGTTCATGGATGCGAAGGGGAGCATCGGTTCCCGGGAGGCGCAGGGAAACGGAGTCGGCGAGGCGCACGTCGTAGCGTTCCCGTTCCGGATCCCCGCCGGGCGGGCGCGCCAGGGGATGGGGGACCCCGGCCACGTCCAGCCCGTGGCCCACCTCGATCTCGTCGCCGAAGCCGTACTGGACCAGGGTGAGGCGGTCCAGGTAATAGCGGAAATCCCGCACCGGGAGGCGGGTCTCGGACCGCTCTCCCACGATCCTCTGGCGCACGAGGTCGGGGGCCTCCCAGAAAAGCTCCACCGCCACCTGGTCCACCCGGATCAGGGCCTGCTCTCCCCCCTCGGGGTCCACATAGAAGTAGATGTGCCCCTCGGTGAGCGCCTGGTAGCTCTGAAGGCTTCCCTCGGCAACCACGCCCTCCCGGGCTGCTCGTCCCCGCTCGAGGAGGGTCCTGGCCTCGGGCGTGTTCCAGGCATCGTCCGCCCGGGCGACGTCCCCCTGGGCCCAGAGGGACCCCGGCATGGCGAGGAGGAGCAGGGCGAGCGTGCGAAACGACGGGGGGCGGCAGGCCTCGGGGCGACGGGAAGGGGCCAAGGGGCGCGAAGGAAGGGGGTGGGAGGAGGGAGGGGGGCAGGATCGGAGAGGTCAGGGAAATCTATTACAATAAGAGTCTCTTCCAACCGGCCCCGTGCCCTTTACCCCCTTTTCTTCGATTCGACCCATGCGCCTCCCTGAACCCGATCCCGGGAAGCCCCGCGACACCTCGGCCCCCGGCGGCGCGCCTGGGGCCCCGGGCGTTCGGGACGACCTTGTCCGCGAGGTGGAGCGGCGGCGCACCTTCGCCATCATCTCCCATCCGGACGCAGGAAAGACCACCCTCACGGAGAAGCTCCTCCTGTACGGCGGGGCCATTCACCTGGCAGGGTCGGTGAAGGCCCGCCGCGCGGCGCGACACGCTACCTCCGACTGGATGCAGATGGAGCAGGAGCGAGGGATCTCGGTCACCTCCTCGGTCCTCCAGTTCGACTACGAGGGCTTCCGGGTCAACCTGCTGGACACGCCGGGTCACCAGGACTTTTCCGAGGACACCTACCGGACGCTCATGGCCGCCGATTCGGCCGTCATGCTCCTCGACAACCGGAAGGGGGTGGAAGAGCAGACCCGGAAGCTCTTCGAGGTCTGTCGGCTCCGTCGGATTCCCATCTTCACCTTTGTGAACAAGTGCGACCGGGTCGGGGTCTCGCCCCTTCAGCTCCTGGACGATGTGGAGGCGGAGCTGGGGATCGCCTGTGCCCCGGTGACCTGGCCCGTGACCGACGGCTCCCAGTTTCTCGGGGTCTTCGATCGCCTCGATCGGACCCTGCACCTCTTCGAGAAGGGGGGGGATCATGGGGCGAAGCGGGCAGGGACCCGGATCACCGGCCTCGAAGACCCGGAGGTGGACGCGCTCCTCGGACCCCGGGCGGCGGACCTTCTGCGTGAGGAGGTGGAGCTCCTCGATGCGGTGGGAACGGCCTTCGATCTCGCGCGGTTCCACGCCGGCGAGCTCTCCCCCACCTTCTTCGGGAGCGCCCTCACCAACTTCGGGGTGGAGCCCTTCCTGCGGCGCTTCCTGGCGAACGCTCCGGCGCCCCCGCCGCGGCCCTCGTCGGAAGGGGTCATCGACCCCACGGATCCGCGCCTCACGGCCTTCGTCTTCAAGATCCAGGCGAACATGGACCCGAAGCACCGGGACCGGATCGCATTTGCCCGGATCTGCTCCGGCCGCTTCGAGCCCGGGACGCAGGTCCAGAACATCCGGAGCGGCAAGGCGGTGCGCCTGGCCGAGGCCCAGCAGTTCTTCGGCCAGGAGCGGGCTTCGGTGGAGGTGGCCTGGCCTGGCGATGTGGTGGGACTGCATGACCGCGGGGGTCTCCGGATCGGCGACACGCTGTCGTCGAAGGGGGCTCCCGAGTTCGAGGCCATTCCCCCCTTCTCGCCGGAGCACTTCGCCCGGGTCCACGTTCCCGATCCGCTTCGACGGAAGCATCTGGACAAGGGCCTCCTGGAACTGTCGGAGGAGGGTGCCGTTCAGGTTTTCTTCCAGGATGGCGGGGCCGGTCCCGCGCCCGTGGTGGGGGTGGTGGGCCCCCTCCAGTTCGAGGTCCTCCTCCACCGGCTGGAGCATGAATACCAGGTCACGGCCCGCCTCGAGCCCATGGCCTACCGCGATGCCCGGTGGGTCACCGGTCCGGATCGGGAGATCCGGCGGGTGGCGGTGGCGGTGGACGCGGCCCTCGTCTTCGACCGCCTGGAGCGTCCCCTCCTCCTCTTCCGGAGCGAGTGGGTGCGGCAGGCTACGGAGCAGCGGGAAAAGGGGATCTCGCTGCACCGCGTGGCGATGGACTGAGGGGGCCGGGGAACGCCTCGCCCGCCCTCCCGTGCATTTCCGGGCCGGAGGTGTAGATTGCCCCCCAGTCAGACGTCCGATGCGGCTGGTTCTGGGCCGACTCGGAACCCTCAACTCCGGACTCGAGGTGGATCATGAACGGTGCCTCCTTCAGCGAGGGCAGTCCGTCTTCTGCGCGTGGCCTTCCGCGCTCGCGCCGCCGCCGGGCCCTCGTGGCACCCCTTGCCGCGACATGCCTGGCGCTCGCCCTTCTTCTCCTCCCTGACAGCGTTTCCCTGGTGGGCGCCGCCCAGGCCCAGGCCCAGTCCGGAACCATCCAGGGGCGGGTCACCGACTCGGCCTCGGGCGCGGCCGTCCCCAGCGCCTACGTGAGCGTGTCCACACCGGAAGGGCTGGCCGTGGCCACCCGGATCGCGAACCGGGATGGTGCGTGGTCCGCAAGTGTCCCGGCCGGGAGCTACCGGGTCGAGGTGCGGAGCATCGGATTCGAGAGCCGCACATCGGATCTGGTCCAGGTCCAGGCCGGCCAGGTCACCCAGGTGAACCTCTCCATTGCGACCCAGGCCATTGCCCTCGCCGGCGTGGATGTCATTACCGGAATCGTGGGTGTGGAGGACCCCCGCCGATCGCCGGCCTCCGTGGCGGCGATCTCCCGGGAACAGCTTCAGGTTCGCCCGGTGATCACCCCGGTGGACCACCTCCGGTCGCTCGCCCAGGTCGATGTGATCCAGCAGGGCGTCCAGTCCACGAACGTGGTGGTCCGCGGATTCAACAACATCTTTTCGGGTGCCCTGCACACCCTCACCGACTACCGGATGGCCGGGGTACCCTCCCTCCGGGTGAATGTGATGAGCTTCGTTCCGACCACCGAGGAGGATCTGGAGCGAATGGAGCTCGTCTTCGGACCGGCGGCGGCGCTGTACGGGCCGAATACGGCGAACGGGGTGCTTCACATGATGACCCGCTCGCCCCTGACCGAGCAGGGGGCGTCGGGGAGCCTCATGGCCGGGGAGCGGGGTGCGCTGGGGGGGGCCGTCCGCGCCTCGGGACTCGTGGGCGACAATGTGGGAGTCAAGCTCTCGGCCCAGTTCCTCCAGGCCGAGGAGTGGAACTTCCTCGATGCCACCGAAGTGGCAGAGCAGCAGAAGTTCCAGTCGAATCTGGACTTCTGGCGCGCCGACATGATGCGCTCGGTGGGGATCTCGCAGGCCGAGGCCGACCAGCGGATCGCCCGGATCGCGGCCCGCGACAACGACATTTCCCGGTGGTCCCTCGAGGCCCGGGCGGATTGGGCGCTTTCGGACGATGCCACGGCCATCTTCACGGTGGGTCGCTCCAACGCCGGGTCCCAGATCGAGCTCACCGGGCTCGGGGCAGCACAGGTGCAGGACTGGTCGTACACCTTCTACCAGGCCCGTTTCGAGCGGAACCGGCTCTTCGCCCAGCTCTACCTGAACGCCAGCGATGCCGGAACCACCTTCCTCCTGCGGAACGGCGCCCCCATCGTGGATCGCTCGAAGCTCTGGGTGGGGCAGGTTCGGCACGGGACCGAGGTGGGTACCCGGAACACCCTCGTGTACGGGGTGGACTTTGCCTTCACCGATCCCGAAACGGAAGGCACGATCAACGGGATCTACGAGGATGACGACCAGACCACGGAGATCGGAGGGTATCTTCAGAACACGACCCGGATCAGCCCGACCCTGGACCTGGTCCTGGCCGGGCGCCTGGACACCCACTCGGCCCTTCCGGACCCGGTCTTCTCCCCCCGGGCGGGCCTGGTCTGGAACCCGGTGCAGGGGCAGACCTTCCGCGCCTCCTTCAACCGGGCCTTCTCGACGCCTTCCTCCCTGAACCAGTTCCTGGACCTGGGAACGGCCATCCCCAATGCAACGCTGGCTCAGCTCGGATACAGCGTCCGGGTGCAGGGCACGGGTACGGAAGGCTTCCGTTTCCGGCAGGGCGATGGGTCGTATCTCATGCGCTCGCCCTTCACGCCCGCCGCCGGAGGCGGCCCGGTCCAGCTCCTCCCCGCCGCCGGGGCCTCGGCCTTCTGGCCTGCCGCCGTGCAGGTGGTGGCCGCCCAGTCCGCCGCCGCCGGGACCCCGCTTCCCCCCCAGCTCGTGGCCTTCATGGAGAGCCTCCAGCCCACCCCGGCCCAGATCGGAGCCGGGATCCTGAACCCGGCCACCGGGGCCGTGGGATCGCTGGCTGGGCTGGACCTTCCCGATGTGGAGCCCATTCGCGAGTCGCTCCAGTCCACCTTCGAGGTCGGGTACCGGGGGATCGTGGGGGGGCGCATGTCGCTTCAGGCCGATGTCTGGTTCTCGCAGCGGACCCAGCTCGTGACCCCCCTCACGATCCAGACCCCCCTCGTCCTCATGGACGGGCAGGATGTGGGTGCCTACCTGGTGCCCCAGCTCGTTCCCATCCTGATGCAGGGTGGGATGGGACAGGCCGAGGCCCAGGCCCTGGCGGTCCAGATCGCCACCGGGATCGCCTCGGTGCCGGTGGGGGTGATCTCGTCGGCCGATGTGAATGCCAACGGAGCCCAGCTCCTCTCCACCTACTCGAACGTCGATGACGACTTCAACGTCTGGGGGGTGGACCTGGGGGGTGAGTTCCTCCTGAACGATGCGTGGTCGGTGCGGGGCTCCCTGGCCTTCGTGAACGACGACCACTTCACCACCTCCCGGGGGGCGGTGGTGACCCTGAACGCGCCCAAGCAGAAGGGCTCCCTTGCGGTGAGCTACCGGAACCAGGGTCTGGGGCTCACCTCGGAGCTTCGGGGGCGGGTCGCGGCCGGCTACCCGGCATCCTCGGGGGTCTACGAGGGACTGGCCTGCATTCAGGACCCGGTCCCCACCGGCTCCCTCCCCTGCGTGGAGGACTCCACCCTCTTCGACCTGAACCTTTCCTACCGCCTCCCCACCCTGGACGGGGCCTCGGTGCAGCTCTCCATCCAGAACCTCCTGGACGAGTCCTTCCAGAGCTTCCCGGGAACCCCGCCGGTCGGGCGCATGGCCCTTCTCCGGCTGCGCTACGCCTTCTGATCGAGGCTACTGCCCGGTGAACCCCTCGTCCGGATCTCCGGACCCCTTCGAGCTCCCCGTCCTCCCGGCCGGGGAGCTCGAAGGGCAGATCCGGGACGCATCCGTGCCCCTGCTGGTGGACTTCTTCGCCACCTGGTGCGGACCCTGTGCCTGGATCGTGCCGACCCTCCGGGCCCTGGCCCGGGAACATGGGGAGGCGCTCCGCGTGGTGAAGGTCGACACCGATGAGGATTCCGAGGTGACGACGAGACACGCCATCGGAAGCGTTCCCACCGTGGTCCTCTTTCATCGAGGGAAGGAGGTGGGCCGGAGCGTGGGGGTGGAGCCCGAGCGGGTTCGGGCCATGGTGGAGGCGGAACTCCATCGGGGGTGAGGACCGCCCCTGCCATTGACCCCCGCTTCCGATCCCCTATCTATAGGCATGACCAACCCCGACGCGCCCCACCCCGGCCAGACCGGCGAGGGTTCCGACCTCGCGGAGCCCCCCTTGAGGGGGGAGATCCCCCGCACCTCCACCCCCCCCCGTTCCGGGCCGGCCCTCCGCACCGGAGAGAAGGGCTCGGACCCCGTCCGCGTGGGGGTGGTCGGGGGATCCGGCTACACGGGCCTCGAACTCACCCGCCTCCTGGCAGGCCACCCCGGCGTGGCGCTGTCCTTCACCACGTCGCGCTCGGAGGCGGGGAACCCGTCTCCCGCCTTCGGACTCCCCTTCTCCCCTCCCGATGAAGGGGCCGCGCTGGAGACGGACGTCCTCTTCCTCTGCCTTCCCCATGGGGAGGCGGCCACATGGGTGGAGCGGGTTGCCGGCCGGGGACCCCGGGTCATCGACCTCACCGCGGACCATCGTCCCGGCTCCGGAAGGGGGGGTGAGTCCGGGGTGGTGTATGGGCTGAACGAGTGGAACCGGGAGGCCGTGTCCAAGGCCGCCCTGATCGCGAACCCGGGGTGCTACCCCACCGGTATCCTCCTTTCGCTTCTCCCCCTCGTCGAGGCGGGCCTCGTCGACGCGTCTCGCCTCGCGGTGGTGAATGCGGCCTCGGGAGTTACCGGGGCCGGGCGATCGCCTCGGACCGACCTCCTCTTTGCCGAGGTGGCCTCGAACTTCCGGGCCTATGGATGGGGGAACCGGCACCGCCATCTCCTCGAGATCCGGGCCCTCCTCGGGACGCTGGACCTCCTCTTCCAGCCGCACCTTCTTCCCACCGAGCGCGGGATTCTGGAGACCATCGTCCTTCCGGTGAAGGAGGGGGTCTCGGCCGATGCCCTGCGCGCCTGCTGGAGCGCCCGCTACCAGGAGGAGCCGGCCCTACGGGTCCTGGAGGCGGGGCTCCCCGATCTGGCTGCGGTGGTGAGAACCGACCTCCTGGCCCTGGGGGCGGAGGACGTGGTGGATACCGCCGAGCCCGTGGTCCTCGTGGGCGCGGCCCTCGACAACCTGGGGAAGGGCGCGGCCGGGCAGGCCGTGCAGAACCTGAACGCCATCTACGGGTGGCCCACCGAACGGGGAATCCGGACCGCATGACGATCGCCACCACGCGCGAAGGCTCAGACTCCTCCCTTCTGGAGGTCTACCGCCGTCCCGATGCCCGCTTCGTGGAGGGGCGCGGATGCGTTCTCGTCGACGAGGAGGGAAAGGCCTACCTCGACTTCACCTCGGGGATCGGGGTGACGGCGCTCGGGCATGGAAGCCCGATTCTCCGCGAGGCGGCGCTGAAGGCACTGGATGGGGGGATCATTCACACCTCGAACCTCTACCGGACCCCCCCCGGAGAGGCCCTTGCCCGGACCCTCTGCGAGGTGACCGGAATGCACCGCGTCTTTCTGTGCAATTCCGGCGCCGAGGCCATGGAAGGGGCGCTCAAGTTTGCCCGGAAGCGGGCCCGCGTCGGGGCCGGCTGGACGCCGGAGACCGGAGACCCCGAGGGGTTCCGGAAGACCGGGGTGGTGGCCCTGCACGGCGCCTTCCACGGGCGGCTTTTCGGAAGCCTGGCCCTGACCCACAAGGCTCAGTACCGCGCCCCCTTCGAGCCCCTCATGCCCGGGGTCATCTTCGTGGATCCCCACGACCGTGAGGCGCTGGACCGGGCCATCGACGCCGAAAGCGTCGCCGCGGTGGTGGCCGAGCCCATCCAGGGCGAGGGGGGAATCCGGGTGCTTCCCGATGATCTCCTGCAGGACCTTCGCCGCTGGTGCACCGAGCGGGGGGTGACTCTCATCCTCGACGAAATCCAGTGCGGCGTGGGGCGAACCGGAGACTTCCGGGCCCACGCGCGGGCCGGGATCACTCCCGACCTCCTCGTGCTGGCCAAGCCCCTCGCCGGGGGGCTCCCCATCGGGGCGATCCTCCTCTCCGAGGTCTTCGAGGGGGTGCTCCAGCCCGGGGACCATGGGACCACCTTCGGCGGGGGCCCCTTCACCGCGGCCGTGGCGCTGGCGGTGGTGGAGGAGATCCTGCGGCCAGGCTTCCTGGAGGGGGTACGGGCCCGGGGTACCCACCTCGAGGCCCGCCTTCAGGCGTTGCAGGGGCGTCACCCCGCCTTCATCCGCGAGGTCCGGGGGAGAGGACTCATGCGGGGGGTGGAACTCACCTTCGATGTGGCCCCCGTCGTGACCGAAGCCTTCGCCCTCGGGCTTCTTCTCGTGGGAGCCGGACCCCGGACCCTTCGCCTCCTCCCCCCCCTCGTGGTGTCGGAGCAGGAGATCGACGAGGGGGTCGCGCGCCTCGAGGAGGCCCTGGTGCGGGTGGGAGGGCGGACATGACCGGCGGGGGAGGGAAGGGCGCGCGCGAGGGTGGGCTCTGGGGGGGACGTTTCACGGGCGGAATGGCCCCCGAGATGGAGCCCCTCAACCGCTCCCTCGGCTCGGACTGGCGCCTCTGGCGGGAGGACCTGGAGGGAAGCCGGGCCTGGGCCCGGGGGCTCGCGGCGGCCGGGGTCCTCACGGCCGGGGAGCGTGACCGGATCCTCGAAGGGCTGACCGGGATCGAGGCACGCTTCGAGGAGGCCTTCCCCCACGATGCCCCGGACGAGGACATCCACTCCCTCGTGGAGCGCCTCCTCACCGAGGCCGTGGGGCCGGTGGCGGGGAAGCTCCATACCGGGCGCTCCCGGAACGACCAGGTCGCCACGGACTTCCGCCTGTGGGGGATGCGAAGGGCGGAGTCCCTGGCCGCCGGGGTCAGCGAGGTCGCCCGGGCGCTCGTGGACATGGCGGAGGCCTCGGTGGAGATCATCCTTCCCGGATACACCCACCTTCAGCAGGGTCAGCCGGTCCGCGCCGGGCACTGGGCCCTTTCGCATGCCTGGCCCCTCCTGCGGGACCGGGACCGCTTCCTCGCCGCCGCCCGCTCCGCCGCCCTCCTCCCCCTGGGGTCGGGGGCCCTGGCTGGATGCCCCTTCCCGGTGGACCGGGAAGCGCTGGCCCGAGAGCTCGGCTTTCGGGGCATCACCCAGAACTCCATGGATGCGGTGAGCGACCGCGACTGGGCGGCCGAACTCCTCTTCGCCTCGGCCCTCCTGGGGGTGCACCTCTCCCGGCTCTCGGAAGATCTTCTCCTCTTCTCCTCCAAGGAGTTCGCCTTCCTGCGCATCGGGGACGGCTACTCCACCGGGTCCTCCCTCATGCCCCAGAAGCGGAACCCCGATGTGGCCGAACTCGTGCGGGGAAAGTCGGGGCGACTCCTCGGCGGACTTGCCGGCTTTCTTGTTCTCCTGAAGGGGCTCCCCACCGGGTACAACCGCGACCTCCAGGAGGACAAGGGACTCGTCTTCGAGGTGACCGACACGGTGGGGCTCGTCCTTCCGGCCATGGCCGGCGCCATCCGGAGCGTGACCTTCCGGCCGGACCGGATCGAGAAGGCTCGGGACCCCGAGCTCCTGGCCACGGACCTGGCCGATCTCCTCGTCCGTGCGGGGGTGCCCTTCCGGGAAGCCCATGACCACGTCGGTTCCCTGGTCCGGGAGGCCGAGGACCGGGACCTTCCCCTCTCCGAGCTCCCGGATCCGGTGTTCGGCGCGGTCCATCCCGCGCTGGGAGAGGGTCGTGCCCGGGCTGCCTTCGACTGGGAGGCCTCGGTGGAGGCCCGCGACGCCGCAGGTGGTACCTCCCGGCGGCGGGTGCTGGAACAGGTCGAGGCGCTGCGCCGGCACCTCGACGTGGTGCCGGCCACCCGTGCAGGCGAGGGCTGATCCATGCATGGCTCCAGCCCTGACGACGCCAAGCGTCTCGCCGGCCGGGCTGCCCTCGTCGAGGTCCGGTCGGGGATGACCCTCGGCCTCGGAACCGGGAGCACCGTACGCCACTTCCTCGAGGCGCTGGGCGAGGCCCTGGACCAGGGCGCACTCCATGACATCCGCGGGGTCCCCACCTCCGAGGACACGGCGGCGCGCGCCCGGGCCCTGGGAATTCCCCTGATCGCGCTCGCGGAGGCCGGGACCCTCGATCTCACCATCGATGGCGCCGACGAGGTCGGCCCGGGCCTCGACCTCATCAAGGGGCTCGGTGCCGCCCACCTGCGGGAGAAGATGGTGGTGCAGGCCAGCCGGCGCTTCGTTGTCATTGCCGACCAGGGGAAGCGGGTCACGACGTTGGGAGAGAAGGCGCCGGTTCCCGTGGAGGTGGTGCCCTTTGGGTGGGATGCCCATCTTTCCTTCTTCCGGTCCCTCGGTGCGGAGCCGGTCCTCCGAAGCACGGGCATCGGGAAGGCACCGGTTCGGACAGACAATGGAAACCTCATCTGGGACCTCCATTTCGCTCTCCCGGGGATCGGGGGACGGGACGAGGCACAGGCGCTGGATCGGGCCCTCCAGGCCCGTGCGGGGGTGGTGGAGACCGGGCTTTTCCTGGGGCTCGCCGAGCGGTGCTACCTGGCTGGCGTCGCGCACTCCGGCGGGGGGATCGGGGAAGGGGGTGGAGGGGAAGCCGGAGCCGGAGGCCCCGTCGAGCGCCTCGACCGTTGAACCGGGGGAGAGGGGGAGAGGCGTCGACCCCTGGCCCCCTTTCCGAAGGGTTTCCTGCCCCTGAAACCGGGCGTCGGTCGGGGGTGACCGTCATGGACGAGGGAGAGGGGATGAACGAGGTCGAACGAGAAATGCGGGCCACGGGAGCGGGTTCCGAGGGGGTAGGCGCGTCCCGAAGGGGGAACCCCAGGGTCCTCGCGCCCTCCATTCTCTCGGCCGATTTCGGACGCCTGGCCGAAGAGGTGGAGCGGGCGGAGGCCGCCGGCGCGGACTGGATCCATGTGGATGTCATGGACGGCCACTTCGTTCCCAACCTCACGCTGGGACCCGCCATGACCGCTGCCGTCCGAAAGGCGACCCGGCTCCCGGTCGATGTGCACCTCATGATCGAGGCGCCGGAGCGATTCGTGGAGGCCTTTGCCCAGGCCGGTGCCGACCGGATCACCGTCCACCAGGAGGTGTCCCCTCACCTGGACCGTCTCCTCACGCTGATCCGCGATGCCGGAGCCCTCCCCGGGGTGGCCCTGAACCCGTCGACCCCGGTGGAAACCCTCGTCGACGTGGTGGAGATGCTGGACCTCCTTCTCATCATGACGGTGAACCCCGGCTTCGGGGGACAGTCCTTCCTCCCGCATGCGCCCCGGAAGATCGCCCGGGCACGGGCCCTCCTGGACCGGGCCGGGGGAAGGGGCGCCTACCTCCAGGTCGATGGAGGGGTCGACGCCCGGACCATCGGCCTCTGCGCCGACGCCGGGGCGGATTCCTTCGTGGCGGGATCCTCCGTGTACGGGCATCCGGAGGGGGTCGAGGCCGGGCTCGAGGCCCTTCGCGAATCTCTCCGTACAGGGGGCGGGCAGGGGAGGGTGCGTGCATGACCGAATCCCTTCCCCTTCTGGACCCCGGGGCCTTCGTTCGCCTTCGCGAATGGGGGGGGGACGAACTTCTCGGCAAGATGGTGGCACTCTACCTGAAGAACGCGCCGGGCCGGCTCGAGGAGATCCGGGCCGGGGTTGCCGAGGGAGACGGCTCCCGCATCGAGCAGGGGGCCCATTCCCTCAAGTCCTCCTCCGGGAACCTCGGCGCCGTCCGCCTCCAGCGGCTCTGCCAGCAGATGGAGGACGCGGGAGAGGACGGTCGCCTCGACGACGCGCAGGCCCTCCTCCCGGAGCTCGAGACCACGGCAGAGCAGACCCTTCGGAGCCTCGAAATGAAGCGAACCTCCGCGATGGAGACCCCCTGATGCCTCCCCGTCTGGCGCTCGTCGAAGACAACCCCGACAACCGTCTCCTGGTGCAGGCCATCCTGGAGGACCACTTCGAGATCGACGAATACGAGAACGGGATCGAGGCGCTGGCCGGAATGGAGGCATGTCCCCCCGCTCTGGTCCTCCTCGACATCTCCCTTCCTGGTATGGACGGTACCGAGGTCTTCCAGCGAATGCAGGAAACGGAGGGCCTTCGCGGCCTCCCTGTCATCGCCCTCACGGCCCACGCCATGACCGGTGACCGGGAGCGCTTCCTGGGGCTCGGGTTCGATCACTACATGACGAAACCCATTGTCGATGTGGACGCCCTCATCGAGGCCATCGAGGCCCTCCTGGAGGGGAGGCACCCCTGACCGACCACGCCCCCGCCTGGCTCCTCCCGGCCCTCGCCGGCGCGATCGCCCTCCTCCTGGGGGGCGTCGGGGTGCTTCTGGCCCGGCGGGGAAGGGTGTCGCGGACCCTCGTGGCCGAGATGGCCGAGGTCCGGGCGTCGGAAGCCCGGCTCACCGACATTCTGGATCACGCCCATGACCTGATCCACTCCACCGGCCTGGACGGTCGCATCCTCTACACGAACGAGGCGTGGAGGCGCCGGATGGGGTACACGGCGGACGACCTGGAGACGATCCGGATCCGCGACCTCGTGCACCCGGATGATCTCGAGACCTTCGATGCGGCCACCGAGCGCATCTTCCGGGGCGAGGCGGTGACGGGGCTTCCCCTCACCTTTCGAACGAAGGAGGGCGAACCGGTCCTCCTCTCTGCTTCCTCGAACTGTCGGTTCGAGGGGGGGGAGCCGGTGGCGACCCGAACGATTCTGCGGGATCTTTCGGAGATTCGGGCCCGCGAGATCGAGCTCGCCCGGATCGAGGCCAACCTGCGCGCCGTCTTCGAAAGCACGGGTGATCCGATCTGGTCGGTGGACCGGGAGGGGCGTCTCGTGACCTTCAACGCGGCCTTCACGGCTGCCCTCGAGGGAATCGTGGGGCGGCGGCCCGAGGTCGGGGAGGCCACCGTCGACATCATGGGGGAGGAGGCAGCGGAATGGTTCCACCGCTGCTATGCGCGGGCCCTCATGGGACGACGCTTCTCCGGGGTACGGGAGGAGCGGTTCCTGGGGGAGAAGCGGGTCTTCGAAATGTTCTTCAACCCCATCCAGACCGCCGACGGGGAGGTCTCCGGGGTCGTGGTCTTTGCCCGCGATGCCACTCGGCGTCACCGCGTGGAGGAGGAGCTCCGAAGGGCCCGCCGACAGGCCGAGGAGGCAAGCGAGACCAAGTCCCACTTCATGGCGAGCATGAGCCATGAACTCCGGACCCCCCTCAACTCCGTGATCGGGTTCTCCAACCTCCTCCTCCGGGGGGCGGCCGCCGAGCTCTCGGAGCGGGACCGGGGCTTCCTCGAACGAATCCAGGCCAACGGGAAGCACCTCCTCCATCTCATCAACGAAATCCTCGATCTGTCCAAGATCGAGGCCGGGCGCATGGAGCTCGAACTCGAACCCGTGGCCCTCGATGCCCTGGCCGAGGAAACGATCGGCCAGCTCGAGTCCCAGGTGGTGGGTCGTCCCCTGCGCCTCCTCTGGGAGGTCGTGGGTGGCCCGGCCTCCGTCCCCGTCACCGCGGACCGGGCTCGCCTCAAGCAGGTCCTCATCAACCTGGTGGGGAATGCCCTCAAGTTCACCGAGTCGGGGGAGGTCCGGGTCCGGGTCGAGGTGGACGACGCGGGACGGCCCCTCCGGATCTCGGTGCGCGACACCGGGATCGGAATCCCGGAGGATCGGCTCGAAGCCATCTTCCGTGCCTTCGAACAGGCGGATTCAGGCACGGCACGCCGGTTCGGGGGGACGGGACTCGGGCTCGCCATTTCGCGTTCGCTCTGTGACCTCATGGGCTTCGAACTCCAGGTCCGGAGTGAGGTCGGGAAGGGATCGGACTTCAGCATCGAGTTCGGTGAAGCGGAGCCGCCCGCGACGAATGGAGCGGCGGCAGGACTGGAGGAGGCGGCCTTCGAGGGGGAGCCCCCGGCCCCGGTGGAAAGGCGCGAGGAGGCCGAGAAGGCCCCTGATGCGGAAGCCGCTCCCCCCGGAACGGGAGAGGAGGCCGCAGGCGGCGTTTTCCCGTCGATGCCTTTCGATGCAACCGCCCTTGCGGAAGCCGCCGAAGCCCTTCAAGGCCGCACCGTGCTCGTGGTGGACGACGAGGAGGACTCTCGAACCCTCCTTCGCGTTACCCTCGAGGAGCTGGGGTGCCGGGTCCTCCTGGCCAGGGATGGCGCCGAAGGCCTCGAGGTCGCCCGGCGGGCCCGGCCGGACCTCATCACCCTCGACCTGATGATGCCCCGGATGACCGGGTGGGAGATGCTTCGGGGCCTTCGGGAAGATGCCCGGGTCCGGGACATCCCGGTCGTGGTCGTGAGTCTGGTGGCCGGGGAGGAGGGAAGGCCCGTGCTCGGCTCGGTGGACCTTCTCCCGAAACCGGTGGATCGGGAGACCCTCCTCCCCGTGCTCGAGCGGAACCTCGAGCGGCGTGGCTCCCGGATCCTCGTGGTCGATGCGCACCCCGCCTCCCGGCTTCTCGTGACCCGGTATCTTCGGGATGCAGGCTTCCAGGTTCACGCCGTGGAGCATGGCGTGGAGGCCCTCCAGTACCTGAAGCGGGTCCCCGTGGAGCTCGTCGTATCCGAACTCGACATGCCGGTGATCGGGGGGGTGGCCTTCCTTCGGCAGCTCCGGGATTCCCAGGCCTTCCGGGAGATCCCGCTGGTGGTCCTCGCCTCTCGCGACATCACCCCCGAGGAAGAGGTGGAACTCGTGGCGTGCCGGGTGCATCTCGTGAGGAAGGAGGGCCCGGTGGAGGAGGAACTGGCTCGGGCCCTGAGGGGGGCCCTCGATCCGGCCGGCTCCGCCGGCGAAACGGAGGCGGGTGCCCCGGGTACGCCCGGAGCATGACCTCCAGCCCCAACGCTTCGGGAACCTCCGACGGGCCCGACGGCGGCCCTCCGGCCCTTCGCATCGCCCTTCTCAACGATGCCCCGGTCCGCACGGCGGCCGCCGACGGGGCCGAGGGCGCGGCCTTCGTCCTCTACTGGATGACCGCCTTTCGCCGACT
Source organism: Gemmatimonadales bacterium (assembly GCA_050485885.1). Classification (GTDB taxonomy): domain Bacteria; phylum Gemmatimonadota; class Gemmatimonadetes; order Longimicrobiales; family Gaopeijiaceae; genus SKNW01. The sequence goes on along the minus strand of JBJHCG010000004.1, from coordinate 136,219 downwards.
CGAGTGGAACCCGGCCCTCGAGCGGGCGGTGGCCTGGTCGCGGCACCTGGGGCTTCCCCTCCTCGTGTTCGAACCCCTCCGGATCGGGTACCGGTACCAGAACCTCCGGCATCACCGGTTCTGCCTCGACGGGATGGAGGAACATGCCTCCCGCCTGGAGGGGCAGCGCGCGGGCTACTTTCCGTATGTCGAACCGGAGGCCGGTCGGGGGAAGGGACTCCTCCAGGCGCTGGCCAAGCGCGCGGCGCTGGTGGTCACCGACGACGCGCCCCACTTCTTCCTTCCCCGGATGCGGGCCGCAGCCGCCGAACACCTCTCCGTGCGGCTCGAGGCGGTGGACGGGAATGGGATCCTCCCCCTGAGGCAGCCCGGGCGCGACTTCACCACTGCCCATTCCTTTCGGCGGCACCTCCACAAGCACCTCCCCCCCTGGCTGGAGGAGGGCCCGGCCGAGCACCCCCTGTCTGGCGCACCCCTCCCGGCCTTCGGGGATCCGGGGCAACCCATGAGGGTTCGCCTCGAAGCCGTGGTCGGGGAGGCGATCACCGGGAGGTGGTCGCCGACTCCCTCGGAGTTGCTGGCCGACCGGGAGCTCTCCGCCCTCCCCCTCGACCGATCGATCCCTCCGGTGCCCTTTCGGGGAGGGAGGAAGGAGGCCCTTCGCCGCCTCGGGCTGTTTCTGGAGGGCGGGCTGTCCGGGTACGCCGAAGGACGAAACCACCCGGACCGGAACCATGCCACGGGGCTCTCCCCCCACCTCCACTGGGGCCATATCGCGAGCCACGAGATCGTCCATGCCCTCCTGGACCAGGAGGGATACCGCCCGGCCCTCCTGGCCGCCCAGGTCCGCGACCGAAAGGCCGATGGCCGGCGTGAGGGGTGGTGGGGACTCTCCGCCGATGCGGAGGCCTTTCTCGACCAGATCATCACCTGGCGGGAACTGGGGGTCCATGACGTCTTCCGGCATGTGCAGGCAGGAACCGACCCCGAGGCCTGGGAGACCCTTCCGGCGTGGGCGCGGGCCACCCTCGAGCATCACGCTGGGGACCCGCGCCCCCACCGCTACGACCGGGAGGCCTTTGCCGCGGCCCGCACCCATGACCCCCTCTGGAATGCCGCCCAGCGAGAGCTCCGCGAGGTGGGGACGATCCACAACTACCTCCGGATGCTCTGGGGGAAGAAGATCCTCGAGTGGACGGAATCCCCCCGGGAAGCGCTCTCGGTCATGATCGAACTGAATCACACCTGGGGGGTGGACGGCCGCGATCCGAACTCCACCTCGGGAATCATGTGGACCCTGGGCCGGTTCGATCGGGGGTGGCCGGAGCGCGCGGTGTTCGGAACGGTCCGCTCCATGACCTCGGCATCCACCCGCCGCAAGGTGGAGCTCAACGACTACCTGGCGCGATTCGGCGCCGACAACCCGAAGAAGGGGTGAACCCATGCCCGTGTTTCGCCATCGCATCGAGCTGGATCACCCGGTGGAGCGGGTCTTTGCCTGGCATCGACGTCCCGGCGCCTTCGACCGCCTTACCCCTCCCTGGGAGAACGTCCGCGTGCGGGAGAGGGCGGGGGGAATCGAACCCGGAGGACGGGTCGTGCTCGAGCTTCGAAAGGGGCCGGCCACCCTGGCCTGGGAGGTGGAGCACACCCAGTTCGAGGAGAACCGGCTTTTCGTCGATGAGCAGGTCTCCGGGCCCTTCGCCCTCTGGAGGCACGAGCATCGCTTCGAATCCCTCGAAGGGGGACGATCCGCCGTGGAGGACGTGGTCACCTGGGAGCCTCCCCTGGGAGGGCTGGGCCAGGCCTTCGGCGGGCCCTACATCGAGCGCTCCCTCGACCGGCTCTTCCGCTTTCGGGGAGCCCGGCTCGCGGGCGACCTGAAGCTGATCCGGCGCATGGCCGTGGTACGGGGTCCCGATGCCCCGCCCCTCTCGGTTGCGATCACCGGGGCCACCGGCCTCATCGGGACCCAGCTTGCCCACCTCCTCACCACGGGAGGCCATGCGGTGCGTCGGGTCACCCGCTCCCCGGTGGAGGGATCCACCGATGTGGGGTGGGACCCGGCCCGGGGGGAACTCGACACGGAGGCCCTGGCCGGGGTGGACGCGGTGGTCCACCTGGCCGGGGAATCCATTGTCGGGGTTCGGTGGACCGAAGCGAAGAAGAAGGCCATTCACCGGAGCCGGGAGGCCGGAACCCTTCTCCTGACGCGCTCCATGGCCCGGCTGGCCAAGCCGCCCCAGGCCCTGGTGTCGGGGTCGGCGGTGGGGTACTACGGTGACCGGGGTGACGAGGTCCTGACCGAGGAGGCGCGCCCGGGGAAGGGGTTCCTGTCGGAGGTCTGCGTGGCGTGGGAGCGGGCCACCCTCCCGGCGCGGGAGGCTGGAATCCGGACATCAGTGCTCCGCACGGGGATCGTGCTGAGTGCATCCGGCGGCGTCCTCGGCACCATGCTTCTCCCCTTCCAGCTGGGGGTGGGTGGACGGCTCGGCAATGGACGGCAGTACATGCCATGGATCGACATCGACGACCATGTGGGAATTCTCCTTCACGCCCTGGCCGATCCGGGGGTGGCCGGACCGCTGAACGCGGTGGCACCCAACCCGGTCCCCAACGCGGCCTTTACCGACGTGCTGGGCCGGGTCCTTTCTCGGCCCACCCTCCTTCCCGTGCCGGCCTTCGCCGTTCGCACCCTCCTGGGAGAGATGGGAGAGGCCCTCCTCCTCCAGGGGCAGCGGGCCGTGCCCGAGAAGGCCCAGGCCACAGGATATGCCTTCCTTCGTCCCGAGCTGGAGGATTCCCTTCGGATGCAACTGGGCCGCTTCGGCGACGAGGCGTAGGCACGTCTCACGCACCTTCCCGGACCTCTCCTACCGCGCTCCCGATGGGGGCCACGCGGCTGGGGCCTCCTCCCCGAAGGCGTGGAGGTGCGCCTGGATCCGTTGAAGGAGTGCGGTGACCTCGCCCTCCAGCCGGTGCGCGGTGGGGGCGTCGGGGGGAGCGGCGACCGAGAGGGGCGAACCGTGGAGGATCCAGGCCGCGGGTCGGGGGGAGCTGCCCATCTCGAGGTGGATCCCCACCGGGATGACCTGGGCCGGTGCCATGCGGCGCAAGGCAAGCCGGATTCCGTCCTGGAAGCCCAGGGGGCGCTTCGTGGCCGGGTAGATCCGCCCCTGCGGAAACCACCCCACGACCACCCCCTCCTCCCGGAGTTCGCCCAGTTCCGCCAGGACGCGGCGGAGGGTGAGGGGGCGCGCGGGGTCGAAACCGGTGCCTCCAATCCAGCGGAGCGAGCGAGATCGACGCAGCTCCCGGTCCAGCATGAGGAAGCGAAGGGGAGCGTTCGGACGAAGGAGGCGGTGAACTTCCCGGAGGAGGAACCCGTCAAACCAGGAGGTATGGTTCGCCACCAGAAAGAGGGGGGCGCGCGCTGCATCGTCTTCCGGGCCCTCGCATTCCTCACCAGGGCATGCCGCCACATGCACCCCGGAGAGATTCCGCTTCATCCAGGGTCGGAACCCCATCTCGAAGAGGCGCCAGGCCCGAGGGCTCCCGGGTGCGCCCAGGATCCGGGGCATGCCGGGGGGAGGCGCGTCGGAGGTCGAGGACCCCCCGACACCGATCTGATCGGCACGGGGCCCGGGTCTCCTCCCCCTATCCGGCACGGCACCCGGCAACCAGGGGGATCCCCGCGGCGCGGGCCTCCGCCCGGGCCGCTCGAAAGGCGGGGGCGACCTCCCGCGCGAGCCGCGTGTCGTGTGCCCCGAGGAGCCCTTCCACCGTGTCGGCCATAAGGGTCCAGGTCCGCTGAGGATAGACGTGGGCGGCTCGGGGAAGGAGGTGAGCCAGGCGCTCCAGGTCGGCCTCGGCGCTCTCGCGCCTTCCCATGAAGCCCGGGAGAAAGGCGGTGGAAAGAAGGCGGAGGTACCGCACCTCCTCGTGGTCCGGTGCGCGCGTCACCTGGGTGTCGAGGATCTCGAGTCCGCGTCGGAGGTCCCGAACCCGGGCGTGGGGCCAGAATCCGTGCTTGGCATCGAGGGCCAGAAGGGCCCCGCGGTAGGCCTCCAGGATGGCGCTTCCCACCTCGGTACGCCCCCACGCCTGGTTCGACAGGGCGCCGTGGATGGCCCACGCCGACCGAAGGCTCTCCCGGTCATCCACGGCGAGGAGGTAGAGGGCCCGGAGTCGCTGAAGCTCGGGGCCTGCCCCATGGGGCCCTCCGGGGGGCGGGCCCGTCAGAGCGGCGGCGGTCGGCGTCGGAGCCGAGGCGATGCACGCCTCGAGAAGCCGCAGATCCTCCCGCGCAACCGCGGTGGCCTCGAGGGGGACGAGGACCTCGTCGGGATCTGTGGTGGCAAGGGCCACCGGGCCCCCCAGCGCCCCGGAGGCGCCGCTTCCTCGCTGCCCCTCCACGGGTCCCGCCGTGGCCAGCGGGGCCAGGAGGAGGAGGGGAAGGACCCAGGGAAGGGCGGCCGAAGTGGACGGGGCCCCTCGGAGCGGCCGTGCACGCGCCGGAGAACGGCGCTGTTCAGGCCCCGCTTCTCTCCCCACCTTGAGGGGCCCCCGGACACCCGGGACGCCGGGCACGCCCCGCACCTTCGGGAGTGCCGGGACTCCCGGGACCGCCGGAGATCCCGCGCCCCCTCTGGCCCGCTGGTCCAGATGCTGACGATCGACATCCATGCCCACATCGGCTCCTTTGCCGGTTACGATCTCTCCGAGGCCACCCTTCTCGCCGAAGTGGCGGCCCAGAACCTCGATCTGGCACTCGTTTCCAACATCGACGGAGCGGCCGTCCCCGGGAAGACCCGGGACCTCCCGGAGGAGGAGGCCAATGGCGCCACGGTGCGCTTCGTCCGTTCCTACCCCGACCGCTTCCGGGGGCTCCTCTGGGGGCGGCCGGATCGGGGCGATGCCTCCGCTCTCGAGCCCTTCACCCTTCTCCGGATCCCCGAATCGCCGAGCCGGCCCGAGCCTCCCACCCCTCCGGAAGGGGGGGGCTCCCGCTGGACCTCGCGCCTTTTCGTGGGGCTCAAGCTCCACCCCGAGATGAACCGGGTTCCGGCCGACGATCCAGCGCTGGACCCGTACCTCGCCTTCGCCGCCCGCCATCACCTCCCCGTGGTGGTTCACTGCGACGGAAGGGTGGACGAGGCCTCCGCCCCCCGCTTCCTCGCGCTGGGGCGTCGCCATCCCGGGGTGCCCATCGTCCTGTACCACACCGGGTTCGGGGGGCCCCACGCACCGGCCATGGCGGTGGTGGAGGAAGCCCTTTCGGACCGCTCGGCCGACCTCTGGCTCGAAACCTCCCAGCTCCCTCCGGAGGTGGCGCTGGAGGCAGTGGAACGTGTGGGAGCGGAGCGGGTCCTTTTCGGGACCGACGCCACCTTCTTCGGGACCGGTCACTATGCCCGGTATCGGCCGCTTCTCGACGCGCTGAAGTCCGGGCTTCCGACGGAGGCGGTGGCCCGCGTTCTCCACGGCAACGCCCTGGAGCTCTTCCGACTCCGTCCGGAACGACCATGAGCGAGTTCCCTCCCGAGACGCCCACCCCTGCGCGCGCCGTGCCCACCGCCGCACCTCCCCTTTCCGCCCCCGACGGGTCTCCGGTGGAGGGCACCCCACCCCCCCCGCCTCTCACCCCCGAGGCGCTGGGGGGAGACCCCATCCTCGCCTTCCGTGGGTGGCTCGCCGAGGCAGAAGGCACCGCGCAGGCCCCGTCGGACATGGCCCCGGGAGGGGATCCGGCACCCGATGCCGGAATGCGATACCCCAACGCCTGTACCCTGGCCACGGTGGACCCGGAGGGAGGCCCGGACGCCCGCATCGTTCTTCTCAAGGAGGTGGAGGACAACGGGTTCCACTTCTACACGAACCGCCGCTCGACGAAGGGACGGCAGCTCCAGGCCCTGGGGCGCGCCGCACTTGTCTTCTACTGGGATGCCCTCGGACGCCAGGTCCGGGTGCGCGGGTCGGTGGAACGCCTCCCCGAGGAGGAATCCGACGCCTATTTCCGTGTGCGCCCCCGGGGCAGCCAGATGGGCGCCTGGGCCTCGGAGCAGAGCGCCCCCATCGCCGACCGGGAGGCCTTGGAGGCCCGATACCGGGAGGCGGAGGCCCGGTTCGCATCGGATGCGGTCCCCCGCCCACCCCATTGGGGAGGCTACCTTCTCCGCCCCCTGGAGATCGAGTTCTGGCGGGAGGGCGGGTGGCGCCTCCATGACCGGATCCTCTTCCGCCGCGCTCCTGCCCCCGATGGCGCCTCCTTCACGCCGTGGGAGGTGGTCCGGCTGCAGCCCTGAGGCGGGGGAGTACGCGGCGTTCGAAGGCCACAGGACGTCCGCCCCACGCCACGTGCCCGGACCCGGGCTCCCGCGGCTCGCTCCGCTGCGTCGGGGTACTCCCCGGCGGTTCGCGGTTCAGAACCGGCCCTTCCGGATGACCTGGACGGGCTGGGAGTAGAGGATCACCGCGTGGTGTTCGAAGTAGTGGTCCGAGACGAAGTCGCGGATCCGCTCGGCCACGGTCTCGGGGACGATCGTCTCGATCTTGACGCTGGGCCCCTCCCACTCGTGGGCGGCAATCCTCCGCGATCCTTCCCCCGTCACATCGGTGAGGGTGTGGCCCCGGGCCCCGGCGGCGTGAACACCTTCGAGGATCCGGTCCCGGAGGAGGCGCTCGGTGATGATCGTGACAAGGATCATCGTGCCCAGCCCCGGGTCGCGATTCCCGGAGGAGTCCGGGGTCCCGGAAGGGGAGGAAGGGGTGTCCGAGGGGGTCATGGTGCGCCTCCGAGGAGCCGGGCGAAGCCGAAGAAGAGGGGGATGCCGAGGACGAGGTTGAAGGGGAAGGTGATCCCCAGCGCGGCGGTCAGGTAAAGGGAGGGGCGGGCCTGGGGGAGGGCCACCCGGACGGCGGCGGGGGCGGCGATGTAGGAGGCCGACGCCACCATGGTCCCGAAGACCCCGGCCCCCCCCACCGAGAGACCGGCAAGGAGCCCCCCCCACACCCCGAGGGCGCCGTGGGCCACGGGGAGGAGGGTCCCGAGAAGGAGAAGGGCGACCCCCGTTTCCCGGATGTCGCGGAGGCGCCGCGCCGCCACCAGGCCCATTTCCAGAAGGAAGAGGGCGAGCACCCCCGGGAAGATGGCCGTGAAGAAGGGCTCCACGGGGGCCATCCGGACCGGCCCTGCCACCCACCCGATGGCCACCCCGCCCAGGAGGAGGACCAGGCTCCGACCGGTGAGGACCTCGTGGAGGAGCGCGCCCCACGGGGTCCCTGCGGGCCGACGCCCCCCGGCCCCCCCCCCCCCCC
>JBJHCG010000004.1:0-128892 GCA_050485885.1 Gemmatimonadales bacterium | reverse complement strand
CGTTCTTCGAGTGATACTGCTCGCGGTGGATGCGCAGCACGGTGTTCTCCGCGCCGGGGCGCTCCACCAGATAGGTGGCGTTTTCCGACAGATTGATGAGCTGCGCCGACGCCCCCGCTCCCGCCGGCGCGGAGCCTGCCACCCGCGCCCGATCCTGCGCCCCTCTCCACGTTCCCTGCCGCCCGTTGCATCCCCAGGTGCCCCAGGAGGATCCCCACCGCAATGGCAGGCACTTCCAGGACCGCCACGAGGGCCGGAAGGTACCCTTCCACCGCGATCCCGGCGGCATCGGCAAAGGCGACGGCGGCGAGGAAGGTGACCACCGAAACCGAACCGAAGTGGGCGGCCAGCGCCCCGGCATCCACCGGATCGAGGCGTGCCAGGTAGCGGGCCGCCCCCCACGCGGTGAGGGGGGTGAGGAGCCCGAGGAGGAGGGTCATGGCCGCAGGGAGGAGCACCTCGCCCAGGGGGGTCTGGGCAAGGGCGACCCCGCCCTTCAGCCCGATGGCGAGAAGGAGGTAGATGGAGAGCGCCTGGTACAGCGGCTCGGGCACCTCCAGATCGCTCCGGATCAGCGTTGCCGTCACCCCCAGGGCAAAGGCAAGGACCACGGGCGAGAGAAGGTTCGTGGCGAGGATTTCAGCGAGAGACATCCGGGGCGGACGGGGCGCAGGGGGTGGAAGGGGGAGCGCACGAAGGAAGGGCGCCGGGACCCGCGGAGATGACCACCCGCAGGGCGATCCCGCGCAGGGCAGGTCCGTCGCTCAGACGCTCCCCAGCGGAGAGAGGTCCCCCACGATCTCGCCATCGGGGCCGAGGGCGGGGTAGGGGAGTCCAAGCTCCCGGAATCGGCGCGCGAAGCGAGGGTACGCGCCCTCGAAGAGAAGCTCGCTGAAGCGGGGTTCGGGAATTCTCGGGGGGTCCCCGGCGTACATCCCCGCCCCCTCCCGCTGCCGCTGGGCCTCGTAGAGGAGGAGGGCGGTGGCCACCGAAACATTGAGCGAGCGTGTCATCCCCACCATGGGAATGGCCGCCGTGACATCGGCTGCTGCAAGCGCTGATTCGCTTACCCCGTAGAGTTCCGCGCCCATCAGGATCGCGGTGGGGCGGGTGAAGTCCACGGCCCGGAAATCCACGGAGCGGGCATCGGGGTGGGCTGCCACCACCTGCATCTCCCGTCGCTTGAGCGCGGTCACGATCTCCACCGCGTTGTCGGCCTCATGCCGATGGACCCGAACCCATTTCTGGGCCCCGGCGGAGGTCTGCTCCGAGAGCTTGAGCCCGTGGCGCGGGGGCACGGCGTGGACCTCCAGAACCCCCACGGCATCGCAGTTCCGGAGAATGGCGGAGAAGTTGTGCTCCTTGTTCACCCGCTCCATGACCACGGTCAGGTCGGGCTGGCGGCGCGCGAGCACGCGGCGGATTCGGTGAAACCGTTCGGGAGTGATCACGGGGGGAGTCTCGCCCTCTCCGTCCGGTCGTCGCAAGCCCCGGATCGGCCGGATCGGGTCGGGACCAGGGAACCGATGGGTCCGGTCGGGGGTCCATCCCGGAATGAGCGAGGACTTCTTCGAAGCGGGAGAGGAGGGGGATCTCCCGGACGATTCGGCCCAGGTCTGGTGCCCCTACTGTGGCGCCGAGGTCGAGCTCCTCCTTGACCCGGGGGGCGGCATGGTCCAGTCGTATGTGGAAGACTGCGAGGTCTGCTGTCGGCCCTGGCATCTCACCGTCCACTGGGATGCGGACGGCGGGGCCTGGGTCGAGGTGCGGACCGAGGAGGAGTGATCCCGCCCCCCTGAACCTCCCTGGAGAACCCCTTGGCCACGACCCTCGGCAGCGCCTCGTCCCGTCGACCCCCCGGCGCCCTTGGCTCCGTCCTTCTCCTCCCCCTCCTTCTCTTCCCGGCCGGGTGCGGAGGTGGGGGGGATGCGCCGGCATCAGGAGACGCCGGGGCCCTCGAGGCGAGGGAGGAGGCGGGCGTGGCGGCGGGGGTCACCTCGCCTCCCCTGTCCCACGACGAGGTCCTCCCCGGGCTCTCCGTACAGGGACCCTCCTTTCTCCCGGGGCTCGACTCGGCCTCGGCAGCCGAGGCCTCCCTCCCCTGGGGGCTCGTCCCCGCTTCGCGAGAGGAGGTGGCCGCCTTTCTCGACGACCTCACCCTCCACTGCACCCCCGCACCCCCTCCCCTCGAGGAGGAGGGGGCAAACGCGACGGGATCTTCGGCTTCAGGCGCCGCATCCTCCACCGACGACCCCTCATCCCGGGGGAACCACGGGTCCCCGGAACCGCTCCGGGCCGCCTACCCCGGCCGGACCACCCTCAACACCCTGGCCAGCCCCGAGCCCTTCGAAGGCGCGGTGCTCCGGATGGTGCTGGACAGCTGCGATGGCGATCTCCTCCCCATTCCCTTCGTGGTCGGGGAGGACCGGTCCCGAACCTGGCTCCTCTCCTTCGAGGAGGGGGCCCTTCGCCTCGCCCACGACCATCGGGACACTCGGGGAACGCCCGGTGAGGCGAACCTCTACGGGGGGCTGGCCCACCGCACCCCGTCCGAAGGGGCGGAGCCGTCCTCGGAACACCTCCTCTACTTCCCAGCCGACGCGTCCACCCTGGAGGCCCGTCCGGCACGGGCCGCCAACACCTGGGTCATGGCCCTCGCTCCCGGGGGCGACCGCTTCTACTACCGCCTCTACCTGAACGGGGCCCTCCGGCTGGAGGCCGCCTTCGATCTGACCCGGACCGTGCCCCTTCCCCCGGCGGACACGGCCTCCCCTGCGGGCATGCCGCCGGAGGAGGCTCCGGGAGACGGCTGAAGCCGACCGTCGGCCGGTCCTTCCCCGGGGTGCGCGGGGCACCGACCGAAACCCCACCGGGGTCAGGCCCGTAGAAGGGTTCGGGCGCCTTCCGAGCGTCCCGATGTACGCGCCTTGCAGCCCCATCTCCGCCATGACCCTGCCGATCCGACCCGAGCCGTCCGCGGACGGCTCCCCCCGCAACCCCCTCGGCGAGCGCCCCCCCGAACCACCCGCCATGCCCTCCATCGACGACCTGGAGGTGGCGGAAACGGAGATGTACCGGGACCTGTACGAGGCCCTTCCCCGCAGGGTGGCCCGCGATCTGGGCGTCTCCCTCGAGGAGGATGCAACGGGGGTGTTCCTGCGGGCCCGGGGGTTCGATCACCCCTTCTTCAACCGCGTCATGCGCCCCCCCCGGGCCGACGGGGCCCTCCTGGCCCGGGCCCGGGACCATTTCGGGGGCGCGGGAATCCATCGCTGGATGCTCCACCTCCTCCCCGACCAGGTCGAACCTCTCCTCGGCGCGACCTCGCCGGGGTCGGCCGCCGGGGGACGGCCCATCGTGAAGCTGCGTGGATGGTCCAAGCACCTGGGCCGGCTGCAGGGCGCACCCTCCATCGCCCCAGGGCTCGAGGGCCCCTCGTCGCTGCGGGTCGAGGAGGTGGGCGACGACCCCGAAGTAAAAGGGGCCCTGGCGTGGGCCCGGATCGTGGTTCAGGGCTTCGGGATGCACCCCGGCTTCGTCTCGTGGATGGCCGCGCTCTCCGGACGCCCGGGCTGGCGCCTCTACCTCGTCTTTCCGCCGGGAGGGGAGGGTCTGCACCCGATGGCGGCCGGTGCCCTCTACCATCCCCGATCTCACCCCGACGTGGCCCAGCTGAACTTCGGCGCGACCCTTCCCGAGGCCCGGAGGCGGGGCGCCCAGCGTGCCCTTCTGGCGCATCGGTGGGAGGAGGCCCGCGTCCGGGGGGTGCGCTGGCTCGTCTCCGAGACCGACGAGGACCTCCCGGGGCGCCCGAACCCCAGCCACCGGAACCTCCTTCACCTGGGGCTCCCGGTCCGGTACGTGCGAGCCAACGTGGGGCCGGATCCGGAAGCGTCGGCCTCCTGAGCGGGAGCGCCCCCTCCCCCCCGCCGCCGCCGGGGGGCTTCTCTCGCGGGGGGCTTCAGGGGAGATTCAGGGGGCGCGACGGGGACCCGCCGGCTCCCGACGCACAGCCCCCGGGACATGGGATGGGGCCTTCTGCCATGGCCCTCGCCGATCTCCCGGGGTTCTGTCCTCCCGCGCCGTGCCCTTTCCGCCAACCCCTCCGACCTCCATCCGCCGCCACGCATGACTCCTCGCAGTGGAAGATTCCCCTTCCTTCCCCAGGCCCTTGTCCCGCTGGAAGAGCTGGTCCTGAACCTGAACTGGCGCTGGAACCGGCCAGCCCGGGCCTTCCTGCGGACCGAGCTCGATCCCCAGCTCTGGAACCTCGTGCGCCACAATCCGGTGGCCCTCCTTCGTTCGATGGAGCCCGGCCGCCTGGCCGAACTGGCCGAGGACCCGGACTTCGTGGCACGGCTTCAGGCGCTGACGGAAGGGGCGGAAGGCGAACGGGCCCGGGAGGACACCTGGTTCCGGCGAACCTTCCCGGAGCTGGGCCCGGATCCGGTGGCCTACTTCTGTGCCGAGTTCGGACTCCACAGCTCCCTTCGCATCTACTCGGGCGGACTGGGGGTCCTGGCCGGGGACCACTGCAAGTCGGCCTCGGACCTGGGGATCCCCTTCGTGGGGGTGGGGCTTCTCTACGCCCGGGGGTACTTCGATCAGAAGCTGAACCTCGAAGGCTGGCAGGAGAGTGCCGAACGGGTCTTCGATCTCCGGTCCACCCCCCTCGTGCGTATTCATGGGCCCGGGGGGGCGGAGGCGCTGGCCCATGTGGAAACCGGAAGCCGGGAGGTGGCCATCGGGGCCTGGAAGGTCGAGGTGGGGCGCATCTCCCTCGTGCTTCTCGACACGAACCTCGAGGTGAACCATCCGGACGACCGGGCCCTCACCTCCCAGCTCTACGGCGGGGGGAAGGAGTACCGCCTCAAGCAGGAGTGGATTCTGGGGGTGGGGGGGGTGCGCGTCCTGCGAACGCTCGGAATCTCGCCAGGGGCGTGGCATGCCAACGAAGGGCACGCGACCTTCATGATGGTGGAGCGGGTCCGGGAACTCGTATCGGCCGGTCGCCCGTATGCGGAGGCCCTGGACGAGGTGCGACGACACTCGGTCTTCACGACCCACACTCCCGTCCCCGCTGGCCATGACATGTTCGACCGGACCCTGGTGGAGGAGGTGTGCGGTGCGTACCGCGCAAGCCTCGACGGAGACCCGGACACCTTCCATGCCCTGGGCCACCATCCGAGGATCGACCACGGGACCTTCCACATGACGGCGGCCGGGCTCCGTCTGGCCGGCCATGTGAACGGCGTCTCCCGTCTCCACGCCCAGGTCACCCGCGAACTCTGGCGTCCCCTCTGGCCGGGACTTTCGGCCGAGGCCGTTCCCGTTCGCGGCGTCACGAACGGGGTCCATCTGGGGTCGTGGATGTCCCACCGGTTCATGAACTTCCTCGAGGGCCACCTGGGGCTCAAGTGGGAGGAGCGGACCGACGATCCGGAGCTCTGGCGGAGCATCCTCGACCTCGATGATGCGGCGATCTGGGAGATCCACACCGAGCTGCGCCATGAGCTCCTGGACTTCTGTCGCGAGGAGTCACGGTGGCGGTGGAAGGAGTTCTGGAAGGAGGCGGCGCATCTCGTGGGGGCGGGCTCCCTCCTGAGCCCCGAACCTCTCACCATCGGCTTTGCCCGGCGCTTCGCCACCTACAAGCGGGCCCATCTCCTCTTCCGCGACGAGGATCGGCTGGCCCGTCTCCTGACGAACCCCCGGCGCCCGGTGCAGCTTGTCTTTGCCGGAAAGGCCCACCCCGCCGACGACGAGGCAAAGCGCGTTCTCCAGCGGGTCTGGCAGGCCACGCGGGACGCGCGATACGAGGGGCGCATCGCCTTCCTCGAGGATTTCGAACTCCACCTGGCCCATCGGATGGTGCAGGGGGTGGACCTCTGGCTGAACATTCCCAGGGTCCCCATGGAGGCCTCGGGAACGAGCGGGATGAAGGCGGCGCTCAACGGGGTGCCCCAGCTCAGCACCCTGGACGGATGGTGGGCCGAGGGCTTCACCGGGCGGAACGGCTGGGCCATTGCCCGCTCCGAGGGTTCGGACGAGGCCATGGATGCCCGGGACCACGAGGCCCTCTTCACCCTCCTGGAGCAGGAGGTCGTTCCTCTCTTCTACGATCGCGACGAGGCGGGGCTCCCCCGGGGGTGGATCCAGGTCATGAAGCACGCCATGATGACGGCCGGGCTCCACTTCACCACCGACCGGATGGTCCGGGACTATGCCCGGGACCTTTACGCGCCGGCGCTCCGGGGCGACGCCCTGGAGCATCCTGCCCCCTTCACCCCCCGCTTCGAAGGGGAGCCCGCCCGCTGAGCCCGTCGGCGTTCGCGCTCCAGTCCGGCGCGGCGCCCCCGCTCGGCGCGACGATCCCGCTCGGCGCGACGATCCCGCTCGGAGCGATGATCCCGCTCGGCCCGGCGATCCCGCACTACCCCGACCGCCCGGGGGTTCGGGCAGGCGCCAGGAAGAGCACCGAGAGTCCCGGGAGGGGAAGGGGGAGGCGGTGGTCCCGGCCTGCCAGGGGGGTCGGTTCCGTGTCGAGGGTGGCGGGGAGGGGGAGGGCTCCGGGGCCCCCGTAGACCGGGGCGTCGGTGTTGAGAAGCACCCTGTACTGCCCGGGAAAGGGCACGGGGAGGTGGAAGTCCGGGCGGGGCACGGGGGTCAGGTTCGCCACCACGACAAGGGGATCCTTCCACCCGGGGGCCCACCGGAGAAAGGAGAGGATGACCCGGTCGCGGTCGTGGCAGTCGAGCCACTCGAAGCCCTCGGGACGGAAGTCCAGATGGTGGAGGGCCGGCCGTTCCCGGTGGTGTCGGTTCAGGTCGTGGACGAGGCGGTGCACCCCGGCATGCTCCGGTTCCTCCAGGAGCCCCCAGGGGAGGGACCCCTTCGCATCCCACTCCTCCTCCTGCGCCAGCTCCCCACCCATGAAGAGGAGCTTCTTTCCGGGATGCGCCCACTGCAGGGCCAGGAGGGCGCGGAGATTCGCGAAGCGCTCCGGCCGGCTCCCCGGCATCTTTCCCAGGAGGGAGCCCTTTCCGTGGACCACCTCGTCGTGGGAGAGGGGGAGAACAAACCGTTCGGTGAATGCGTAGAGGAGGGAGAAGGTGAAGCGGTCGTAACGCCCGGGGCGGAAGAGGGGGTCGGTTCCCATGGCCTCCAGGGTGTCGTTCATCCACCCCATGTTCCACTTCTGCGTGAACCCCAGCCCCCCCCGGTCCAGACCATGGGAGACCCGGGGCCAGGCGGTGGACTCTTCGGCGATCATGAGGGTGCCGGGGGCGGCTTCGCCCACCGCTGCGTTCAGCTCCTGGAGAAAGGTCACGGCCTCCAGGTTCTCGCGCCCGCCATGCATATTCGGGGTCCACTCCCCCTCGCGGCGCGAGTAGTCCCGGTAGAGCATGGAGGCCACGGCATCGACCCGGAGGCCGTCCAACCCGTAGTCCTCGAGCCAGTGGAGGGCGCTGGCAATGAGAAAGGCGCGCACCGCCGGCCGGGCAAAGTCGAAGGTGAGGGTTCCCCAGTCCGGGTGTCGCTGCTGGAGGGGGTCCGCGGTCTCGTAGAGGGGGGTGCCGTCGAACCGGGCCAGCCCATGGGCATCCTCGGGAAAGTGCCCCGGCACCCAGTCCAGGATCACCCCCAGCCCTTCCTCGTGGGCCCGGTCCACGAAGGCCCGGAAGTCGGCCGGGGAGCCGTGTCGGGAGGTGGGAGCGAAGAAGCCCACGGGCTGGTACCCCCAGCTCTCGTCCAGAGGATGCTCGAGCACCGGAAGGAGCTCCACATGGGTGAAGCCCAGCGCCTTCACGTAGGGGAGGAGGGTGTCGGCGAGCTCGGCATAGGAGAGCCAGTGGCCTTCCTTCTGCCGCCATGAGCCCAGGTGCACCTCGTAGATGGAAAGGGGCGCTTCGTCGGCCTGCCGCGCCCCCCGGCCTGCCGCCCACCCGCCGTCGCCGGGAGGGTGCCCGCCCGGTGGATCGGGGGCCGCCACCACCGACGCGGAGGCCGGGCGGATCTCCATGGAGCGCCCACAGGGATCGGCCTTGTCCCGGGCCACCCCGTCGGCGCCGAGGACGCGGTACTTGTAGCGGGTTCCCGCCCCGAAACCGGGAAGGAAGAGCTCCCACACCCCGGTGTCGCCCCGGGGGCGCATGGGGTGGCACCGGGGGTCCCATCCGTTCATGTCGCCCATGAGCCCCACGGCCCGGGCGTGGGGAGCCCAGAGGGCGAACAGGGTCCCCTCGACCCCCTCGACGACCCGGGGGTGGGCGCCAAGGACCTGGTGGATGCGGAGTTCGCGCCCTTCGAGAAAGGCCCGAACCCGGGCCTCGTCCACCCGCGGGGGGAAGCGGTAGGGATCCTCGATCTCGAAGACCCGTCCCTCCGGGTCTTCCACCTGGAGGCGGTAGGGGAAGACCCCGGGGGCGTCCACCTCGAGCCAGAAGGCTCCACCGGTCCCTGCCGGCTCCATGGGGAGGGGGGTCGAATCCCCGTCGTGCTGCCGGAGAACCCGGATCGACCTCGCCCAGGGGAGGAAAACCCGGATGACCCACCGGTCACCCGCCTCGGAGAGGGGGTGGATTCCCAGGATGTCGAAGGGGGTGTCAAGGTGCCCGGCTTCCAGGGCGGCGACCGCAGGGGGGGGGAAGGGGTTCACGAGGTGGGAGAGAGGGGGGAAGGGAGGGAAGGGAAGCCGGAGGGGTGCCGGGTCGAAACCGGTGAACCGAGGTGGGCGGGGTGACACCCGCGGGTCGGCCCCATGGATCCGGGCCGGTGGCGTGTGGGCCTGGCGGGTGCGGACCCGAGCCCTCCTGGCCGGGGGAACGCCCGCGTCCCTTGCGGTGACGACGCGGTAACGGCCATGGTCCCCCGCCCGGGGGGCATCGTGGACCCTCCGTCGACCCCCTATCTTCTCCTGTATCTTGCAGGAAGGCTTCTTCCCGGTCCACCTCCCGAGGTTCTGGTCATGGATGGCTCCCCCCCCGACGCTGCAGCCACCGACGCCTCGGGGGCTCCCTCTGCTCCCGACGCCCCCCTCCCGGCCGTACTTCACCTCACGGCGGAGTACTGGCCCTACGCCCGGACCGGGGGACTCGCCGAGGCGGTGCGGGGGGTGGCCACCTTCCAGGCCCGGGCGGGGCGCGAGGTGCATGTGCTCCTCCCCCTCTACCGGACGATCCGGGAGCGCTTCCCCGACCTGGTTCCCTGGGGCGAGCCCCTGGACCTCCCCGCCGACGGGGGAGGACCCGTTCGCTTTCTCACCCCGGCCCGCACCCCGCCCGATGCGCCCCGGGTCCTCTTTCTCGACCATCCCCCCTCCTTCGACCGGGAGGGGATCTACGGGGTCGGGGGGGATTACCCCGACAACCACCGGCGCTTCGCCTTCTTCGCCCGGGCCGCCCTGGCGCTTCTGCCCCGGCTCGGGCCGGGCCCGCGCATTCTCCATCCCCACGACTGGCACGCTGCCCTGGCCCCCCTCCTTCTCCGGACCGAACACGCGGCAGACCGGCGCTACCGTGGCATCCCCAGCGTTCTCACCGTGCACAATGCCGGATACCAGGGGCACTTCGGCCCCGAGATCCTGGACGAGATCGGGGTCCCCCACGGCCTCTTCCACCAGGACGCACTGGAGTGGTACGGAAAGGTCAACCTCCTCAAGGGCGGCCTCCTCTTCGCCGACATGGTGACCACGGTCAGTCCCACCCATGCCCACGAGCTCCGGACCCGAACCGGGGGCTTCGGGCTCCACGACACCTTCGCCCACCTCCAGGACCGGTTCGTGGGGATCGTGAACGGGATCGACACCACGGTCTGGGACCCGGCCAACGACCCGCACATCGAGGCGAACTACTCCGCCGAGGACCTGGGGGGGAAGGCCCGCTGCAAGGCGGCCTTCCAGGCCCGGATCGGGCTTCGCACCGATCCCGACATCCCCCTTTTCGCCATGAGCGCCCGTCTCGTGGAGCAGAAGGGGTTCGACCTCATTCTGGGCGCCGAGATGATTCCGCGCCTCGAGGCCCAGTGGGCCTTTCTGGGGGAGGGAGAGGAGCGCTACCGGTCGCCACTGGCGGAGCTGGCGGCGCGGTACCCGGGGCAGGTGGCGGGGAGCTTCAGCTTTTCGGAGGCCCAGGAACACCGCCTTCTCGCGGCAGCGGACTTCCTCCTCATGCCTTCGCAGTACGAACCGTGCGGGCTCACCCAGATGCGGGCCCAGCGGTACGGTGCCCTCCCCGTGGTGCGCCGCGTGGGCGGCCTTGCCGACACGGTGGAGGACCGGGTCACCGGCTTCCTCTTCGACGAATACCAGCCCTGGGCCCTGGAGGAGGCGGTGGGGTATGCCATCGCCCTCTACCGCGACCGGAGTGTGTGGGAGGACCGGGTCCGGCTCGCCATGGAGCGGGACTTCGGGTGGCCCCGTTCCCTCGAGGCCTACGACGCGGTGTACGCGGCGGCCTTCCGGCGGCGCGGCCTCCGCGCAGGCGAGGGGGAGGCCTCCCCCCAGGGAGAGGAGTAGTCCGTGTCGCCGATGCCCTCCGTGGTCCTCCATGCCCACCTCTACCAGCCCCCGCGCGAGGACCCGCGCACGGGGGAAATCCCGGTGGAGCCCTCTGCGGCGCCCTTTCCCAACTGGAACGCCCGCATTCTGGCCGAGTGCTACGAGCCCCTGACCCGGACCCATCTCCTCGATGGGGAGGGGCGGATCCTGGAACGGGTGCCGACGCTCGAGTGGATGAGCTGGGACGCCGGACCCACCCTCATGGACTGGCTCCTGGAAGCGGCGCCCTCGGTCCATGCGGCGTTCGTCGAGGCCGATGCCAGGAGTCGGGGGCGGTTCGGCTTTGGCAATGCGCTGGCCGCGCCCTACCACCACGTGATCCTCCCCCTGGCCTCCCGCCGGGACAAGGTCACCGAGGTTCGATGGGGGATTCGCGACTTCCGCCGGCGCTTCGGCCGGGAACCCGAGGGGATGTGGCTTCCCGAGACGGCGGTGGACCGGGAGACCCTCGAGGTCCTGGCCGCCGAGGGGATCGCCTTCACCGTTCTGGCGCCGCACCAGGTGGAGGTGCAGGGGGGTGAGGGGCCCGGAGAGGAGGGGGACCGGGGGTCCGGCATGGGCGGCGGTCCGGGGGGCGCCGAGAGCGGTACTCCGGAGGGGGGGGCGGGTGCCTCCCGGGGCGCCGGGAGCCCGGTGCGGATCGCCCTCGATGGAGGGCGGAGCATCTCGGTTTTCCCCTACGACGGCGAGCTCTCCCACGGAATTGCCTTCGGGGCCCTCCTCCGCGATGCCGAGGCCTGGGTGCGTCGGATCGAGGGGCGGGCCGGGGAGCCGGGGCGGGCCCTCGTGGCCATGGCCACCGATGGGGAGACCTTCGGCCACCACCATCGCTGGGGTGACCTGGGGCTTGCCGCCGCCCTCGTTCGCCTGGCTGAACACCGGGGGCTCCGCCTCGAGAACTTCGCCTCCTTCCTCCATCGGCATCCGCCTGCTCGGGAGGCCCGCCTCGTGGAGCCCACCTCCTGGTCGTGCGCCCACGGGGTGGACCGGTGGGCCCGGGCCTGTGGGTGCGGTGCCGGACCCGAGGGGGCGGCGGGGCAGGGGTGGCGCCCCGTGCTCCGGGAGGCGCTGGAGGGGGTGGCCGGGGAGGTCCATACCCGCTTCGAGGAGGTGGCCCGGGGCGCGGGACTCGACCCCTGGGTCCTTCGGGATGCCTATGCCCTGCGCTGGCGCGACGCGGTTCCGGTGCGGGAAGCGTGGCTCCGAGAGTCCGGGGCGCGCGACGTGGATTCGGTGGCCACCCTCCTCACCCACCTGGAGGCCGAGCGCGAGGCCCTCCGGATGTTCACCTCGTGCGGATGGTTCTTCGACGACATCGCACGCCTCGAGCCCCTCCAGCTCCTTCGGTACGCCGCCCGGGCCCTCGACCTCCTTGGACTTGCCGGAGGGCCGGTAGAGTCCCGGGTTCGCCACGAGCTCGCCCGGGCCCGGAGCGTCGACCCGGCCAGGGGCACAGGGCTTGATCTTTGGGATGCCATGCGTCGGGTCTCCCCCCCGGCCATGGCCGGGGAGGCGCAGGGGCCCGGAGCCGCCCCCGGCACCGAGCCTCCCGGGGAGGCCCCGAGGCCTCGGACCCCCTCGGTGGCCGAGCCCCCCCTCCTCGAGGCGGTGCGGCGGTTCACACGGATGCCCTCCCCCGACGCCGCCGAGGCGGTGGCCAGGGCGCTGGAAGGGGCCGGGGGTGGGGGGATCGGGTGGCGCGAGGGCGATCCGGGAGGGGAGGGCGACGGGAAGGCCCCCCTCGAGGCCCTCCTTCGCGCCCACCCCATCCCTCCCCTGGAAGAGGCCCGGACCCGCTTCGCCGCCTTCCTGGAGCGGAGCGAGGCCCCGCCATCGCCCCCCGTGGCCCGTGTCGCCGGGCTCCTGGGGTTCGCTCCGGGCTTTCTCCATCCGCGCCGGCGGGGGGGAACCGCTCCGGTGGGGTTCGTCTTCGGCATTCACCTCCACCAGCCGGTGGGGAATTTCGATCACGTCTTCCAGGACCATGCAGACCGGGTCTACCTCCCCCTCCTTCGCACCCTGGCCGAGCGGGAGCTCCTTCCCCTCACCCTCCACCTCTCCGGTCCCCTCCTCACCTGGCTCGAAGCAGCGGCCCACCCTCTCCTGGACCGGATCGGGCCCCTGGTCGCACAGGGCCAGGCCGAGCTCCTCCTCTCGGGGCTTCACGAGCCCGTTCTTCCGGCCCTTCCCCGGGAGGAGCGGGTGGAGCAGATCGCCTGGATGCGGGAGCGCCTCGTCCGGCGCTTCGGCGCCGATCCCCGGGGGCTCTGGCTCACGGAGCGGGTCTGGGAGCCGGACCTGGTGGAAGACCTGGCCCAGGCCGGGGTCGACTACACCCTTCTGGACGACCGCCACTTCGTGGTGGCCGGTCACCCCCACGCCGCCCTTCATCGCCCCTTCCGGACCGCTTCGGGGGGGCGCTCCCTCGCCCTTCTCCCGATCTCGGAGCGCCTTCGCTACCTCGTCCCCTTCCGCCCCTTCGAGGCACTCGAGGCCCACTTCCGCGCCCTTCGGGCCGAGGGACACCCCCTGGCCGTACTCGCCGACGATGGGGAGAAGTTCGGAGGGTGGCCGGGGACCCACGCCTGGGTCTGGGAGGGCGGGTGGATGGACCGCTTCGTCTCGGGCATGGACCGCCTTCGGGAGGAGGGGGTGGTGGAGCTTCTCACCGGGAGCGAGGCGGTGGCGAGGACGACCCCCGGCGGCCCCGTCTATCTCCCCTCGGCCTCGTATCGGGAAATGGAGGGGTGGTCCCTCCCCCCGGGTCCGGCGCTGGCGCTGGAGGCGGCGGAGCACGCATCCGAGGGGGCGTCCGGGGGGGAGGTCGCGCCCTTCCTCCGGGGGGGGCACTGGCGGAACTTCCTCGGCCGGTACGCCGAATCGGCCCGGATGCAGCAGCACGCCGACCTCCTGGGTCGTCTTGCCCGGGAGCGCGGGGCCGATCAGGCGCTCCTCCAGGCCCTGGGGCGAAGCCGATGCAATGACCCGTACTGGCACGGGGTTTTCGGGGGCCTCTACCTGGCCCACCTTCGCGAGGCGATCTGGAAGGCGCTGGCCGAGGCCGAGGCCACCCTCCGGCAGGGGGAGGCCCTCGCGGTGGAGGAGGTCCCCGGTCCCGGTGGGGTGGGGACGGAGCTCTGGGTCCATGCCCCGGCCTTCTCCGCCCTCCTGAGCCCCCGTCAGGGGGGAGCCGTGGTGGCGTGGCGATGCCTCCGGAGTGGCCGAAACCTGGCCGATGTGCTCACCCGCAGGTGGGAGGCCTACCATCGCCTCCCGTCGGGGGAGGCCGGGGAGGGGGAGGGCGACGGGGTCGAGGGCGCTGAGGGCGATGGGATCGGGGTCGCCGACGCCCCCCCGGAGAACCGCGATTCCGCCCCGGCCGGAGGGATGGCCTCCATTCATGAACGGGAGGGGCTGGCAGGCACCGCCGACCTTCCCCCCATGGACCCCGAGGTGCGGGCCCTCACGGTGGAGCGGATCCTCCCGGCCGGGGTGGAGGAGGCAGGCTACGCCGCCGGGCACTGGGATCCCCTCCGAAGCTGGGCCACCGAGACGCCCCATTGGGAGGTCCTGCCGCCCCGCGAGGCCGGAGGCGGCGGAGCGGACGACAGGGGCAGGGGGAGTGGGGGAGAGGGAACGCCCCTCCGCATCCGCTTCCGCTTCTCCGGCCGGGGTCGACTCGAGAAGGAGGTCTTCTTCACCCCCGACGGGGATCTGGAAATTCACTACCGCTGGGACCCGCGAGACTTCCCCCGGCGGGCGCGCTTCGCCCCCGAGTTCTCCCTGGCCGACCCCTCTGGCGAGGGGGCCACGGTGCAGGTGCGCTGCGACCCCGAGCCGGCGGAGCGCTTTGACTACGAGATTCGCACCTGGTCCCGTTCGGAGTCGGGGGTGGAGACGGCGGTGCAGGGGCGGGCCGTGGTCCCCCTCTGGCCCGTGACGCTGGGACGCGCCTCCGTGCGCATCCGTCTCCCCCGAACCGGTGGCGGGGGTTAGGAGCGTGCCTGGGCGTCGAGGGCCGATCCCGCCAGGAAGGCGAAGAGGGAGGCGCACGCCGCAGGAATGAGCTCGCCAAGGAGGCGCCACTCCGCCGCGGTGGGCGCAGGCCCGCCGCCTCCCTCCCGAGCCCGGCCATGCCATCGGGGAGCAGACACCGCCTTGAGGAGGGCGAAAAGCCCATCGGCATCGAGGGATAGGGTACGCTGGGGGAGGCGCACCTCCACCTCGTCCCGACCCAGGGAGTAGAGGCAGACCGAACGCCCGGTCCGGGCAAGGATCAGGGGGCGGGGCCGGCTCGTCATGGCACCCCGGAGGACCGCGCGACCCCCGGGTCACCCGCGCCCTGTCCCGGCCCACCTCTCACCACGCTTCCCGCCTCCGTTCCCGGGCCGGAGTTCAAGCGAAGCGCGCGCACGTACCGTTCGAAGGCGGCGCCGATCTCCGCCTCCGACCAACCCTCTCCAGCCCGCACTCGCTCGGCCGCCTCGAAAAGGGCCACGATGAGGGGCATCCCGTCGACCTCCATCCGGAGCTCCACGCCTCCGCCGGCCAGGTGGTGGTCCCACGCGCCGCGCACCGCCGCCCAGAACCCCTCGGTGGCCGCCCAGTAGTCCAGGGCCGGGGTGAAGTCCACCGCCTCGGTGCGCAGGTAGTCGTTGAAGCCGAACTCCCGCACCAGCGTCTCGGAGCTCCCGTCACCGGCGCGCCGGACCTTCGTGTTGTCCTGTTCGTGCGTCCAACCCCCGGCGGTCACCGTGTGGCGATTCTCCACGTTCAGGGCGTTGTAGTCCGACCGCCGCGTGTACTCCCGGCGGGGAAGGGGGCGCCAGCTCCGGTCCGAGGTCCAGGTGGCGTTTCCGTACCGGTGGTTCCAGTGGCCGGTCCCGCAGTAGCGGGGGGCGTCGCTGACCTCGAACACGCACTGCGTCCAGCTCCCCTCGACCCGATCGGCCGGGACGTCCCGCATCTCCCAGCGCTGGTCGGCCACGAACTCGAGGCGTGCCGGGGCCTCGAAGTGCCAGTCCTGTCGCCAGTGCTTCGTCACATGGCCGGAGGGCGCCACCAGGAGGTGCTGAAGGACGATCCGGTCCCCGGCGTCGTCCACGAGAAGCACGACTTCCCGTGCCCCGCTCCGCTGCGGTTCTCCCCGCTCGTATCCCTCGGCCAGGACCACTGTCTCGTCGAAGGCGAAGGTGACCCGGTACTCTCCGACCATGGCAAGGATGGCGGCGCGGTCCGCCTCGGGGGGAGCGGGTCTGCGGGCTTCCTCGGGGACGCCGGAGGGGGCGGAGCGGGGGGAGGGGCCCTCCGGGCGTAGGTCCGTGCCCGGACCGTGCGTGAGGACCGCGAACGTCCCTCCGGACGGGAGGAGGGCAAGGGTCAGGAGGAGGGGGGCGAGGAAGGGCATGGGGGAAGGAAAGGGGGCGGAAGGAAGTAAGTTGAGAACGATTCTCAATCCCATCCTACCGCCCCCTGGCGCAGCAGGCAAGGGCGCTGCACCTGAACTCCGGAACCACGCAGTTCAGAACCCGGCTCGCCCCTCGGTTCGGACGCCCTGCGCAGGGGGCGCGGACCTGGCCCGCACCCACCGCTGAGGAATCGTCACCGCACCGCGACCGCCTCGATCCGCCCGATCCACGACGGAACCGGAAGCGCCACCCGCATCCCGTTCAGCTCCTGAAGGTGAAGGGTCGAAGCCGGACCGCCGGACCACCCCGACGAGGCGTTCCGGGGACCGACCAGTGCGATCCACCCCCCTCCGAGAAGGGCCGGCCGCCGAAGCCCCGGGGCGGGCGGGTTGAGGGGGTGCAGCAGGGTGCCGTCGAGGGTCGAGGCCAGGAGGACCCGGACCTCACCCGTGGTCCGGTCCCGGGCTTCGAAGGCCAGGGCATCCTCCCCCGGGACCACGGCGGGCCGGCCGAGGTCGTGTCCGGGGATCCGGATCCACTCCCCTCCCACGGGGGGCGAGGCACCCCCCCCGACCCGGACCCGGTACAGGACCCGCTCCCCTCCCAGGGTACGGCTGAACACGAGGTCCTCCCCTCCGGGAAGCCAGACGGGGTGGTGGCTTTCCTCCTCGGGAATGAAGGAGAGGCCGGGAAGGAGGGGGCGGGGGTTCGAGCCATCGGCCTGCACGATCCAGATCTCCGGGAGCCCGCGCCGGAAGGTCCGGAAGGCGATCCGCGCACCATCCGGCGACCAGGCGGGCTGGTCGGCCCGGAACGCGTCTTCCGTGAGCCGGGTCAGCCTGCTCCCGTCCAGGCGCACGGTCCAGAGGTTCACGCTCCCATCCTGGGCGACTCCGGCAAAGGCGAGGGTGCTTCCATCCCTCGACAGGGCCGGGTCCATGGCCCGCGTTCCCTCGGCGAGGATGCGCTGGAAGGGCTCCCCCCCCACCCCCTCGTCTTCGAGGGAGACCCGGAAGAGCTCCGGAATCCCCTTCGGCCACCCCTCCACCACGAGGTGCGAGGTGGGGGGCGGCCCCACGCTCACCGGCATCTCGGCATGGAGCGCCCCGAGCGATGCGCGAAGGGTCGTCACGCCGGGGGCGACCCCCCGGAGGTACCCCATCCAGTCGAATCCAACGATGGATCGATCGGTGGGCTCGAGGAGGAGGCCAGGGCGGTCCACCACCTCGCCCAGGTCGTTCCGGAGCACGGTCCGGACCTCGAGGACCTGGCCCGGAAAGGCGTGATTCCCGGCCACTTCGAGGGTAAGGGCGGCGAGGGGCCGGGGGTCGATGCCGAAGGCCCGGGATTCGGAACGGCGCACCGTTCCTCCCGCGACCCCCGTCCGGTTCTCCACGGTGATCAGAACATCCATGGGTTCGAGGAGAAGAGAACCGGGAATCCGGGCCTGGAGGCGTTCCTCCGAAAGGAGGTTCGTCGGGAGGGGGATCCCGTTCCAGAGCACCCGGGACTCGGCCCGGAAGTCTCGCCCCTCGAGCACCAGATCAAGGGGGCCCGAGCGCTCCAGGACCCGATCGGGGAGGAGGGCTGCAATGGAGGGGAGGGGGGCCTGGAGGATGGTGAGTTCCATCTCGCTGGAGCGACCCTGTGCCGAGGCCCGGAGCACGCTTCGGCCGGGAGCACGGCCCGATACGACCCCTTCCGGGCTCACTCCGGCCACCACGGTGTCGGACGAGGTCCAGGTGAGGGGGGCGGCGGAAAGGACCTGCCCGCCTGCGTTCCGGGCCAGACCCGAGAGCTGGAGCACCTCTCCCACCTCGAGCGCAGTACGGGGGGCGGAGATCTCGATGGAGTGGACCCGGTCCAGCTCGGGGGGAGCCAGGGGCTGCGCCTCCTCGCACCCGCCCGCGAGGACCCCCGCGAACAGGGACGAGAGGGCCACGAGGGAGAGGGAGGGCCGCTTCCCCTGGGGGATGCCGCCGAGGGCAAGGGAGGACCGCGTCCCATGGGGGATGCCGCCGAGGGCATGGGAGGGACGCGTCCCCTGAAGGATGCCGCCGAGGTGGTTCGTATGCCTCGCGTTCATGATCGGCTCTTCTCCAGGCCGCGCCGGAAGCTTCGCAGAAGCGCGTCGGCCGAATGATCGGCGAGCGCTTCCAGGATTTCCTGCATGGCAAGGGGGGACAGGGAGGCCAGGGCGGCGGCGGTCAGGACATCGTTCGCGGCGGCCACGGGGAGGGGGTTGGGATGGACGGTCCCGGCCGTTCCCGACACGACCAGCGAGGGGGTGAGGGGGGTACGCTCCTTCGTCTTCCCCCTCCAGATCCGGGTGCCCGAAGCCGACTCCCGGAGCACGAGCTCGGCCTCGAGAAAGAAGTGGGCGGGTCCGAGCCAGTGGTCGGCATCGATTCCGTACTCCTTCACCCGAACCTCCAGCTCGAACTCGGCGCGCCGGGGATCGTCTTCCGGCGTGGCGCGGAGTTCCCCGGCAACACCGTGGAGGAGCCGGTCCATCATCCGACCGGGGACATCGGCCGCGAGGGCGGCCTCATCGAGACGCCCCCGCGCCCGGGCCGCCTCCACCTCCTTCAGGACGTCCGCCCCGATCTGGAGGACCGTCTGGAGAGGGGTGGTGCGATTCAGTTCCAGCACCGCGTTCGTGAGGATCTCGGGGCGGGGCTGGCCCAGGGCGACGACACCCACGGTGCGGCCCCGGAAGTCGTGCTCCGCCAGGGTGCCTGCCGAGGCACATGCGGCGGTGGAGAGGAGAACGGAAAGAAGCGGGGTCCAGTGCAGGACCCGCATGCGGCGTCGACGCCAGGAGCACGTCTCGCGGGAGAATCGAAAGGGGGTGGGATGCATGGGGTACCTCTCCCCGAACGGGGATGGAACAGGTCAGGATGAAATGGCCCCGGAAGAGGGGACGCTCCCAACCTCGAACCTCCCGGTTACGGGGCGCTTAATCCCGCTCCAGGGGGGGATTTCTCCGGACTGTGGATGCCCCTAGATTCGGGCTTTCGGACCCGGCACCACGTCGGGATCCAGGAAAGGCCCGCGCCAACCTCCCCCGCTCCCTGCACCATGTGGGCTTCGCCCTCGCACCCGGGCTCCCCCCCTGCGCCGTCCACCCCCATTGTGGGGCGAACGCGGGAGGCCGCCGAACTCCTCGAACTCCTCGCCACCTCCCGGCTCCTGACGCTGACCGGAGCAGGCGGAAGCGGAAAGACGCGTCTCGCCCTCGAGGTGTTTGCTCGCCGCGAGGCCCAGCTCCGGGAATCCTCCGGGGGGGTGCACGGTGGGGCAGGCTCCCTCCTTCACGGCGTCTGGGTGGATCTCGCCCCGGTCCATGACCCGGGCCATCTCGCCCAGGCCATGGCTGGGTCCCTGGGCGTCGTGGACGAACTCCCGAAAGAGGGTGGGGCGGTGGTGCTCCCCTTCCTGCCCCATCATCCCTTCCTCCTCGCATTGGACAACTGCGAGCATCTCACGGATGCGTGCGGGGAGGCGGTGCAGGTCCTGCTCGCTGCACGGCCCGCACTCACTGTTCTGGCCACGAGCCGGGAGGTACTCGGCGTGCCCGGCGAGCGGACCTGGCTGGTCCCCGGTCTGGAAGTACCGCCCGACGAGGCGACCCCCGAGGCCCTCGCCCACACCGAAGCGGTACGACTCTTCGTGGCCCGGGCGAAAGACGTCTCCAGAACCTTCACCCTCACCCCCGAGAACGCGCCGTCGGTGGCGGACATCTGCCGCACGCTGGACGGTCTTCCCCTTGCCCTCGAGCTTGCCGCGGCCCGAGTAAAGGTCCTTTCGGTGGCCGGGATCCGGGCCGGACTGGACGATGCCCTCTCCCTTCTTCGGGACGGGGGCCGGCAGCGCCTTCCCCGACATCGAACCCTTGAAGCCTCCATCGAGGGGAGCGTGGAACTCCTTCCCGAGGGCGCCCGGCGGCTTCTCTTCCGTCTCAGCGTCTTTCGTGGCGGTTTCTCCCTGGATGGCGCCTGTGCCGTGGGCGCCGAACCGGGAGAAGGGGCCCTCGAGACCCTGGACCAGGTCGCCCTCCTCGTGGATCGCTCCCTTCTGCGCGTGGAGGAGGCAGGAGGGGAGGTGCGCTACACTCTCCTGGAGACGATCCGTCAGTTCGGGTGGCGAGCGCTCGACCGGTCGGGCGAACTGGAGGGGGCCCGGGCCCGCCACGCCGCCTTCGTTGCAGGGGAGGTGGCCGCACGCGCGCCTCATCTGACCCGGGCCGACCGGAAGGCGCACATGGACCGCCTCCACCTTGACCTGGAGAACATCCGCGAGGCCCTGAACTGGTCACGGGAGGGGGATCCCCCCGAACACATCCGGATGGTGGGAGACCTCTGGTGGTACTACTTCTTCACGCGCCACTGGAAGGAGGCCGCCGGATGGATCCAGGGCGCGCTGGCAATTCCGGCGGCGGCGCCACCCGGGCGTGACCGGGCCCGGCTTCTGATGGCCGCCGGAGCCCTGGCCACCCTCGCTGCACGGGCGGAGGAGGGACGGGGCTTCCTGGCCGAGGCAGAACGCTGGGCAACCGCAGCCGGCGACGGTCTCCTCGCGGCCATGGCGGAGAACTACCTCGCCATGGGGTACGCCCAGGATGTGGATCCGCGGGCCGTGGAGCACGCGGCACGGGCCCTGGCCTGGTTCGCGTCCCACCCGGAAGAGTCCGGACACCGGCTCGCGCTCCTGATGAGTGCCCTGGCGGCCGAATTCCAGGGCGACCGGGATCTCGCCGACCAGCGGAGCGCGGCGGCGGTGGAGGCCGCCCGGGCCTTCGGGCCGGGGGAGCTGGCCGCCACCTTCCAGAACTGGTCCCTTATCTGGGCGCTTCGGGGCGACATGGACCGGGCCGCCCACCTCGTTCTCGCCTCCCTCGCGGAGCTGCGGAAGGAGGTTTCCTACTTCTTCCTGGCCCGAGGCGTGGCCTTCATGGGGGAGGTGGCGGAGATGCGCGGGGACCCGCTCGAAGGGGTGCGGCTCCTGGGCGCAGCGCACGGGATCCGCGAGCGGATCGGGATCCGCCCCATCGGAGCCGATGCCACTCGTCTCGCGCGGGTCGAGCCCCGGCTCCGGAGCGCGGTGGGGGATGAGGCCTACAACGCGGTCTTCGCCCAGGGCGCCGCCCTCCCGTGGGAGGGCGTGGTGGATGAGCTCCTGTCAGGGTGGACCCCCGACGCGCCGGGCGGCGCCCTCCCCACGAGCCCTGCGCGCCCCATGGATTCGCCGCCCCCGGCAGCCTCCGAGCTCCCGGCACTCAGCGCGGACCCGTCGGGGTCCGTGCCTCAGGCTTCCCCTGCGAACGAGGCCTCGCCCGTCCGTCCTGTACGCGTTCCGCCCCCGACCGGCCCCATCGACCCGTCCGGGGACTCGGCCTCTCGAACCCCGTCGTCGGAGCCGGGAGGGGAACGGCTTCGGATCCGGACCCTTGGCGGCTTCGAGCTCGAGGGAGAGCACGTGATGGGAGGGAGCTGGAGCTACGCGCGTCCGAGGGAGCTCCTCCTCTTCCTCCTCCTTCACCCGAAGGGCGCGACCCGACAGGAGATCGGGGAGGCCATCTGGCCCGAGGCCACGCCACCCCAGGTCAAGAACTCCTTTCACGTGACCCTTCACCACCTCCGTCGCCGGCTCGGCGATGCAGGGTGGATCGAACGCTCGGGCGAGCGCTACCGCCTTGTCCGCGAACGGGGGGTGGTCTGGGATGCAGAGCGTTTCGAGGCGGGCGTGCAGGGATTGCTCCGGTCCACCTGCGAACCGGAGCCCGAGGCCGTGGAGGCGGTCCTCGCGCTGTATGGGGGGCCGCTCCTGGACGGGGAAGGGGAAGGGCGGTGGATCGAGGACCGGAGAGACCACCTCCGCCGTCTTCGGGAGGAGGCGCTTTCCCTCCTGGCCCGCCTCCACGAGGGGAGGGGGGCGACGGGGGAGGCCCTCGAGGCGTGGCAGCGGGTGGTGGCCTCCGATCCCCTGAACGAAATGGCCCACCGGGGACTTCTGCGGGGGTGGGCCCGAACCGGTGCCCGGGAGCGCGCCCTCCGGCACTACGACCGCCTCTGCATCCTTCTGGACGACGCCTTCGGGGCCGAACCCGAGGAGAAGACAAGGGCCCTTCACCGGGCGCTCCTCGCCGGGGACCCGCTCTGACGAGGGGTTCGCCCTGACGGACCGACCCGGGGTCGGGCGTGGGCCGGGCGGCCCGGGTGCCGATGCTCGCAAGCGTTCCCTCGCAGACCATTCCTTGACGGGGAGGCGTGGGATCAATACGATAACAAGAAGGCGTTATCAAAAATGGGGTGGCTCCACGTGGCTCTTTCGCTCACGGCGGCGCGTCGCTGGGAGCCGGAGGTGTTTAGCCTTGCCTAAATCATGAGAGTTAGGCTAACCTAAAAGACCGTGGTCCCCCCCTCCAAACCAGTCCCGGGGCGACACGGCCCGAGCCCCGAGAGGACCTGTTCGCGCCCTGCAGCCCCTTGGAAACCCACGATGATCGCTTCCGCCCCCGCCGAGAGACATCGAAGGGAGGCATGGGGGGGTCCCCTCCGGCCTGCCCTGATCCTTCCGCTCCTGGCCCTCCTCCTTCCCCCTCCGCTATCGGGTTTCGCGCAGGATCTTGGGGAACTCGCCGTGTTCGTCCGCGATGCGAACCGACCCGACCGGACGATCGTCCGGGCCGAGGCCACCCTCGTTCCGGAAGGGGCGCGAATCGCCGGAGAGCCCCGCGGCCAGACCCGCCAAACCGGAGTCGGTGGGGAGGCCACCTTCCGGGAACTCGAGGCAGGCACCTACCGACTCACGGTTCAGGCCCCCGGGTACGTGTCCGCCACGGTGGGAATCCGCATTCCCGCCGAGACGGAGGTGGAGGTGCTCCTCGCGCCCCGCGCCCTCACCCTCGACGAGGTCGTGGCCACGGCCAACCCGCTTCGCAGCGGGGCCGTTTACACGGCCGCCCAGACCTTCGACCGCGAAAACCTGAGCCGCCGCCTCGATGCCTCGGTGGGCTCCATGCTCGACGGCGAGCCCGGGGTGGCCATACGCTCGCTCGGGGCGGCAGCCACCCGCCCGGTCATCCGTGGCTTCGACGGAGACCGCATTCTGGTGCTCGAGAATGGCGAGCGAATGGGAGATGTGGGAGAGTCGGCTGCGGACCATGCCGTGGCCCTCGACCCCCTCGCCATGGAGCGGATCGAGGTCGTACGGGGTCCGGCGAGCCTCCTCTATGGTTCCGGCGCCCTGGGCGGAGTCGTGAACCTCACCACCCGTGATCTCCCCCGGGTCTGGAGCCGGGGATGGGAGGGGGCCATCCAGGCCCAGGCTGCATCCATGAACCGTTCTGCCTCGGGCTCGGGTTTCTTTCTGTACGGAACGGGTGACTGGGCCACCACGGCCCGGTTCTCGGCCCGGGAGGCCGGCGACATTCGCACCCCCGAGGGCCGGATCGGCGACACCGGCATCACCGGCCGCGATGGCGCCCTTGGCGTGGTGCGCCAGGCGAACCGGATTCGGCTCGGGCTCTCTGCCTCCTTCGTGGATCGGACCTATGGAATCCCCGAGGAATGGGACGATCCCGACGAGGAGGTCTTCATCACGATGGAGCGCCAGGCCCTTCATACCGCCCTGGAATGGGAGCCCGCGAGCCCCGGCCGGCTCCATGGGGTGGAGTGGCGAAGCTCTGCCTCCCGCTTCTTCCAGCAGGAGATCGAACGGGAGTTCCGGGCCGACGGCACGGTGGACGAGGATGTGGAACTCGAGTACGACGCCCTCTCTCTTTCGTCCACGGCCACCGTGCGTCATGGGTCCCTGGGCTTTTTCTCCGAGGGAGCCTTCGGAGTGGCCCTGCGCGCGCGCCAGATGGAAATCGGCGGCGATGAGGCATTCACCCCGGGGATCGGGGAGCGCTCCCTGGGCATCTTCACCTTCCATGAGGCAGCCCTCTCCCCGGACCTCACCCTCCAGGTGGGTACACGGATCGAGGAGAACCGGAACCAGGCCCGTCCGAACGACGCCTTTCCCGGAGCGGACCAGCGCCGGAACGCCACGGCCCTCTCGGGATCCGTGGGGCTGAACTGGCGCCCCGGCGCGGGGTGGGAGGCGGGCGTCCAGATGGCCCGGGCCCACCGCGTCCCGCTCGTGGAGGAGCTCTATGCCGACGGCCCCCACCTGGGCGCCGGGGTCTTCGAGATCGGCTCTGCGGAGCTGGCCGACGAGGTGAGCCACGGCGCCGATTTCGTGCTCCGCCGGGACTTCGCACGTCTCTCGGTGGAGGCCGCCGGGTTTGCGACCTGGATCCGCGACTACATCGCCTTTCAGCCCCTGGGCCGCCTGGACGAGGCGTCGGGACTTCCGGTGTTCGAATACCAGGGGACGAATGCCCGGATGCACGGGGGCGAAGTCTCGGCGGAGATGGCCCTGGATGACCTCTGGCGGACCGGGCTCGGGGTGGACTGGGTCCAGGGGACCCGGGCCGATGGCTCGGGCGGTCCCCTCCCCTCCATTCCGCCCCTTCGCGGCCGGTTCCGGCTCGGTCTCGACCCGGGCCCGTGGTGGGCCGGCGCAACCCTCCAGGTCGTGGCCACCCAGAACCGGGTCGCCCCCGACGAAAGGCCCACCGATGGGTATGCCCTTCTCGACGCGCAGGTAGGGCTGCGGGTGGGACCCCAGGGGGCGGGAACGGTCATCCTCCGCATGGACAACGCCCTGAACACCCGCTACCGCGACCACCTCTCCCGCCTCCCGGAACGGGACCTTCTGATGCCCGGCAGGGACCTCTCCCTCCTCCTGAGATGGGCCTTCTGACACCCCCGAAAAGAAAGTTCTTGACATCCCCGGGGAAGGGGTGAATACTGGCATCACGCTCCAGGGATGGATGGGCGGTCGAGGGGGTCAGCCCCCCAGGTCGCACCCCCTGGAGATCGGGCCACCGGGCAGGACGCTGCAGAGGTGGCACCGCTGCGGGATCAGGAGCCCGCAGCGGCGGTGGAGAGGGTGCCGGCCTCCACCGATGGGCCCCCGGAGCTCGGGGGCGCCCCGGGCCGGAGTCCGTCCGGCCGAGGGAAAAGGGATGAGGCGGGACCGATCCATCCGCACGTGGATGGCTCCTGGGAAACCACGGTCCCTCTGAACCGCCGGCAGAACGAGACCCTCCCCACGGGACGTGTACCGTGGGGAGGGTTTCCGCTTTCGGGGGTTCGGGGTTACGCTGACGCGGAGCCCGTGCGAAAGGTGCGGGCAGGCGGAGGAGGCGGTGCGGAAGATCTCCCGCCTCACCCCGGCAGCACGTTCGCGAGGCCGCCCCTCCACCGCTGCTCCCACCCGACCTCCCTCTCTCCATGACTGCCCCCATACCATTCCTTGCTCATGATGCGTCGTCCCGACCCGCGCCCTCGTTCCTGCCGACCCTCGTCCCTCCTCCCCTCCCGGGGTGAGGCCTTCGCGAAAATGGTCGGGCGGGCGGGGATGGGCGCGCTGGCGGCACTCCTCCTCGTTGCCTTCCCCAGCCTCGAAGCCCAGGAACCGCCCACCTCCGCGCCCCCCGAATGGGGGCCCGTTTCCATCAACATGGAGGACGTTCCGTACCCCCATCCGGTGGACTTCCTGGAGTTCACCCTCCATGGCGAGGTGGTGCGCCTTGCCTACATGGATGTGGCGCCCGGCAATGGGGAAGGAAATGGGCGCACCGTGGTGCTCCTTCACGGAGGGAACTACTGGGCCGCCGCCTGGGAGGCGACGATCGAAGCACTCCGGGATGCCGGGTTCAGGGTCGTGGCCATGGACCAGATCGGGTACGGTCGTTCCTCCAAGCCCACCCTCCCGTACACCCTGGACCTCCACGCCGCGAACATTGCTCGCCTCCTCGACCACCTGGAGGTGGAGCGGGCGGCGGTGGTGGGGCATTCGTACGGGGGGATGAAGGCGTCCCGTTTCGCCCTCTCCTATCCGGACCGCACCACGCATGTGGCCCTCGTGAACGCCATCGGGCTTTCGGATGCCCGCGCCGGCCGGGGGTGGAGCGAAACGCGCCCCGCCCCCGATCGGAGCTACGAGGCAGCGCGTTCCACGATCCGGGGCCATGTGGCGAACTGGGATGACGCCTGGCTGGACTACATCCGGATCCACTACGGCTGGGGGCTGAGCGGGGAGTGGCCCCGCCTGGCCCGGGTGCGGGCCCTGAATTCCGACGTGATGCGCACCGCCACCGTGGTCCACGACTGGCCACAGATCGAGGCCCCGGCCCTCGTAATCGGCGGAGAGGTCGACGGACCGCGCTTCCCCGAGCTCGCGGCGGCGGCGGCGGAGGCCTTTCCCAACGGCCACCTCGTGCTCTTTCCCGGGGTGGGGCACAACCCCCACTGGGAGGCCCCGGACCTCCTGAATCCGGCCCTGATCGAGTTCCTCTCGCGGTAGCGAGCGGGGAGGGGAGGTGAAGCGCGGCGGGCGGGGAGGATTGGCAGGGGTTCCGCGCGGCGGGCGGGCCGCGTCGGCAGGCGTTCAGCGCGAGGCGGGTAGGCCGCACCGGCAGGTGTTCGGCGGGACGGGTGAGCCACGTCGGCATGAGGTTAGCGCGCCGGGGCGGCGAAGGAGGGCAGCTCCGGGAGCCACCCGGCTTCGTGCACCCCCCAGAGCCCCACGAGAATGGCCTCGGCGGCGTCGTGGCGAAGCGAGGTGGGGCGGGGGGCCCCGGACCAGGCGATCACTTCCCGGGCGAGGACATCGGCCTGCGCCTTGGCATCGGCGCCGGTGCGCCGGTCCCGGGGAAGGAGGAGGAGTTCGCGCCATGCGCCGGCATGCACGGGGCGCGCGGGAATCTCCCGTCTTGCCGCCTCCCGCAGCCAGGGATCGGCCACCGCCCCGCCCCCCTCCACGACGATCTGCGACAGGTGCTCCACCTCGCGGAGGACCCCGTACACTCCGCTCCGCAGGCGCCTGGGCGAACCGAAGTTCGTGGACCGGTAGCGTTCGAGGCGGCCGTCGCCGGCATAGATGGCGATTCCCGCCCGGAGCCCGGCATCCACGGCCACGAGGCGGCGTGGGGGCGTAGTGGCCCGGGCGTTCACGCGATCCGAAGGAGGGGGTCCGGAGCCGCCGGCGTCGGGGGGCGATGGATGCATGGGCACGGGGAAATTCCGGGGGGTGAGAGGGGAGGGCCGATTCCACCCGGGGGCGGCGCCTGGCGCGGGGGATCGAGGCCGTTCCGCCCCCCGGGTTCACGGTCCGCACCGTGCGACCGATGCCAAGCCGTTACACGGGGGGATTGATCGAAGGGGGATCAGGGAGTAGCCTCGGTGGGGCTCCATGGGCAACGGCTCCCCTCGCAGCGCGCCCTTACCCCTCACGGATCCATCGGCTCCTTCGGCTCCCCTCGCTTTCCGGGTCTCCCCCACCCCCGCTCGCGCCTTGACCGCTCCCGAGCCTCCCTACACCCGTGCCGAGCCCCCGACCTTCGTTCGGGTTCTCCTCGTCCTCCTTCTTCTCTATGGCTTCCTGGTCGGCGTGAGCCTCCTGGAGGTGGGGATTGCATCGCTGGGACAGGGATTCCAGACCGCCTTCATCCAGTCGGTCTCGAACCCCATTTCCGGGCTCTTCGCCGGAATCCTCCTCACCGTGCTCGTGCAGTCGTCGTCCGTTTCCACCGCCACGATCGTGGGGCTCGTGGGGAGCGGAACCCTCCCGGTGGGGCTGGCCATCCCCATGATCATGGGAACGAACATCGGGACGACCGTCACGAACACCCTGGCCTCGCTGGGGAGCATCCGGCGGCGGGAGGAGTTCCAGCGCGGATTCGCCGCCGCCACCGTGCACGACTTCTTCAACCTCATGGCGGTGGCCATTCTCCTTCCCCTGGAGCTTCTGACCGGGGTGCTGGGGCGGACGGCCACCTGGCTCACCGGTATTCTCCGGCGGGCCGAGATCGATGCCACCGCTCCGGGGGCGAGCCCCATCCGCCAGGCCGTGAAGATCCCGGTGGACTTCATTCGCTCCTTCTTCGAAACCGGGGTTCCGGCGGGGATCCTCTTCCTCGCCCTGGGGCTCGGACTCATCTTCCTGGCCCTGACCTTCATTACCCGGAACATGCGCCAGCTCGTGGCCGGGGGGGTCCAGAAGGCCATGAACCGCTTCATCGGAGGGGGCGGCGGGACCTTCGGGATCGTGCTGGGAATCCTGGTCACCGTGGCGGTGCAGTCGTCGTCCATCACCACCTCGATCCTGGTCCCCCTGGTGGCGGCCGGCGTCCTCTCGCTCCGGAGCGCCTACCCGATTACGGTGGGCGCGAACATCGGGACGACGATCACCGGACTCCTGGCCTCCCTCGCGGTGCTTCTCCCCGCCGGGCTGACCATTGCGCTGGTGCACACCCTCTTCAATGTGGCGGCCATGCTCATCATCTTTCCGGTGAAGCGGATCCGGGAGATTCCCATCGTGGCCGCCGAACGCTTTGCCGCCGTGGCGGTGGACCGGCACTCCCTCGTGGCCGCCTACACGGTGGGAATGTTCGTTCTCCTTCCCCTCCTCGGCGTGATCCTCCTGAACTGATGGCGCGCAGCGGGCCTCCTGCGGGAGTCTGCGCGCTCCACCCGGGGCCTGATCCACGCCCCGTTCGACTTCGTCTCCTCCCCTCCCCCTGGAGCTGATCCCATGTCCATGTTCTTCCGACTCTTTCGCGGAGAGGCCACGAACCGTCTCTCCGAGATCGGCGAGAAGGTGCAGCGGATGCTCGCCAACGACCGCCGCGAATTCGACCTGGCCATGTCGGCGCTCCTGGGCGAGGTCCGGTGGGACGAGGTCACGAAGGAGGTCCGGACCCTCGACCGCGAGGTGAATCGCCTGGAGCGGGAGATCCGCCGCCACCTCCTCGTGCACGCCTCGGTCTTCGGCGCCATCGAGACCCCCGCCGTCCTGGTCCACATGTCCATCGTGAAGGACCTGGAGCGGATCGGGGACTACGCGAAGAACCTCCTGGACCTGGCCCGCGACGGAGCCGACTTCTCGCAGGTGGATGACGCCGACGAGTGGACCCGGGTCTGGCACGGGGAGGTGTCGAAGCTCATCGGCGATGCCGCCGAGGCCTTCAAGGCGTGGGATGCTGAGCGGTCGAAAACGCTCATTCGCGAGTCCGAGGCCCTTCTTGCCAAGTGCGACGTACGCGTCTCGGCCATTGTCCGGGGGGACGATGCGGGGCCGCAGGCCGTGGCCCGGGCCCTGGCGCTCCGGTTCCTCAAGCGGGTCATTGCCCATGTCATGAACTTTCTGACGGCGGTGGTCATGCCCCTGGACCAGCTCGACTACTTCGACGAGGACCCGGAAGACCGGGACGACGACACGGGTTCGCGAAGGTTGTAGGTCGCGCTCCCCCCGGGAGAGGCTCGGAAGGGCAGGGGTGTTGCTTTTTCAACACCACGGGGTCACCTTCCCTGGAGAAGGATGCGGCGAGGGCCGTGTCCCGCCCCCTTTTCCAGGAGCGAGCCGGTGGTGCTTCCAGAGGTTGCCCTGAGTCGCAGGGAACGCCAGGTCATGGAGATCGTGCACGGGATGGAGCCCGGCGAGGCCACGGCTGCGGCCATTCGCGAAGCGATGTCCGACCCCCCCACCGACGCCGCCGTTCGCTCCACCCTTCGCATTCTCGTGGAGAAGGGGCATCTCACCTTCAGCCAGGTGGGCCCCCGCTACCTCTACGCCCCCACCGTTCCCAGGACGAAGGTGCGCAAGGCGGCGCTGGCGCGGGTCGTGGAGACCTTCTTCGATGGATCCACCGAAGGGGTGGTGGCCGCCCTCCTCGACGACCGGGCGCCTCTTTCGCCCGAGGAGCGGGCGCGTCTCCGTGCCCTCATCGACCGGGCTGCCGAGGAGGGGCGCTGACATGGCCGCGGTTCTCCTGCAGGCAGGACCGGGGGCGGAGGCCCTCCTCCTTTTCGTTCGAGTCAGCCTTCTCCTGGGTGGGGCGCTCCTCCTGGGTCGCCTCCTTCGTACGGCGGCTCCGATGGAGCGTCACCGGTTCTGGACGGGCGCCCTCGCAGCTGCCCTCTGCCTTCCCCTCCTCCCCCGGGTTCTTCCCGCAGTGCCTCTCCCTGCGGTCCAGCTCCCGGCCGTCCAGCTCTCTGCCGTCCAGCCACCTGCGGTCCAGCCACCCGCGGCCCAGCTTCCTGCGCCCCTCCTCCCTGCGCTGAATCCCGCGGTCGCCCAGGAGCTTGCCGTGGGGTTCTCCCCGGCGCCCCATTCCGGGGTTCGGCCTTCCGACGCCGTCTCTCCCTGGATCCCGTCGTCGCCCCGGGGCGCCTCCGGAGCGCTGCCATCGGCCCGCACCCCGGTTCCCGTCGTGGAGCCGGCCCTCCCCCTCCCGGGTCCCTCGCCCCTCTCCTGGGGACATCTTCTCCTCGCCCTGTGGGGTGCGGGAATGGCGGTCTCCCTCGGGGGCCTCGTGCGGGGGATCCGGCGTACCTCCGCACTGGCGCGGGAGGGGACACCCCTCGAGGCGGTGCGGGGGGACTTGCCGGTGCTCCCTCTCCTCCGGCGTGCGGGGGTCCCGGCGCCCCATCGCGTCCGGGTGGTTGTGACCGCGGGGATACGGGTTCCGGGCGCGGCCGGCGTGGTTCGGCCCACGATCCTTCTCCCCCTGGATGCCACCGCCTGGAGCGTCTCCCGCCTCGAG
Source organism: Gemmatimonadales bacterium (assembly GCA_050485885.1). GTDB lineage: Bacteria > Gemmatimonadota > Gemmatimonadetes > Longimicrobiales > Gaopeijiaceae > SKNW01. The sequence goes on along the minus strand of JBJHCG010000004.1, from coordinate 98,267 downwards.
GCCGTCCTTCTCCACGAGGGGATCCACCTGGCCCGCCGCGATCCGGCGCGGTGGGTTCTGACCCGGATCGTGCTGGCCCTCTACTGGTTTCATCCCCTCGCCTGGCGGGTGGCCGGGCGGGCCGCCGAGGCCCGGGAGGAGGCCTGCGACGCCCGGGTGGTCGCCCTCGGGCCCCGCGCTTCCGCCTACGCCGGCCACCTGCTGGCCCTGGCGACCCCTGCCCCCGCTCGCGGCCATCCGCTCGCGACCCTTCCCGGGTTCGCCCACCACCACCCTTCGCTGGAGCGACGAATCATGGCGGTTCTCTCCCCGCCCACTGGGCCTTTGCACCGTTCCCGCGGGATCGCCCCGACTGCCATGGCACTGGGCGGGATCGGCGTTCTCCTCCTTGCCGCCTGCGCTCCCGCGGGGGTGAGGGGAGGGACCGAGTACCCTGAGGGGACCAGCCCCGCGCCTTTCGAGGTGGAGCACAGCGGCCAGGACCCCGAAGCGGAGCCCGGACCCGAGCCTCTCATGGCCCTTCCTTCGATCCCTGCTCCGGACACCCCTGCGGACTCCACCCGGGGGGTTGCCGTTGTGGAAGCCGAAGAGGAACGAGGGCGGGCGGCTCAGGCGCGTGCCCAGGCGGCGCACGAGCGAACGCAGGCCGGGCACGAACGAGCGGAGGCGGCCCGCGAACGGGCACAGGCCGCCAGCGAGAGAGCGCAAGCGGCCCATGAGCGTGCGCAGGCGGCCCATGAACGGGCACAGGCCACCCACGACCGCGCGGAGGCGGCCCGGGAGCGTGCCCACGCGGCCCACGAAGAGGCCCGGGCGCTCCATGGGCGCCTCTGGGCCGAGCACGAGCGCCTCTGGGCCGACCACGAGCGGCTCTGGGCCGAGCACGAGCGCCTGAGGGCCGATCATGAGCGGCACTGGTCCCGGCACGAGGGAACCCTCCCGATGCCCACCACCCTCCGGGGGTTCGTGATCCCCGGGGGGGAGGAGGCAGGCGAGGAACCGGGGCTAAGCCCCGAGGGTGCCTCCTTCCTCCTGGGTCGCGTCGGGGGCACCCCATGAGGACGCCCGGATCTGCGCGTCTGCCCGCCTCCCGTTCCTCCGAAGGCCGCCGGGGAGGGCTCCGGCCCTCGCGTTTCCGCCTCGGCCGGTCCCTTTCCCCGGCCCTGTCCCGGAGCCGCGCCTCCTTCCTCCTCTCCCTTGCCGGACTCCTCGCACTCGCCGGATGCGGAGACGGAGGAGGGCAGCCCGGGGGACACACCGTGGTGGTCGACACCCTGGCCAGCGGCGCCCTTCAGGTCACGAACCAGGGCCCGGGACGGTGGGGCGGGGAGGCGCGGTGGCGGCTCGAGGAACAGGTCGTCCTGGGCGGAGTGGAGGAGGTGGGGCCCGAGCTCTTTGGCGCGGTGTCGGCCCTGGGGCGGGGCGCCGAGGGGGAGATCCTCGTGCTCGATTCGCAGGCCGCGGAGCTCCGGATCTTCGCCGCGGACGGCACCCACCTCCGGACCGTGGGGCGCAGGGGGGGAGGCCCCGGAGAGTTCGGGTCGCCGGTGGGAATGCCCCGCGCGCCCGACGGGACCTTCTGGGTCGTCGACCCGAACAACGCCCGGTACACGGCGCTGGGGGTCGATGGGGAGGTGCGGCACGAGGTGCGCCGGCCGCTCGGCTACTTCGCCGTTCCCTGGCCGGGAGGGTTCGACCCGGAAGGGCGTCTCCTCGATGTGGCTTCGTCCACCGCCATGGTGCGGGTGACCCCCGACGGGATCGGCCCCGATTCCGTCGCCCTCCCCCGGCGAGAGGAACGACGGATCCAGGTGCAGCGCACCGATGGGACCATGACCATGTCGGTGGTGCCCCCCTTCGCCCCCCGCCTGCGCTGGCGCCTCGACCCGCAGGGGTACCTCTGGTCGGCGGTGAGCGATGAGCTGCGCTTCGTTCAGCAGAGCCTCTCGGGCGACACGATTCGCGTGGTCGTGGCCGAACACAGGCCCGTGCGCACCACGCCGGTCGAGGCGGACTCGGCCGAGGCCGCCATTCGCGAAATGATCGCCCGCTCCGCAGGGGACGATGCCCGGGTGGAAGGAGACTTCCGAGCCCCCTCCAACAAGCCGGCCTTCGTGGGCTTTCATGTGGACGACGAGGGCCGCCTCTGGGTCGAGATGACGCAGGAAGCAGGGGTCCCCCGGGCCTTCCGGGTCTTCGATCCAGAGGGGGTCCTCCTGGGCGATGTGGCCATCCCGGACGGCCTCGAGACCGTGAACGTGGCCCCGCTCTGGGACCGGGGCACCCTCACCGCCCTCGTCACGAACGAGCTGGGCATTCCCACCGTGGTTCACTACCGGGTCGTGGAGAGGGACTGAAGGTTCGGGTCTTCCTTGCGCCGAAGCGCCGGGGGACCGACACTCGCGAGGGCGGCCACCGCGCCGCCACGGCCGGAATCCCGGTCGAAGGATCGCGCGGCCCTTCCCCCCCACCCTGGTTCTGCACCTTGACCCGTCCCACCCTGACCTTCGCCTGGCGACACGGTGTCTGCCTCCTGGTGGGATGGAGGGAATCGGAGTTCTCCGCGCCCACGAGGGGAGGCGCCCCTCCGGGCCCGGTAGACGGATCCTCCCGGGATGGGAGGGTCGCAGAGCCTGAGATGCCCGTTTCGTACGACGCCCTTCCCCCCTGGCTCCACTGGGACCCTCGGTACCGGGCCCATGTCGCCCCTGGCCACCGTTTTCCCGAGCTTCGGGCCTGGGCCCGGGCACGCGGAATCCCCGAGGCCGTGGCGTCGGAGGGGGAGGATGCGGGAGAGGGAGGGGGGAGAGGGGAAGGCAGGGCGGAGTCCGAAGGTGCCGAGGTGGCCTGCGCCGAGGATGCCACGGTTCGCACCCCCTTCCATGATCCCCGAACGCCGCGCCCCTACCAGTCCGAGGCGCTGGCGAGCTGGCGGGCCCAGGGCCGCCGGGGCACGGTGGTCCTCCCCACCGGGGCCGGAAAGACGCTGGTGGCGCTCCTGGCCATTCGCGAAGCCATGGAGACGGGAGGGGGTGCCGTGGTGGTGGCTCCCACGCGTGCCCTCGTGGGGCAGTGGTTCAGCCAGGTCGCCGACGCCTTCGGGGCGGAGCGTGCCGGCGCGTGGTACGGCGACGAGAAGGTGGTTCGACCCGTGACGGTGACGACCTACCACTCGGCATTCCCCCTCCTCGAGCGCCATGGCGCGCGCTTCAGTCTTCTCGTTCTGGACGAGGCGCATCACCTGGCGGACCCGGGCGGAAGAGGAGGAATCCCCTTCCCGGACGACGCCACGCCCCCTCCGGGGCAGGGGTGGCACGATGCCCTCCGGGTGGCGCCGGCCCCGGCCCGCCTGGGCCTCACCGCCACCTACCCCGATGGCCGCGACCGGGCCCTCGTGGCCGGCGTGGGACCCGTGGCCTACCGGAGGCGGCTCGGGGAGATGCTCGATCGGGAGCTCTCGGAGCTGGCGGTGGAGCGCTGCCCCATCCGGCTCACCCCGGAGGAGCGGGGGCGCTACGAGGCCGCGACCGCCCGGTACGAGGGTTACATTGCCAGTCGCGGCTTTGCCGAACGCTTCGGTCCCCGGTCCCGGGACTGGTGGGCCGTCTTCATGGCCGAGACCCGCACCCGTCCGGAGGCCCGCCGAGCCCACCGTGCCTTTCGCGAAAGAGAGCGGATCGTGGCCCTTGCCCAGGAGAAGATCTCCGTGGCCCGCCGCATCCTGGGACTCCACCCGGCAGAGCAGGCCATCCTCTTTTGCGGGACGACGGAAGCGGCCCGGACCGTGTCCATGCGCTTCGCCATTCCCCTGGTGCAGGCCGAAACCCCGGCATCGGAACGACGCTGGATCCTCGAGGCCATGGCGCGGGGCGAGATCCGGGCCGTGGCTGCCGTGGAGGTCCTCGACGAGGGGTGGGATGTCCCCGGGGCCAAGCTGGGGATCATCCTCGGGGGAAGCCGGTCGGGTGGCCCCCGCCAGCACCAGCAGCGACTCGGCCGCATCCTCCGGAAGCAGGGCGACCAGGTGGCCTCTCTCGTGGAACTCGTGGCCGCCGACACCCACGAGTTCTTCCAGGCCCAGCGGCGGGGCGGGGTTCTCCGTCGGATCACCGACCGGCAGCTCGGCCTGGGGCTCTGAGAGAGGCCACTGCACCGTGCTCCGGAAGACCCATGTGGCCCCCTACCTCCGCCTCATCGAGGACGACGCACCGGGCCGGCCCGGCACCGAGGCGCGACTCGCCCTCGATTTCCTGACTCCGGGACCCACAGGCGGACCCCTCCTCCCCTTTCTTGACCGGATGGTGCGGCTTCTCCGCAGGGTCGAGGGGGCACCCCGGGGAGCCGTGATCGAGCTCCTTCGCCGTCAGGAGCGTCGGGTGCGCGATGCGCGACGGCTCGCGGGGATCTCCAAGGCGCTCGTGGATGCCTCCCGCTTCCGCCGCCCCGAGGGAGCAGAGGAGGCACAGGATCTTCGCAGGGCTGTCTACCTGGCCCGGGGAGGGGCATGGCCCCCGATCGAGGGAGACGAAGACCGGCCCTGGGACGAGGTCGCTCACCCCCTGGGCCTCGATGCGGAGACGCTCCGTGAACGATCTCTCGCCGACCGACCGGACCGGGCGATCCTGGCCAGGGCCGTCTCCTGGGACGGGACGGCCCTCCTGGCCCGCTACAACCTGGGCCTCGTGCAGGCGACCCTCCTCGATGCCGACGCCCTGGTCTACCGGGCCCGGGGCGGGTGGAAGGGCGTCTTCCGGGCGCTGCGCCGGGCAAGGCTCATGGTGGAAATCGTCCGGGAGGGGCGCCGGGGGTACCGGCTCGAACTCACGGGTCCTGCCGCACCCTTCCTGGCCCGGCCCCAGCGCTACGGGGTGCGCATGGCGCGGATCGTTCCCGAGCTGCTGCGGGCCCCGGGGGGCCGGATCGAGGCGCGGGTTCTCGTCGAAGGAAGGGTTGCGAGACTCGTGGTGGACGGAGCGGACCCGGCATTCCACCCGTACCTCGCTGAACGAGGTCCTGGCCGCGGGAAGCCCTCCTCCGGGAGGTCCGGAGACCACCGACCCCCGGCTCGCCGCCGCCCGGATCGACACGATTCCGTCTGGGAGGAGGACCTGGCCGGCAGCCTGCGGAAGCGCATCGAGGCGCGGCGAGCCACCGAGCGCGAAGGATGGACCCTCGCCCGGGAAGATGCACCGGTCCTCCTTCCCGGGGGAGCGGTCTTCCTTCCGGACTTCACCCTCCGGCACCGCGACGGGAGAGAGGCCTGGATCGAGCTCGTGGGGTTCTGGACCCCTGCCTACCTCGAGGGGAAGCTCCGAAAGCTCCGGGGGGCCGGGGTGCCCAACCTCGTGCTAGTCATGCCTCGCCAGCATGCCAGGGCGCACCCGGAGTGGACCGAGGCCGTGGAGGCCCTGGGGTACCCCGTGGTCTGGTTCACGACCCGGCCTCGCCCCCGGGCCGTGCTCGAGGCGGCGGAGCAGGTGGCCATGGTTCCACGGGGGGGGTAGGGGCGGGTCCGGGGAACACGGCTCATCCTCTGGTTCGGGCCCCTTTCCGGGGTCCGCCTCGAAGGCCTTCGGCCCGCGTGCCGCCAGGGGACCCGTGGGAGCAGGCATTGTCGCCTGGCCCTCGTCCGCCCGGTGGCGCCCTCCGCCCCCCCCGCCACCGTCCGTCAGGGGTTCATCGTCCCCTGAAGCCACCCTTCCCACGCCTCCCGCATCTCCTCGATTCGCTCGGCACCCGCCGCTCCGTAGAGGTGGATCCGGGCCGAGACCAGGGACTGCTCCCCCATGGCCATGACGAAGAGGTGGGCGAGCCCCGGGGAAGGGTCCTCGATGCGAAGGAGGAGCTCGGGATCCTCCCCCTCCATTCCCTCGAGGGCCGCTGCCACCTGGGGCGCGGTGGTCCGGATGCGGAGGAGGTCGGGGTCGTCGATGACGAGCCGCTCCACCTGGCCGGAGAGGGGGGGCGCCGGAGGAAGGGTCCGGACCCGGCCGCTACGGTCGTCCACCTGGAACCCCGAGCGCACCCGCTTCCAGCTCTCCGGCGCCGAAGCCTCGCTCATGGCCATGACGAGGGCCGGGGAGCAGGGCTCGCCGGAAAAGTGGGCCAGGTAGAGCTGCAGCATCCGGAAGTAGGAGGTGGCCCACCCGTATGCGTGTCCCTCGAACTCTCCGTCCCAGCTGTCGTCATCGGCGAACCATCGATGCACCACCCGCACGACACAGCGATCGCCTCCCCGCGCCTCGACGATCCATTCGGTGGCCACCCTGCCAGGGCCCGCCTCGGCGCCGCCCTGGGGGTCGCGTGCCTCCTCGCCGCCGCCGTCGCCCCCCGCCTCCCCGGCCCCCGAAGCTTCGGCCTCCCCGGACGCAGCGCCCCCGGTCTCGGCCACATATCGGTGGGGGGGATGCCATGCGGTGATGGTGGACTCGGCATCCATTCCGGGACCGAAACTGCTCACCGTCTTTCCGCCGACCCGACCCTCCACCGTGGTCGGGACGAACCAGGAGGAGATCCCCTCTCCCGTGGCAATGGCGCGCCAGACCTCTTCCGGAGTCCCGGGCACTTCGGTGTGGGCTTCGACGCTGCGGCGGCCCTGATCATCCTTCTTCACGGGCATGGGACTCCTCCTTGTCGGGGGGGGGATGCGTGGGATCGATGGGGGAGGGGAGGGGGTGGGCCAGAAGCACCACCCGATGCGATCGCCCCTCGGGCGCGGACGCGTCGTGGTACCGGGCGACCAGGGCGTTCACGGCCTCGGTCAGCTCCCGGGTGAAGGCAGCCCGATCCCGGGGGGACCGAAAGCGGACCACCGTGTCCACGGAGAGGGTGGCAAGGCGGGCCCGGGCCTTCGTGGCACCGCGGACCAGCGCGCCCAGCTCTCGTACGGCGCGCCCTGCCAGGGCAAGGAGGTAGCTGGCCGAGAGCCGGTCCAGGCTCCCCTCGGGATCCACCCCGGCGGGGCCCAGTGCCCCGGGCGAAACCATCCATTGCGAAGCGGCCGCCACCATGTGGCGTTCGCGGATGCCGCCCCAGCGCCGCTCCCCCGCAGGGACCACCAGGCCGTGGGCCTCCAGGGTGCGGAGGTGGTAATTCACCCGCTGCCGCGGGAGCGCCATCCGCTCTGCGAGCATGGCGGCCGAGGCCGGGGCGCGCAGCTCCGCCAGGAGGCGGCTCCTCACCGGGTCCAGGGCCACCGAGGCGGCTGCAGGATCGTCGATCACCTGTACATCGATCATGCAGGGAAGGTGCGCCTTGAAAGGATTGTTTGTCAAGGGGGCTGTGCACCTTTCGCGGGCTCGCTCGTTTCCCTTTGCGGTGGCGCTTGCTTCGGCGAGGGCGACCCTCGCCTCGTCCGGGCCCACCTTCCTGGTGGCTTGCCCCCAGACCCCCGTGACCCGCAGCTTCCCCCGCACCACGCGGGCCCTCGGTACCGCCCGATCCGGCCCATGAACGCCCCTTCTGCCCACCCCCCCCCCACGCACCGGAGCACCTCCATGGCCGAGACCGCACCCCACCGTCACCACCAGATCGACTACCTGGAGTTCGGCGTCACCGACATGGCCGAGGCCCAGCGCTTCTACGCCCGGGCCTTCGGGTGGACGTTCACGGACTACGGTCCCGAATACGCCGGGATCCAGCGTCCCGACGGGGGCGAGCAGGGGGGATTCCGCCTCGAGGCGGTGGTGCAGGGGGGTGGGCCCCTCGTGATTCTCTTCTCCACCTCCCTCGACGACACCCTCTCGCAGGTGGTGGCGGCGGGAGGAGAGATCACCGTGGAGCCCTTCGACTTCCCCGGGGGGCGGAGGTTCCACTTCCGGGACCCCAGCGGAAACGAGCTGGCGGTGTGGGCCGAGCCCGCGGGGGGAGCATGACGCCCACCCCCGATGTGCGCCCGGTGGGCGACCTTCCCCACGCCATCGGAAAGACGGCTGCGAGGGAGCTCTCGCACCACGGGATCACGAGCCTCCGGAAGGTGGCGGCCCATGGCCGGAAGGAGCTCCTGGCCATTCACGGGGTGGGGCCGAAGGCCGTGCGGATCCTGGGCGAGGCCCTTGCCGAGCAGGGGCTGAGCTACCGGGAAGGGTAGGGCTACCGGGAGGGGTCGATCCACCGGGACGGGTTGGCTACGGAGGGCAGGGCGGCACGGCATGAGGGAGCGCTCCGTCCCGGCCACCCCGGGAGCCGCCCCAGGCACCATCGCTTGTCCGAACGGGGTCGGACTCCGATCATGCGTCGCAGGAAGGTCGTTTCCGAGGGGCAGGCCCCTGGCGACCCCGTACTCCTCGTCGGACCAAGGCGGCGCAGGAGCGGTTCCTCCTTCATGGGAGCATGCGAATGAGAACGCGGATCCTGCTGGTCACCTTCCTCCTTGCGGGGTGCGGCGAGTCGACCCCGGAGCCCTCCGAGTCTCCGAGCCCCCCCGTTCCCCCGGCGCCCCAGACCCCGGAGCCCTTCGCGGCCGAAGCCATTCCCGCCCACCTGGAGCAGTACCGGGTGGCCTTCAGCGTCTCGGGCGACACCGCCTGGGTGGGGGGAGGGGAGGGGTTCTTCCCGGCCACGCGGCAGGCCACGATCCATCGGATCGTCCGGGGGGAGGGCGGATGGGAGGGATGGGAGGCGGCGGGCTTTTCCGACGAGGGTGCCAACATCGATCCCTTTCTCGATCCGGAGGGACGCGTTCTCTACTTCTCCTCGATCCGGGAGGGGCGGGACGCGGTGGACCTCTGGCGGGTGGAACGGTCGGGCTCGGGGTGGGGCACCCCCGAACGGCTCGCCCTCTCCTCCGACGAGGACGAGCTCTACCCCAGCGTGGACGCAGCCGGGCGCCTCTACTTCGCCCGCCCCCTTCCGGAGGGGCACTGGGGGATCTGGGTGGCGGAGCCCCGGGGTGACGGGTGGGAGGAGCCCCGTCCCCTGGGCCCGGAGGTGAACCGCCCGGGAACCTGGAACTTCAACCCCACCGTGACGGCCGAGGGAGATCGACTCCTCTTTACCCGCCTCATCCCCGCGGAGGCGGCAGCCACCGGCTTCGGCCAGATCCACCTGGCCGAGCGGGAGGGAGAGGCGTGGGGGGAGGCGCGTCCCCTGACCGAGGCCGTGAACACGCAGGACGACGAGTTCCATCCCGCCCTTTCGCGGGACGGCCGCACCCTGTATTTCGTGCGTCGAGACCCCACGGCGGAGGAGCCACGAGGGCGCCTCTTCCAGGTTCACTTCGAGGCCGTACTCCCTCGCTGACCGCCCTCCGGAAAGACCGTACGATGCGCATCCAGACCCTCCGGCCCTCGGACCTCGGCCTGATGGAGGCCCTTCTCGACCTCTTCGGGGAGGCCTTCGAGGAGCGGGACACCTACGGGGATGCCCGCCCCGATCCGGCGTACCAGCGCGAGCTTCTCGGGTCGGACACCTTTGTGGCCCTGGTGGCCGTGAAGGAAGCGGAAGCGGGCGAGCGGGTCGTGGGAGGGCTCTGCGCCTACGAGCTGAAGAAGTTCGAACAGCGCCGGAGCGAGTTCTACATCTACGATCTGGCGGTGCACGAGGCGCATCGCCGCGAGGGAGTCGCCACCGCCCTCATCGATCGCCTCCGCGAGATCGCGCGCGACCGGGGCGCCTGGGTGATTTTCGTTCAGGCCGACCCCATCGACGGCCCCGCCGTGGCCCTCTACCAGTCGCTGGGCGTGCGGGAGGAGGTCTTCCACTTCGACATCCCCCCCGCGAAGCCTGGCTCGCCCGAGCTTCACCCCAGTCCTTCACCCTCTCCCCAGCCCTCCTCATGAGACGACTGCGGTACCAGGTGGCGTGCAGCCTCGACGGGTACATTGCGGGCCCCGACGACGCCTTCGACTGGATCCCCCACGAGCCCACCTTCGACTTCGAGGCCCTCTATGCCCAGTTCGATACCCTCGTCATGGGGCGACGCACCTACGAGGTCCTCCGGGCATCGGGAGCCCTCGACGCGGACGGGGGTCCGGACTGGGGCCTGCGGGGAAAGGAGCTTCTCGTGGCCTCCACCACCCTCGACCCCGGGGAGCACCCCGGGGTCGAGATCGTTCGGGGCGACCTGGAGGCGCGGGTCCGGGCGCTCAGGGCGGAGCCGGGCCGGGACCTCTGGCTCTACGGGGGCGGTGCCCTCTTCGCACGCCTCCTCGGCTGGGGGCTCGTGGACACGGTGGAGCCGGCCCTCCTCCCCATTCTCCTCGGTGGCGGGATTCCCTTTCTCCCCTCGCCCTCGGTCCGGCGGCGCCTTCGCCTTCTCCGGTACCAGGCCTACCCCGAGGGGACGATCCTCCTGGAGTACGAGGTAGACAACGAAGGGGATGCCGAACGCCCGGCGGCCCTCGCGGGCCACCCCTGACCCCCACAAGGCCGGGCACTGGCCGGGCACTGGCAGGGGACTGGGAGGGCGCGCGCGGGGACCGTGACCAAGTCGTGACCGAATCACGACGAAAGGGTATCGGGGTCGAGGGCAGGTTGTGAGGTGGCCGGTGAGGAAGGGGGGAGGGTTCCCCTTCTTCCGGCGGGAGGCGGCTGGCGCCTCCATCCTCACGATCGGGAGTTGTCCTCATGAATCCAGCTTCGTCCATGCCGTTCCTCTCGGGCCGCCGCCGGAAGTCCGCGCGCGACCTGTCTGTCGCGCGGCGTATCGGTGACCGCCGCGCGCTATCCGGGCGCCCTGCCGCCTCCGAACGCCCTTCCGCTTCTGAACGCCGCACCCCCGAGCTCTCCTCCGGCGGAGCTCTCACCGATGGGCGCCGCACCCCGGAGCCCTCCTCCGGCGGAGCTCTCTCCGGCGGGCGCCGCACCCCGGCCCCTTCCTCCTGCGGGCCCCGCACCGATGGGCGCCGCACCCGCGAGACCGGCCTCCCCGCTCCGACCCGCACCCTCGTGCGGACTGCCGCCCTCCTTCTCGGTGCCCTCCTCTGCATTCCCGAACAGGGCGCAGCACAGCAGGGATCTTCCGGGCGCGTGGTGGGGCAGGTCACGGCCACCGAGGCCCAGGTGGCGGCTCCCGGGGTGGAGGTTCGGGTGCAGGGAGCGGAGCTGGGTGCTCGCACCGACCGGGAGGGTCGGTTCGTTCTCGAAAACGTCCCCCCCGGGCTTCAGACGCTGGAGATCCTCCACGAGGGCACGGTGAACGAGTCGGTGGAGGTCACGGTCCGGCCCGGTCGCACCTCGTACGTGGAGGCGCACTCGCAGGTGGCCATGCAGCCCCGGGGCGACATCGATCGCCTCCTCGATCTCCTCGTGGAACGCGGCGTGATCACGACGGAGGAGGTGGCGGCGCTTCGGGCGGCGGCCATGGACGACCTGCGCCCTCTCCCCGGGCAGGCGCTGGGGTACGAGCCCACCCTCCCGATTCGCGACGATCGGGTGCGGGTGCAGGTTCTTCCCCTGGGCATCGAGACGTGGGACGGGCAGTCGCGCTTCCGGATCCGGGGGCGGATCCAGGCAGACGTTGCCCGGCAGTTCTGGGGCGACGAGGTCGAGGACGTGGCCCGGCAGGGGCATCCGTTTCCGGAGTACGGCCTGATTCTTCGGCGCGTCCGTCTGGGGGCCGCCGGGATCAGCCGGGGGAACTGGGAATGGCAGCTCGAGGCGGACTTCGCCGAGAACGAGGTGGATCTGGCCAATGTCTACCTGGCCCGCCTCTTCGACCATGGTCGCCTGGCCGCCGGGTACTTCAAGGAGCCCTTCGGGATGGAGTACGCCACCTCGTCTCGGTACATCACCTTCATGGAGCGGTCGGCCGCCTCCGATGCCTACAAGGTGAACCGGGAGCCGGGCGTCATGGTCGAGACCCTCCTTCCCAGGGCCTACCTGGGGGTGGGCGTGTTCGGGAGCGGGATCGACTACAACCGGGAGGTCCGCGAAGGGTGGGCCGTGAATGCCAGGGGCTCCTTCGCCCCCTACCTCGTGGGCACGGACTACGTGCACCTGGGCGCCGGGGTGAACCGCCGCCAGAACGGGTACGACCTCGACTCGGAAGAATGGCTCGAGGTACGGCTCCGGACCCGAGAGGGGACCCGGGCCATCGATGCCCGCCTCATCGGGCGGGACGACCTGGTGGGGGTGGAGACCTTTACCCGGGCCAATGCCGAGTTCGCGGCCGGCTTCGGTTCCTGGTGGGTGCAGGGGGAATACCTGCAGGTGAACATCGACCTCGATACGGCGGCCGTGCGCGATGAGCTGGGGAACAATGCCACCGACGCCTCCTCCCTTCGCCAGCACGGGTGGTACGCCCAGACCGGGTTCTTCCTCACCGGGGAGTCCCGTAACTATCGGGCCTTCAGCGGGGACTTCGGACCCCAGTTCCCCCGCCGCAACCTGGGCGAAGACGGGGGGATCGGGGCGCTGGAGGTGGCGCTTCGCTACTCCCAGGCCAACTCCCTGGAGCACACCCGCCCCGGCCGCGGTCAGAAGCTCGATCACTACACCCTGGGGCTCAACTGGTACATGAGCCCCGAGATCGTCCTCAAGGCGAACCTCATGTACCTCGAGGGGGAGCGCGACACCTTCCAGGACGGGGGGTGGCTCTTCGGGATGCGGGTGCAGTACGTGTTCTGACGGGTGGGAAAGGCCCGGGAAACCGGCCCGCCCCGCCATGTTTGCATTCATGCGCAGCAATGCAAACATGGCGGGGCACGCGGAGGGGACCGCGGGCGCGCCGAGGTCGCACCCATGAACGGGGCCGGGCCCGGGGTTACCGGATGATCACCTCCGCATCTCCCACGAGGACCCAGCACCCCGAGGCCAGGGCCTGGGTCTCGCCCAGGTTGAGCTGCGGGTTCCCCTCGATGATGATCTGCCTGAGGATGCGCGTTCCGCAGGGGATCCCCGCCAGTGACTGCAGGGTCAGGTTCCCGGTCACGGTCAGGGTACCGAGTTCACTGTTCGCGCCCAGAACCACCGTGCGCAGCGCCGGGTTGTCTGCCACGACGAACCGCTCCACTCCGGACTCGGCGAGCTCCAGCGTCTGGAGGGAGGCGTTGCCCCGCACACCGAAGCTGGTCGCATGGGGCCGGGTGGTCTGTGCGTAGATGCTGTTCCCCACCAGGGTCGACCGGAGCACGATTTCCTGAAGCGACGGGTTGTCCGTGACCCCGATCCCCGCAGTGCGCAGCTGTCCCCCGTCGTGGCCGATCTCGACCCGGACGAGATCCGGATTCTGGGTCACGATCACGGCACCCCCCACCGTGCTCCCACCCAGCGTCGTGAGAGCCCGCTCCAGGTTCGGGAGATGGAGCTCGGCCAGCCCCCCTGCCCGCTCGATGCTGAGCCTTCCGATCTCGGCGTTGTTGATGTTCACGGTCCTCCCGACAAACCGGAGCCCGGTGAGGAGGAGGCCCCCGGAGAAGGAGGTGCCCGGCGGGGTGAACGAACCCCGGATCAGGAACTGTTCCCCTGCCTCGCAGAAGGTGCGGAGGTCCACGCGGGTGGGGTGGACCCCGCTCAGGGAGAAGCGCCCCGTCACGGTCCCGATCCCGTCCATGAGCCCCAGGTTTCCCGGGCCAATGGAGAGGTTCCCCGAATGCACCCCTGCGGCACAGGGAAGCTCTCCCCCGTCGTCGTCTTCCCCCTGGAGCCGCACGGTGACGGTGCGTTCGAGGGCGGTGTCCGGCCCCCCGGCCTCGGCGCGCACCTCCACCAGGGTAAGGCCGTCGGGGAGCGTTTCCGGAGCCGTGTAGTCCACGCAGGACCGGCCCTCGCCATCGGTGGGAAGGGCCAGGGCCCCGCCGGAAAGGGTGCCCGGACCCGTGGTGAAGAAGCGCACCGGTACCCCGATCTCGGGCGTGGTCCCGCGGCGCGCCAGTACGCAGATGCGGCTCGTGGCGCCGGGCTCCGACAGGGTGAGGGGAGTGGCGGTGAGCAAGACCTCGAGGGGGGTGGCCTCGAGGGTGACCACCACACTCGCCGTTACCGCGTCCTCGAAGTCTTCGGAAGAGGCCTCTGCATGAATCGTGATGGGGGTCGTGCCCTCGGGGAGGGGGTCTGGGGCCGTGTAGTCCACGCAGGCGAGCCCCTCTTCATCGGTGGTCAGCGGGTCGCCCTCCGGGGGGGAGAGGGTGCCGGGGCCATCGAGGGTGAACACGACCTGTGCCCCCACAAGGGGAACGAAGGAGCCGATGTCCCGGAGCGATGCGCAGACCCGGGCCGAGCTTCCGTCTTCGGTAAGGGTGGCCGGGACCGGGGTGAGGTCGAGGGCGGGACGAAGGTCGAGGAAGCGGACCGTGCCCCGGGTCACCCGCTCCTCGCCATTTCGGAGAGTGGCGCGGATCTCCACCTGTGCCGTGTCCTCGTCGTCGGTGCCAGGGGCCCGGAAGTCCACGCACACCCGGCCCGGCCCGTGGGACCCGGAGGCGACCAGCGCCTCCCGCTCGCTCCCTCCAAACCCGGGAAAGCGCCCCGGCCCCTCCACGATCCGGAAGGTGATGGAACGGTCCTGGTCGAAGCTCGACCCCCGGATGGCCAGGGCGCAGAGGGGAGAGACCCGCCCCACGGGGAAGGAGAGCGACCCCTCGAAGACGAGGGAGAGGGGGGCATGGGGTACCGGGAGCACCCGGGCCTCCTCCAGGAAAAGGAAGCCGGGGGTTCCCTCCTCGCCGTTTTCCGAAATGGCCGGGTTCACGAAGGGGTCCACCACCCCCAGCCGGCCCTCGAAGGAGACGTCCGTCGTCCCTTCCTCGTTATCGGGGAGCTCCACCTTCACGGAGGCGCAGGCCCGTCCGTCGGCCCCGGTTCGAGCGGTGCGCTCCACATCGGCCACGCCCCCGACCCGGGTAAAGAGCTGCACCGGCACACCGGCCACGGGGCGGTCCGGGTCCTCCCGCGAAGTGACCCGGGCGCAGAGGTCGAGGGGGGCGTCACTCACGGGGGTGGCCGGGGGGGTGAGGTGCAGGGCGAAGGGCGCCGCCTCGTTCACGAAGAGGGCCGACCCCCGGGCGGTCATCTCGAAGGTGGAGCCGGGGAGGATCACCGCCGTCCCCACCACCCAGGAGCCGGTGGGGTTCACCTCGTTTTCCAGAACCTGGGCCCGGGCGCACGCCACGCCGGCTGCGTCGGTTCGGGTGTCGAAGGGGAGAAATCCCCGTACCGGCCCCGTGGCCGACTGAAAGGTCACCCGGCCGAGGGGAAAGGGGACCGGGCCCTCGACCCCCGCCTGGTCCGAAACCACCCGAATGCAGAGCTGCCCGGAGGCGATCTCCCCCGGCGTTCCCCGGATCAGGACCAGGTCGGGCACCCCGGGTTCCGCCCGGGGCACGAGCCCCAACCCCTGCACCAGGTCGCCCCAGGCTCCGGGAAAGGCCTCGGCCACCGCCGAACCCGAGAAGTGCGGCACCGCCAGGAGGAAGGAGGTCCCGGCCGAGTCGAGCCGGGGGAGCTGCCACTCCGGGAGTCCCCCGTCGCGTACCACGAAGCCCATGGGAAAGGCGAGGTCGTCCACCCCCCCCGCCGGCGTCACGACCAGGGTGGCCGGCACGGCAAACTGGAGCCCGGAGGGTGCGAAGACCGCGCCCCCCACAAAGGAGGAGGCCACCCCGTCCAGCCCCTCGAAGGCGGCCGGCGTCAGGCGGATCTCGGTGGGAGAGGGAAGGGCCCCTGGGGGAATGCGAAGGGTCAGGTGGGTTCCGTCGGGTGCAAGCGCCGCCACCTCGCCTCCGGCCGGACCCACGGTGGCCGACGCGGCGGGGCCGGTCCCCCGGGGGAGAACGCCCACGGCGGGATCACAGGCCACGTCGAGGGCCAGGGGAGCCACCGCCCCCTGCGGCACGGAAACGGTACGAGGATTCGCGCCTGCCACCGCGCACCAGGCCGGCACGCCTTCGAGCGCCACCGTCACGGGCCCCACCGGGAGGTCGGCGAGGGTGAGGGTTTCGGTCGGCGGCACCCCCCACGCCTCCGCCCCCACCCGAAGGACGAGGGAGTCGGGGAGGGGCCCGCCGGAGGTGACGAGCTCCACCCGCAGGCTTCCCGTGCGGGGGCCCGGGTCGGCCCCGTCGGTGGGGCTCCCCTCTCCGCATCCTCCGAGAAGGAAGGCGAGAAGGACGAGGCGCGCAGGGAGGGTGGTGCTGGCCGGCGGGGCAGGGAAGCAGCCAGGCGCACGCGCAGCACCATCGGCGGCGAAGGGGGAGGGCATGGGGGCTCCGGGTCCGGGAGGGGGAGGGTGCGTGCGGGCGGGGGTGTGTCCGTCCCGTGCACTTGTTCTGTGCGTCCTTCCGGAAAGACGGGGGGTGGGGCGGGGGATTCTCACGGGGGGCGGGACTGCCTGGCGCGCGCTCCGGTGGGAAGCCATGGGCACCCCGCTCCCGTCGGTGCCCCCTCTCCTTTCGTCTGGCCCTGGCCATTCCCGCTGCGGCGCCCTGCTTTCGCCGCTCAACCCGGGCCCGTATCGTGAAGGGGGCCCCCTGGCTCGGGTGCCCTGGGCTGAGCCGTGAAGGCGCCTGGGTCGGGCGGCGTACGGGAGGGAGGGAAGGCGTCCGGAACGGAGGGCGGGAGGCGGGGGGACGGGCACACCTCCCTTCGGCGAGCGGGTCGAGGGGGTTTGTCGCGGCATCCCGCACGGGCCGCGCAGCCCGGGCCCGGCTGGGGTCGCTCCCCAGGTGCGCCCTTCCACCGTGACGTGGGGCGGGGGGCACGGCGAATCCTCCCTCGGGCGTCGTTTCCCGGTCGGCCGGCGCGCTCCTGACGCCCCCTCCTGACGCCCTCTCCTGACGCCCTCTCCCTCGAAACGCCTCCGTCACCGCCGCCTCCCTTTCTCTCCGCAGAGCCCCATGGCCATCGATCCCCCCCTTCGCCCCCCCCCTGAGCGGCGCCCTGCCGCGCTGGCCCACCTCCGGTTCGACGAGGCCCAGGTGGCCGAAATCCTCGCCGAGGCCACCCGTCCGGACGTGTCCTCCGGGGCGGCGGAGGACGGAGGCAGGGTCTCCGAGGAGGGGCGGGGGATCACCCTGGGCGAGCTCCGGTCCATCGGTCGGGAGGTAGGGATTCCCGAGCACCGGATCGAAGCCGCGGCACAGGCCCTCCTCCTTCGCGATCAGGAGGTCCCGGGGGCAACGCTCCTGGGGGCCCCTCGGACGTCGAACCACCTGGTGCTTCTCGACGCCCCCCTCGACGATGCTGCCTGGGAGCGTCTCGTGTCCCACCTTCGCCAGACCTTCCGGGCCCGTGGCACCGTGTCGGCCGTGCCGACGAGCGAGGGGACGGTCCGGAGCTGGCGGAACGGACATCTCCAGGTCCATGTCGAGCCCGATCCGTCGGGCCTGGCCCCCTGGCGCCT
Source organism: Gemmatimonadales bacterium (assembly GCA_050485885.1). Lineage (GTDB taxonomy): Bacteria > Gemmatimonadota > Gemmatimonadetes > Longimicrobiales > Gaopeijiaceae > SKNW01. The sequence continues at coordinate 80,989 of JBJHCG010000004.1, read as the reverse complement.
TCGGGCCCAGACCTTCAAGGGGGATGCGGGGGGATCGCCGTGGTGGGGGGATCCACCCTGCTCCTGGGGGGCGTTGCCGTGCTGGCGGGGGTGGTGGGGAGCCTGGACTCCACCGCCATCGTGACCGGAATGGCCCTCTCGGGGGTCGGGGGAGGGGTCCTGGTCTGGCTCAGGGGCTCGCTTCGCCGATGGGCAGAAGAGCGCCGGGCCCAGATGGTCTCGTTGGGGGGTGTGGCCCTGCGGCTCCTTCCCGGAGGCGGGGGGCCGCCGCCCGAGGGGGGAGCCGGCGGGCCTGGCTCCGAAACGCGGGCCCTGGCGGGGGCGTCCTCCGCAGCGAGCCGGGAGAACGGATCATGAGCGCTCCCTTCCGGGCTGGTGTGGGCGAGATTCTCAGTGCCGACATGGCCGTGCCGGATCACGAACGCATCGTCGCATTCTACGCTCGGGTCCTCGGCACCGGCCCCGAGCCCCTCTGGCGGGATGACCTCCTGAACAACGTGGGAATTCCCATTGTCGGCCTGGGAGCCAGGACCGAGGCGCACAGGGTGCTCCCCCTCCAGTGGATGCCGCACATCCAGGTGGCGGATGTGGCGGAGAGCGCCCGACGAGCCGTGGCCCGGAACGGGAAGGAACTTCTCCATGAGCGAAACGCCGAGGGTGGGAGCCTGTGGGCCGTCCTCCTCGATCCTGCGGGAGCCGCGTTCGGGATCATTCCCGAGGTGCCGGGAGACGCACTTCCTCCAGATGCCTCCGTCCAGGGCGAGGCCGACGCGGCCGTGCCCCCCATGGGTCGCATTGCCTGGGTCGATCTGACCGTTCCCGATGCCGAAGCCGTGCGGGACTTCTACATGGAGGTCGTCGGGTGGCGATCCCAGCCGGTGTCGATGCACGATGAAGGGGTCGAGTACGCCGACCACGCCATGGTCGGAGCCGGGGGGGAGGCGGTGGCCGGGGTGTGCCATGCCCGGGGGGCGAATGCCGGGCTCTCCCCGGTATGGCTGCTCTACCTCCCCGTGGGTGACCTCGACGAAAGCCTCCGCCGGGTGGAAGCCGGAGGGGGCCGCATCGTGCACCGGAGCCGAAACACGAGGGGAGCGCTGTCCTATGCCGTGGTCGAGGATCCTCTGGGGGCGGCCTTCGCCCTCGTGCCGGGCTGAGGGCCCGGGGGGGGGAGGGCGAACGGGATCCTGTTGCCGGGGGGGCCCCGCGGGGCGCGTCGCTCCCGTTCGGCCTTCGATGCCCGACGAGCGTCGCACCCGGGCTCGGGGAGGAGCGCCTTCGGGCGCCGTCTCCCGGCCGCGCTCCTGGGGGGATCTTCAAGTTTTCCCGGAGGATTCCGAGAACCGGGACTGGAACCGTGCCTTCGGGCGCACCTCGTTCTGGTGGGCATTTGCCCGATGTCGCCCACGTCGGGTCGGTGAGACGCTTCGAACACCCGGTCACGAGTCCTCCGGCCAAGGCCCGATCGCCTGCTGAACCCCAACGCTGCCACGTCCTCCCAGCGGGGAGCTCGGGGAGGATGCGTCTTCGCTCGGTCGGACCCGACCGGGTCTGGTCCGGGATTCGGGTTCCTCAGGCCGGTGGACCTCGGGGCAACACGAGAGGAGGGCATTTGCCCCCTTGGAGCCGGAGGGTCGCGCGGGCAACATGACACCCGTACCGTTCGGCCCCACCTGGAAGGCATTCACCGCCCGTCCCTGTGTGAAGCCGCCCGGATCATGCGACGCCTCGTAGCCCTGGAAGCACTTGTCCCACTTCATTTTCGGACTCCTCACGGGAGTTCTCGTCGTGGCGATCTCCACGCTGCGCGGACCCGGGATCGGGCTCCGTCTGGCGGGTGCTGCCATGGAACCCCCGGGGAATCGCGGAACCGTTGCCATTCTGCGGTTCGCGGCTCAGGGTCCTGGTTCCGTGTCGATGGGCCCCTGTCTCGTTCTGAACCCGGAGGGCCGGGGGCGGCTGGTCTTTCCCCTTCCGCCCTGCGGAGTGGAACCTGTCGAGGTCGGGCTCGGCCGGGCTCCTGACCGCGCCCGAGCGCACTTCGTCCTTGCGGATCCAACGGTCTCCCGTCAGCATGCAATTCTGAGGGGACAGGATCGGCTCTGGGAGGTCCATGGCGTGTCGGAATCCAACCCGGTCCGGGTCAATGGGCGTCCGATCCCCGACGAGGGCGTGGTGCTGAAGGACGGGGACCGGGTGGAATTGGGAAGGGTGCGACTCACCTTTCGTTCGGGCCGAGCATGAGCCGTCGGTGGATCGAGTCGGAATCGTCGGGCCGGGCGCCTCGTAGGAAGCTCATGGGGTCGCTCCTCCTGTGCGTCCTTGGAGCCTGGACTGCTCCCGGGATCGCCCAGGTCCCACCGGTGCGTTTCGAAGTCCGGGTTGAACCCGCCGTTCCCGGAGTCGTGATTGAGGTGCTGGGCACCGAGGTGGTTCGTGCTACCGGAGCGGACGGGGTGGCAGTTCTGGCCGTTCCTTCGGGGATGCTCGACCTTCTCCTCCGGAGCCCGGGAGGGAGGGAGATGACCCATGGCGTGCTGGTTCCCCCAAGCGGCGGGAGCCACCGGGTCGTGTTCGAGGCCCTTGCCGAGGAGGTGGAACTCGCCCGCGGGCCCGCCGCAGAACCCCAACCCGGGGCGGGTCTGGACGCCGAGGGGCCGACCGAAGCGGAGGCTTCGCCCACCGCGCAGGAAGTGCGTGATGGATCGGCCGAGGGTGCCCTCGATCGGGACACGGGTACGGAACCCCCGAACAGGGAGGAAAGCCGTTCAGGATCCGCGGATGCTCCGAACGACCGGACGGTCGAACGCGATGATGAGGAAGGTCAGGGGGTCCCCCTCGGGGTGCTCGGCCTGCTTTCTCTTGGGCTCCTTGGGGCCCTGGGTATGGTACGGCGTCGAACCCGGAGAGCGGCCGGACCCGACGACCCGACCCGGATCTGGCTCCCGCAGCGGGCGACCCCCGACGCGGACGACCGGCAGCTCCATGGGTTCCACCTCCATGAGGAGATCGGGCGTGGGGGCATGGCGACCGTCTGGCGGGCCAGCGACTCAGCCGGGCAGCCGGTTGCACTCAAGGTGATGAATCCAGAGCTTGCCAGAGACCCCGAACTCCGCCGGAAATTCACACGCGAGGGGGAGGTCCTGGAGCGCATCCATGAGTGCTGGCCCGAATCCCCGGTCGTGCGACCTGTGGATTGGGGGCCTCGACGGGCAGAGGCGGAACACCTGGCGGAGGAGGAGCGAAATCCGGGCGGAGAACCCGTGATCCCCTGGGTGGCCATGGAGTACCTGGACGCACCGACCCTCATGGAATTCCTGAAATCCTGTCCGGGGGGTGCGGGAGAGGCCTTTCGTGTCGGAGGGACCTTGAGGCTCGTCCGGCAGGTCGCCGAGGCCCTTCACGCGGCACACGACCTCGGGATCTACCACCGTGATCTCTCACCGGACAACCTTCTGCTCCTTTCAGAGGATCGAGACCGTCCGGTGGTGAGGGTCATCGACTTCGGGGTGGCCCGCCACGAGTTCACACAGATCCATACCCTTGATGGCTCGGTGTTCGGCAAGCCTGCCTACATGGCTCCCGAGCAGGGGGTGGGGCTCCCCGTGGACGGCCGCGCCGATCTCTACTCGCTCGGGATCCTCCTCCATCTGCTTCTGGAGGGGAAGGTGCCCTTCGAAGACCGGAACCCCATTGCGGTGCTTCGCATGCATGCGGAGGAGCCACTCCCTCCCATGGAGCGGGGAGGCACGCCACGCATTCGGCAACTCGTGTTCGACCTCCTCGAGAAGCGGACGGAGGACCGTGTCCCCGACGCCCGCACCCTGATCCAACGGCTGGATGAACTCCTTGAAACCGTGGCAGAGGTGGATGCCTGATGCACGAACGACCTGGCCATGCCCGCTCGCAGCACCCACACCGCAACGAGCCCGACTGCGGGGGGCGAACCCGGAGCCGGCGCCTCGCCCTCCCTGGGGTAGCGCTCGCCGCGGCCCTGTTCTGGGTTCCCCTGCTTGGGGCGCAGACCCCGGTCGGAGTGCTGACGGAGGAGCGGGATGGCCCCCTCCTGGAAATCGAGCTCGATCAGGGCGCGAGCCTGCGGCGAGGTGCCATCGCACATGTGGTCTACTGGGATGATGCGGCCCAGTCATGGATCCCGAAGGCCGAGGTCGCGGTCGAACGGGTCCTCGCGACCCGGGCCACCGTTCGAATCCTCCAGACACCGTCGGGGTTGGTACCAGAGGCCGGGGACCGGGTTGTGGTTTATGAGGCGCCTGGCTCCCTGGCGGGACGCCTCCGCGTCACGCCGGGGCAGCACACCCTGCTGCGCGGCCAGTCCGTGGGGCTTCTGGCTGAGCTCGTGGACGGAAGCGGGTCCGTCATCCAGCGGCTCCCTGCGCGTTGGCGAGCCTCCGACCCGGATGTCGTCCACGTGGCCTCCGACGGGCGGGTCTATGCCCTGAGGGCCGGGGAGACGGTGGTGGTGGCCCAGGGCTCCGCGGGGCTGGCCGGACTGGCCTATCTCCGTGTTGAAGAGCCCGAGTTCACACTGCCGGACTCCTTGACGACCTTCGTGGGGGTCGAGGCCTTCGTTCCGATACGCGCCCGGGGGGGAGCCTCCACCGAGGGCCTGCAGTGGACCGTGCGAGACCCGCAGATCGCCCGGATTCACCCGGGGGGGCGCATCGAGCCCCGGGTCGATGGGATCACTGAGGTGCGGGTCCAGGGGCTCAACCTGGACCGCCGTTTCCCCCTCCGGGTCCATGGGGCCCCGGCGGAAGTGCGCTTCACGCCCGACACAGGTGATGCTTCCCTTCTGGTCGGACAGGTCCTCAACGTGAGGGCCTCGGTCCTCCTGGAAGATGGAACCGTCCTCGACGGCCTGATCCCTTCCCTGGAGGTTTCGGATCCGCTCCTCCTGGAACCTGTGAGCGCGGGTACACTCCTTTCCCTGCGCGAAGGGGACGCCCGGATCACGGCGCAGATCGCTGGCGCCGAGGCGCGTTGGACCGCCCGGGTCGCTCAACCTTCCCTGTCCGTGGCGTTGCCCAGCGCAGCGCTTCCGATGGGTGAACTGGTCCAGCCCACCGCCTTCTGGTCCGATGGCCTCGGGGGGAGCCTTGGCCCGGCCTCCGAAGCCACGTGGGTGAGCCTGGACCCCGACGTGGTGACGGTTCGCGACGGCTTTCTCCAGGCCCGGCAGATCGGGCGTGCCACGATCCGGGCCAGTGCCGGGGGTCAGCAGGCCACCGCACAGGTCTACGTGCTGGGAGACCTGCTGGTCTCCGTGGGGAGCGGCCGAAGCGAGCGCATCAGGACCCTCACCCTGGACGACGGTCGTATCCACGATCTCCCTTCGGGAAGTCCTCGTGGGTCGGAACTTGTCGTATCCCCCAGAGGGGACCTCGTGGCCTTCGTGAAGAGGACGGGCCTGCGGTCAAGGGTCCACGTCATGCGACCGGACGGTTCGGGTGTTCGTGCCGTCACACCTCCGCTCCGTGGCCCCTTTGGTCTTTCCACGGGTCTCTACCGGGAGCACCGACCTGCGTTCTCACCCGATGGCGAAACCCTCTACTTCCTTGCAAATCCGCGAGGGAACTACTCCGCGTGGGGTGTGGACCTGGAAACAGGACAAGTGTGGCAGGTAGCCGATGGCGGACATCATTTTGGATGGCTCACCGTGGACCCGGTCACCCACGACGTCATCCTCGAGCGCACGCGCGGCTCGGAGGCCTCCGACCTCATGACGGTTCGACCCGACGGGACCGGGCTGACCCGCATTTTCAACGGGAACGACCCAGCCTGGGCTCCCTTCCTCTATGAGCGCCCCATCGCCCTCGGGGAAGGGAGCGCCCTCGTGGCCCGGCGAACGCTGGCGACCCTCCAGGCTTCGGGCGATGAGCTCGTTCTCGTTCGTCCCATGTCAGCCCTCCGCGGCGAACGAGCCATGGTCCTGGTGCCTGCCGAGCCAAGACAGCGAGTGACCCACGCCGTGAGTCCCTCGACCGGATATCTCGCCTTCCTTCGCGTTTCTCCCGGACGGGGGGATGCGAGGCGGCTCTTTCTCTACAACCTGGAGCGTTCCATGGTGCGTCCCATCGAGCTGGAAGGAGGCTACCGGGTGTCGGATCTGGCGTGGGTCTCCGAGCGGCCGTCCGTGCTTCAGCGGGTGACCCGATGAGGATTCGGGTGATCACCGGGGTTCTCGCAGGCGGGCTCCTTCTTCCGGCACTTTCGGGCGAGTTCGGTGGCGTTCGGTCGGAGGTCGCGGCGCAGCTCTCCACCGAGCTTCCCGGAATTCCCTCGCCGGGAGTTCCCACGCTCTCCAGGTCGCGCGCCGAATGGGCGTGGGAGGGGGCGTTGACCTGGAAGAGCGACGACCCCGCGGTGCGCCGCTTCGTGGAGTCGCGTGTGGCTGTCGGAAGAAGCTACCGGATCTTTCGGAACGCCGAGCTCGGGCTTCGGTTGACCCTCGCCGATCTTGCGGTCCTCGTTCCCGAGGCCGAGGTCGACGGTGAAGGCGTTCCTTCGCGGTTCGACGGGTCGGTGGGCTACGGGGTGGTGCTGGGGGCAAAATATCGGGTTCTATCCCTGGTCGATCCGCAGGGGCATGGCGTGGAGGCCGCCCTCGTGGGCACATGGCAGCCAAGGCTCGAACCAGCGATCCGGCATGTTCGCCAGGGGGACGACATCAGGAAGACCTCCGGACTCATCGCAGGGAGGGCAGGAGAGGCCGACGAACCGGTAGCGCCCAGCGTGGAGGTTCCCCAACGCACCGCGTTGGGAGCCGTGGTCGGGATTCGTCAGCCCCGCTGGCTGGCCGACGTGGCCGTGGTTCGCCAGCAGGTGGGCGAGGTCGAGGTGCCATGGGTCCGACAACGGGATGGAGTCGGGGTACGTGCGGGAGCGATGGCCAGGCTCACCCCCGGCTTGTCGGCCGGGGTGGCATGGTGGGGGGGAGGCGATCCCCCTTGGGACAACACACCGATCCGGTCCGATGCAGGGCGACAGGAGGCCTCCCTGGGGCTGGTTCTGAGCTTCGCCGAGCGCCGAGGGGCGGGTACCCGGGTCATGATTACCGCTCCCACCGGTTCCTTCTCGGAATCCATCCGGCTCTATATCCTCGGGTACTCGGCCCGATGAACTGCATTCGACAAGAGAAATTCCATGGTTGAAATCTCGACGATCTCACTCCGCCAGCTGAACCGCCTGAGTCAGGTGCTTCACGCCTCGAACGAATTCGAGGGGACCGTCGAATGGCGCAGGGCTGTCCTGGAAACGCTCCTCGGGGTGCTCGGGGCCCGATCCGGGGTCTTCGTACTCACATGGGATGACCCTCCCGTGGTCGTGGTGGAGCGCGAGGAGGGCCGTCACGAACTTCACGATGCGGCGTCGCAGGAGACCCAGGAGGATTCTCGTGCGTGGGCGGGGTTGCTCACACCCAATGCGGAAGGGCTTCCCGCCCCGGACTTTCGCGGGATGGTCGAGCTGGCCCCATCCGGCGGCCTGCCGGAGGATCGCCGCTGGGAGGAGTTTCTGGGCTGCATCGCCTTTCGCAGACACGAGGACGGAGCGACATCCTGGCTTGGCACCTTTGACTTCGACGACCCGCCAGCGGAGGTCGCCGAACGGACGCTCCCCCTTCTCCGGATCCTTTCGCCCGCCTTCGAGGCCGGCGTCGAGGGACTTCGAAGTGGTGACCGATACGACCGAAGGCTCCAGACGGTCGTCGAGGCTTTCGGAGAGCCGGCCATTCTGCTTCGGCGGGGCGAGACCGAGGTTCGGGCAAACCGGGCCATGATGGGACTCCTCCGCCATGAACCGGAAGCCGACGAACTCCGCGGGCTCTTCGAAGAGTTCCGGGAAGCGGGTGAGCCGCGGGAGCGTCAGCTCAGCCTGGGGCGCGGCGTGTACCACGTGGAGGCCGAGCCCCTGGGGATGGAGGGGGAGGCCTCCGGGGAATGGGTCCTGGTACGCGTGGGATCGTCGGCACCGGTACTTCCAGATCATGAGACGCTTCGGGAGCGCTTCTCCCTGACCCAGCGCCAGTCCGAGGTCGCGATCCTCCTGGCACGAGGAAGGTCGGACAAGGCGATCGGCCGTGAGCTGGGCATCACATGGCATACGGCCCGCCGCCACGTCGAAGAGGCCCTCAAGAAGCTGGGGGTCTCCTCGCGGGCGAAGGTCATGGACCGCCTGCTTTCGAGGGACTGACCCGGGGGGGGCCGAGCTGCCCGGAGAGCCCGAGGGGAGGCACACCGAATAGCTCCGCCAGCTCGACGAAGCACAGCCGGTCGCAGGAACGCCGCTCCCGGACCCCGATGGGGCGCGGGCAGGACCGAAGCGCTCCCTGTGTCATGGCTTCCGCGGCCAACGGGCCCACGGTGGGCCTCACCCTCAGCTGGGTCCGGAAATCCGCGCCAGCACTTCACCTCTCGAGGAGATGTCCAGCTTCCGGTAGACCCGCTCGACATGGCCACGGGCGGTGTGCCAGCTGATGTCGAGTTCCCTTGCGATGCCCTTCGTGCTTCTTCCCCGCGCCAGCAGCCGGGTAGCCTGGGCTTCGCGTGTCGAGAGTCCGAAGGTTTCCCGAAGTCTCGAGAGGGTCGGAAGGGAAGAGGAAAGGGGGAGGAGGGTCACGAGGAGCTCCCCAGTGCCTGGAAACGGGGTCCGGAAGACCTGGAAGGGTTCCCCATCAGGGCACTCGATCTCGGAAAGGCCCGGGGCGGGCTCCGGGCGGATCCACCAGGGAGGGGTTGAGGCGATCCTTTCGATCATCGGAGAGTCCTGGGGCTTCCCCTGCCGTATGCCCAGACGGGCCGCGTGGGCGTTGGCGTAGATGTCCCCATTCCCGTCGGAAAGGACCAGGGTTGGAAGGGCAATGTCCTCCGCCCGGTCCCGGGTCGTCGACGGCTTGTCTGCGGACGTCGTGAGGGATCGGGTGAGTCGTGCCCACCGCTGAAGCATCTCACCAATCACGCCGAGCGTTCCGCCCTCTCCGGTTCTCGAGGCGCGGGATGCGTGGACCCCGTGCAGCTCCACGCGAAGGCCTCTGCCGACGAGGGGAATACAGAGAACCAGCGCATCGCCGTTCCGATTCGCCGTCCACGGGCCAGCTACTCCGAGCCCCTCGTCGCAGGGGGATCGGGGTAGGTCCCCGCGCGTGGCAGGTGGCTCCCCCGCACTGCGACAAAGCCTCGATCGAATTCTCGGAGCGGATTCACAGGGGTCGACGATCAGGATGGCCTCCTGAGCGCCGGTCAAGTCGCGGATCGCCTGAAGTACGAAGCGCCTCCAGTCCGGGCTCTGAGGGCCGGGAAGCAGCGGGTTGAAGAGGAGGTTGGAGAGCTGAGAGATGTGCCGGAGTTCGCGGGGAGACAAGGACGCGATATCAGCTTTGGGGAGACGGAGTCGGGGCCGGGGGTGCCCCGAGAGGGTTCGCACGCGGTCGTCGGGCAGGGCTTCGGATAGAGGCATAACGTGCGGAGTCTAAGATTCTTGCAGGTGCCTTTCGCGGGTATGGGGCAAATGCCCCAGTCAGGGGCGGTCGATCATGGACGGCAGGCCTGGGGAGGGTCGCCTGGCTGAACCCGAGGGGTGCGAAGCGGCTTCGCGGTGACGAGACCGTCGGCGGGGGGAGGCGTCGGGCTCCGCGACGAGCCGTCCGGATGCCCCCCGTCTCGAACAGCGTGATCACGGACTCGGCGAGGGCCTGGCTGTGGTCGTTCGAGGCCCCGATGTCCGCCTTCGCGACCGATTCGGCGTGCCGCGGGCTGGGGTCTCCGGTCGCCCTGGAGGATGCGCTCGCTCGCCTGGTCGGCTTTCGGCTCGCACATCACCGGGCCCGGGGCGTCGAGGGGGAGGTCTGTCTCGAGCGGACTCGAGTTCCACCATTCGACGATCCTCCCCGCACGAGCCGCGATCACGAGCGGCGCGCGGATCAGCCCCCTCCGGGGTCACTCGCGCCCACCGTCCGGATCGCTGGCCGATCGGGGGCATTTGCCCCATTGGCGCGTGTCGCCGCGCCCGGCAACGTATCGCAGCAAAGAGTGTGTGACACTCCTTCCGTGACCCTCCTGTCCCAAGGTGAGATCATCATGCGAACGTTCCCATCCAGCATCAAACTCCCCCTGGTTGCGACTGCGCTCCTGCTTTCAGGGTGTGCAACTGCCGCCGTGGAGCCGCCTCCACCGCCACCCGATCGGACCTTCCAGTACGACTTCCCCGTGGTCGACGTTCTTGAAGAATCCACGAACCTCGTCACGCTTGGCGGTGTCCGGATCTCGCTCGCACCGCGCTCCTTCGAGGTGGGTACGGTCAATCGTTGCGAGTACCGCCGGGCACGGACCTCGCTTAGCGACATCCTCCGCGGGGCTTCGATGCCAGCGGGGGTGAGCGCTGACACGCATACCGAGGTGGAAGAGGTTCGCTACCGATCGCCGACCGTATCTCCGAACCGGATCAGCCTTGTCGCGACGGTCACGAACCAGCTCGACCGGGTGTTCCGCGGACAGGGCTCCGTGGTCCAGTTCGCCATCGGGGGCCGGGCGGTCTCCGCGGATGCGGTCAACTACTCCCAGTTTCTGAATGCGATCATACCGCCAAACGGGGAGGTCCAGGTACGACTGGAGGGTCCTCCTCTTTCGAGCGTAGGAGAGTCGAGCACGATCGCGGTGAACATCTATGATATCATGTCCAACGTGGACGAAGCGGGAAATGTGACTCAAAGGGATAACGCGGAGTGGTTCTTCGCGGTCCGCAGGGAAAGCCGGGAACATGTTTCATCGGGAGAACGGTCCCGCCAGTGGGTGCCTAATGCCCGGATTCGCCAGGTGCCCCTGGACGGGAGTCTCGTTCCCTGTGTGACCGGGTCCTGAAGGCGCGCCAGGGATCGAGGTCGTCTCGCAGGCAACGATCCGGTTCGCGGTGCGCTGAACCGGGTGGGGTTCGTCCCGCGCTGAACGAGGCCGTGGCCACGGTCGTGGTCGGACTTCTCCCAGTCGCCTGAGCAGACGAAGCACGCGTCCGTGGCGCTCAGGGGTTTCCAGGGCGAGGTGCGGGTGGAGTCGAGCTCCCCTTCGGGGCGTCCACTGGAGGCGACCACCCCTCTGCATGCAGGACCGGATCGGGGCCGGGTTGGGTCTCCCGGGGACTCCGGCTAAAGCCCGCGCACAGGACGACCGATACCCGAAACTACCTGGTACGCAGGATCCGTTCGATTCACCTGCGAGGCGTTCGGCCATCGCAGAAGCACACCCCATCGACAGGAAGAGAAATGGCGAGCAGCAGGATTCAAAAGGTCATGGTGACGACTCCCTCCGAACTGGAGCAGACGATCACGGGCTACATCGCCCAGGGGTTCACCATCGTCAACCGGTCCGAGGGTTCGGTAACCCTGCAGAAGAAAAAGGAGTTCAGCGTACTCTGGGGTGTGATCGGGTTCCTGATCTGCCTGCTGCCGCTGATCATCTACCTGATCGTGTACGCGTCCCGGCCGGAGTACGAGATCGTCGAGATCACCGTTGCGCCTGCCGGAACCCACGAACACGGATGATGCCCGACCTCCAGCGTGTTCGGAGCGGCTTGCTCGGTGGGACGGGCGTGGCGTACCTGGGCTATGCCTACACGCTGGAGGTCGGAGTCACCTCCGGCGGCGGACTCCTTCGACTGCTGCGCTGTCCGTCGCAAATGCTCGCGGGGATCGAATGCCCCCTCTGTGGAATGACCCGTTCCTGGCATGCAACCATGAACCTTGACTGGGAAGCCGCGTTCGACTTCCACCTCGTCGCACCGGTCCTGCTCCCGGTGGCGATGCTCGTCACCGGGCTGCATCTGGTTCATTTTGCCGGCACGCCACCGCGTCTCGCCGCGTCGATTTCCCGGCGACTCCCCTGGCTCGACTCGATCCGGGCATGACGACTGAATCGCGCCTTGCGCTGGGGGTCTGCCACGCGATCTACAGCTGCATCGTGTTCTTCGTGTCGACCTCGGCGGCGCTGGGGTTCCTTCGACGCAGTGGCTGGGTGATGGCCGTATACGGCATGATCACCGGGACGGACGTGGATGCGTCCTTCACCGCACGCGCAGCGATCGCCGCCGGCATCCTCGGGGTCGGTGTCATCCTTGCCCTCCCGTCGGTGGTCGCATCCGCGGGGCTCTTCACGGATTCCCGATGGACTCGGCCGTGGGCGCTCACGGCCGCGACCATCTCCTTTCCGGTCTTTCCGTTCGGTACAGGACTGTCCGTGCTCACCCTGTGGTTCATGCTGGCTCCTCCGCGCACGTCGGTCGAATACCGAGTGAGTTCGAGCACCAGCGACACCTTTCGGTGAGCGCATCCTCACGCTGCCCCGCGCTTCGAAGGCGAACCACTCCCGTGTTCGGGAACCGGTGGTCCGAACACTCCGCCCTGCCACGGCAAGGGGGGGCGGTGCACCTCCGAGGGCAGATCCTTCCCCTGCCGAGGGAAGGCTTCGTTCGTGCCGTAGGCGGGGATCCATGGAACGGGCGACCTCCCTCCCAGCCCGGTGTCCATGGCCTCCTTCCGCTCCACGCAGGGACCCCACGAGGCGCCTCGGCCCTGCTTCCGAAAGGGGGCGGTCGCCCCTTCATGTCGACTCCACAGGGGCCGATACCCAAAGGAAGAATCCGCTTCGTGGATACCTCTGCAGGCCTTGGGCATTCGCCCCATACCACGGGGTTCCGGTGGCCTAGAGCTTTCATGCAACCCCCTGCGCGTCTCCTCGTCACAGAGAACGCATCAAGCAACTCCTGGATCGCACCGCGCCAACCCGTCGGAGACGGTCGAATCAGGCCCCGGTAGCGTCGCCCTCTCACGGGCGATCTCCGGCAGCGAACAGGCCCCTGGGGGCTGGGACAGTGGTGCTTCCCGCATGCAGAGACCCATGGACAAGGAACCGGAGAGGTGCAAGATGACCTGTGAAAGGCTGGTACCCGTGGAAGAAGGACGGAAGGCGAACGCGTCGGTCTCGTCGCGGCTTCTCCTGGCCCTCCTTCTCCTTCTTGCTGGGGGGTGTTCGGAGGATCAGGGGCCCCGCATGGACCCGGTCGGAGCCCCTGTCGTGCTTTCCGCACCGGAGGAGCTCGTCTACGAAGACGAGGGAACGACGGTGCGCGTTCGCTTCCTGAGGGAGAGCGGGGAGCCCGCGGGCGCCCTGCCGGCGGAGATCTCGGGTCGAGGATCCTTCGAAGGGACGAGAGAGACCTCCCCCGCCGGGATTGTCGAAGGGATCTGGACGCCGGGAGGACGTGGGAGCGCGACGCTTCTCATTGCGGTCGAGGGACGCCAGGCCACCGTCGCGACGACGGTTGTGGACCGCGGCGTCGTGGCTCTCGAACTCATCGCTCCTGCCAGCGCGAGGGCAGGGGAGACCTTCGATGTGGTCGTACGGGGGATGGATGGCAAGGGGATGATCCCTCAGGACGGGGAGGGTGCCTCGGTCGAGATCCTGGGCGGATGGGCAGGCGGCGGATCGGTTCCGTTCATCCCCGGAGGAACCAACTTCAGTCTGGCCGCAACCGAGGCCGGATTTCGGGAGGTCACCGCTGCCGTCACCGGAGGAATCCAGGCGGGGCAGGAGGTCCAGGTCGTCGCCGGGGATCCTGCAGAGCTCTTCTTTCTCGACGAGTCGCCCATCGGGCGGGAGGGTGATCTGGCGGTGAGGATCCCGACCCTTCACGCGCGGGACGCCTTTGGCAACCCGGTGCAGCAGATGGTGGGGTGGAGTGTCGGAGGGGTGACGCAGGAAAGTCCACGGGAGGCGGACTTCGTGAACGGGATGTTCACGCCTTCGACGGTCATGCTCGGTACCGGGTCGAACGCCGGTCGTTTCCGGCTCTACGACGCCGGGTCACAGGGTGGATCCCCGGTCTCGTTCGCGGAGGCCAGCCTCCCCGTACTCCCGCGCGTTCAGGCCTCGGGTGTCGAGACAGCGGGTCTACCGGGCGTCCACTTCACCGGTTCGGATCTGGTCTTCGAGTTCGAAGCCACCGGGTCCGGCTTGCCGGCCGCGTTCTCGCCATTCAGCGTGTCGGCAGGGAGTGCGGCTTCGGGGGAGGGCCCGCGGTTCCTGGATCGGTTCGGGCGGAGCGGTCCCGTCAACCTCGGCGATATGCCCCCCGGAGACTACACACTCCTCATCGCCGTGGATGGGGCCCAGTTCACGAGGCCCCTGGTCGTTCGGGAGCCCCCCGTTCCTTCCAGCCTTCTCCTCGTCGCAGGGGACGGCCAGACGGCGGTCGAGGGTTCCACCCTCGCGCCGCTTCTGGCCAGGGTCCTGGACCAGGAGGGGGAGGGGCTCGAAGCACCGGTGCTCTGGACGGCATCCGGGGGCTCGATCTCGGGGTCGCCTGTCAGTAGTACGGACGGTTTCGCCGAAGCATACTGGACCCTCCCGCAGGAGGCAGGGACGTTCGAGGCACGGGTGGAGGTGGGCGGTCTCGTTGCGACGTTCACTGCGACCGCCACGGAGACGCCCCGCCTCGCGAACCTGATCCGGGTGTCCGGAGATGGCCAGTCGGTCTCGCAGGGCGCAAGCGCGCCGGAACTGCTCGTCGTGGAGACCCGAGACCAGTTCGGGGACCCGATCTCCGTGCCGGTTACCTGGTCGGGGGATGGGAGCGCGACCCCCGCAACCGTTCAATCGTCTTCCGTCACCGGCCGCGCACAGGCTTCGTGGACCGTGCCCAGCCAGCCTGGAAGCGCCACGATGGTCGCCAGTGCGGAGGCCATTTCGGTGAGCTTCAGCGCGACCGTCGTGGAGGCTCCGTACCCTGCCGTGATCGAGGCGGTCTCGGGGGGGGGACAGTCCGGGTTCGTGGGAACCCCGCTCGGGGCTTCACTTACGGTCCGGGTCCTCGACCAGTTCGGAGCCCCGATCGACGGACAGGTTTCCTTCGGGGGGCCCGGTACCTTCAGCCCTTCAACCGTGACGGCATCCGATGCGACGGGGCTCGCCGCCACCACGTGGACCCTCCCCTCCGCGCCGGGTGACCATGTGGCGACCGCCGCGCTCCCTTCGGGCGCGTCGGCGACCTTTGCCGCGAATGCCATGGAGCTGCCCCGCCCCCACTCCATCGAGGTCCTCGGTGGCGCGGGTCAGGCCGGGCTCGCCGGGAAGGAACTTGCAGATTCCCTGGTCGTGCTCGTGCGGGACCAGTTCGGTGCGCCCATCGGGGGCATGCTGACCTGGTCCGGGCCCGGATCCTTCGAGCCTGGAAGCACGAACGTGGGGGCGAACGGACTCGGCAGCACGGTATGGAGGCTTCCTTCGGACGTGGGGCCCCACAACGCGACCGCGACGATCGGAGACGCCCAGGTCCAGATCACCGGCGCCGTGAGCGGGCTCAGGGTGGGCACCACCATCGAGCTGGTTTCCGGCGGTGGTCAGACGGGCGAGACCGGAGCGCCCCTCGGGAACCCCATTCGGGTCCGGGTCCTGGACCAGGAGGGAGACGGGTTTGCCGGCACGATCACGCCCTCGGGCGACGGAACCTATTCCCCATCCGGTTCGGTCGAGGCCGACATCGACGGCCATGCCGAGTTCGTGTGGACGCTCGGGATCACCGAGGGCACACAGACGGCGATCTTCACCGTGGATGCCGACGCCCTGCAGGTCACCGCCGTCGCCACCGTACCCACGCCGGTGCACCCGCTGACGATCGACGGGCACTACCTGATCCAGACGGTTCAGACGGAGGAATCCACCGTGGAACTCGTCGCGGACCGGGATGCCCTCTTTCGCGGGTTCCTCTACAGGACCGACCCGGGAAGCTATACCGTGCGGCTCCACCTGCGAGGCAATGGAGGTTCGATCCTCGAGACCCTCACGGTTCCGGAGCCGACGGTGGTACCGGTCTCGACGCCGGACCGGTTGAACCGGAACTCCACCTTCGAGGTCATGGTCCCGGGGTCCCGAATCACACCGGGGATGAGCTACGTGCTGGAGGTCGAATCCAATGCCGGCATCCTCGCGGACACGGTGTATCCTGGCGTGCGTCACCGCGGCGAACTGCCGGTCCGCTTCGTACCCATCCGGGTTGATTCCACAGGGGTGGTGGGTGATGTGGATGAGGGGAGCCTCGATGCCTTTCTCGGCTACTCGGAATCCCTGCCCTTCACGGGGGTGCAGGCCAGTGTGGCGCCCGAGTTCCTGTGGGGGGGGTCGCCGGTAACCGGGGAGTTCAATACCTGGCTCCCCTTGATCTCTGCGGTAAACGAAGCGCGCAACGCTCAGGGTGGAACCGAACTCTGGTATGGAGTGGTCCCCCGGCAGGGTGCAGGCGGGGTTGCGGGTGTAGGGTACATTGGATGGCCCGTGTCTCTCGGAGTCCGGTACCCGGCGTTTGACCACGGCACGAGGTACATCTTCAACCACGAAGTCGGGCACAACATGAGCCTGCAGCACGCTCCGTGTAACGTGAGCCCCGCGGATCCCGACTTTCCGTTCGGCGATGGTCGCATTGGCGCCGATGGCTTCTTTCAGGGGGCCATCCTGGCACCGAGCACGCCGGACATCATGGGGTACTGCAGTGGCCAGACCTTCGGCACATACCATTGGGGCAGGGCCATGGAGTACACCATGCCTACTGTGGTTTCCGCGTTCGGGGGCGGCTCGGCGCTCCGCTTCTGGGGCCACGCAACGGAGGAGGGCGTGGCACTCCAGAGCCCCTACCTGGGTTCGGATGTGATCCAGGTGCCCTCGGTGTCGGGCCCGCGGGTCCGAATCGAAATCGAGAGCCGCACGGGCCACGTTCTGTGGTCTGGGGAAGGTGATCTTCTCGAGTTCAGCCACCACGAAGGTGGGAGCTTCTCCGTGCCGGTTCCCGTGTCCGCCCTGGGAGAAGGATCACTGGATGTGCTGGTCCACGTAACTGCTCCAGGCCATGAGCGCCGAAGCTTCAGCATTGGCGAAACGCCGGCGGGAAGTGACCAGATCCGGGTCCCGGAGGGTGAGGTCTACTGGTCGGACTCCGGCCAGATCCTCGGGTTCGGCGAGAGGGGGGTCACCCTGCGCCCTGCGGGTGCGCTCGTACAGGACGCTTCGACCTCCGGTGTACTTCGGAGGGTGACCCCGGAGGGCGGGCTGGGTCAGGTAGTGGGGACACTTCGATCCCATTGAGCCTCGCCGACGACCAGGGGGGATGATCGTTCACCGGGACCCCATTCCCGGAAGCTTCCCACGAGTGTTCCTCGCGTTGCTGGTATGCCGGTTCGAAAAAGCGTCTACCGCCAGGATCGGTTTCCTGCGGAGTTCTTCCCGCCGGAGGAAACCAAAGCGGTTCACTGAGAAGTGTTTCCGAGCTCCTGGCTGAAGTCGAAGAGGCCCAGCTTCCTCATCCATGTGGGCGGTGGCCATGCGGACTCGCCGGATCCTGAGTGGAATCGACCACGCTCAGGACGTCCCGACGAAGCTGCGTGGCCACCGTCCCCATTCGGACCCAGGAGTCAGGTGAACACCCCATCAACGCAGGCAGGGGGCGCGCTCGCGGTCTCCCGCATCTTCGACGG
The DNA here is from genome assembly GCA_050485885.1 of Gemmatimonadales bacterium. Taxonomy (GTDB): domain Bacteria; phylum Gemmatimonadota; class Gemmatimonadetes; order Longimicrobiales; family Gaopeijiaceae; genus SKNW01. Next base: position 63,459 of record JBJHCG010000004.1, on the reverse strand, counting down.
TGCCATGTTCGTCGCAGCACTCCTCGCGGGGTGCGGGGCTCTCTCGATCAAGTGATCTCGACGACGCGCAGGATCATGGCAAGGGGCCTGAGGGCGATATGCCGAGCCCCCACCGGGGAGGTGCTGGCCGATCCGGAGACTCGCCGGGACGCCGGGCTCCCCATGGTCAGCCGGGAATGGCTGGCGAAACGGGCGGATCGGAGTCCCGCCTTCGCCGATTCACCGGAGGTTCGGAAAGTGATGTGTGCGCCCAGGGCCATCGAGGCCGTCGAACCGGCACACGTGTTCGTCCGGGACGAGCCCCCGCGATGCCTCGTGTCTGCGCCTCGCAGACTCCCGTGACTCAGGCTGCTACGGTTGCTGCCGTAGAACCACCGCAACCCATCACGAGCAGCCGGGACCGACGCAATCAAGCGGTACCCTGGCGGACAGTCTGATCCGAGCCGTCCTGCCATTGGGGGAAGGATCGATGGCTCGGGTCGGGTCCAGGTCGAATCCGGCGAGCCCTACGTCTCCCGAAAGAAGCACGGTTCGGTTGCCCGACGGATCAAGCCCGTACTCCAGCACCTCAAGCCAGCCCTCTCCCGTGGCGTCGAAGTGGTCCGTTGCGAGCCCAGCGCCAAGCCCCGAGCGCTGGACGGTGACGTTCACCGTGGCCCACCGTGTTCCCTCGACCTGCGAGGAAGGCGTTGAGCGGTGCAACACCGGGATCATGGGTCGACGGCCCCTTGCATCCGGATGGTTGGTGCCGAAGCCGACCGCGACATGATGGCTCGAAGAACTCGCCGAGAGCGCGCCACTAAGGATGGTGAGGCCCGGAACCGGGCTCTTTACCACAGAGCCAATGCCGGTCGCCTGGGTCGAGAGGGATAGGTCACCCGTCATGACGAGCGAAGCCTGGCCGAGCCGGAGCGTCTCTGGACCGGTCAACCCTTCGGGCCCCGAGTCACAACCTACGAGAGGGCCTTGAAGGGCGAGCGCCAGCACGAGCGCTCGAAGACGGGGAGGGGACGGCGGCTGGATCATGGGGGACTCGGGAACCGGGGGGAGGGGAGCACGCCTCGGGGAGGCCACGCGAAGGTCGCGCAAGGGTAGCGCTCCAGGTCTCCCCACGCATCAGGGCATTTGCCGGGTCCCGTGATCCATCGAGTCTCGGGGCGGAATCACTCCTGATTGACCCTTCAGACGGTGTCGCCGGACGTCAGCGGGGCGCTGTAAGCGGGCCGCAGGGAGGGGGAGGGGGGCGGTGGGACTTCGCCCATGGGGCAAACGCCCCGGTTCGCTCCCCGGCCCCAGCGAGTAGGCTTGATCTGTTTCGAACCGGTCCCGCCTGTGGGCGGTCAACCCGGCGCCATGTTCCCCGCGCGTGGCCTTCGTGGCCGACGCTCAAAGGCGTGGCGTCCGCGACCGATACCGAAGGACGAGGTTCCAGTCTCACTCATAAGAAGGAGGAAGCTTCATGCCGTCCCGCGTTCGTGCACCGCGTCCCACCCCGTTCTCCCTGCTCGCGCTGTCGATTCTCTTCGTGGGGGTCGGGATTTACGACCGGGTGGAGGCCCAGACCCTCGGATCGGACTACGACCAGGTCGTGACGGTCAACCCACTCGGGATCATGTTCGGGCTTGTTTCGGGAGAATGGGAACGCCCTCGAACCGAGACCACGTCGATCGGGGTTGCCGCTTCGTTCTACTCCGCATCTTCGCTTTCCAACTACCTCTCGGCCGAGGCAAAGTACCGCTTCTATCCGCAGGGACGCGCCATGCATGGATTCTCGATTGGCGGTGCGGGAGGGATCACCGCCGTGACCCAGTCCTGTGGACAGTTCTCCGGGTTCGGTTGTGAGGCGAACAACCTTTACGGACTCACGATTGGCCTGGGACTTGACTACCAGTGGTTCATGGGGGAGGTGGATCGCTTCGCCGTCGCGGTGGGGCTTGGGGCAAAGCGCCTGTTCGTGTCAGGGGACATCCTCGATGGATCGACCGCGTACCCTACCCTGCGCCTGAGCGTGGGGTACGCCCTCTAGGCAAGGTGCGTGCTCTCGACCGGGTGATGGGTACCCCGGGCATCACCGAACCCGGAGATGCCCGGGGCACCTCCCGCCCGGCTGCGGCGACCTGAGGTGCCCCCCCGGAAGACGACCGCTCACCGATTCGTGTGTTTCCCGGACGCACCCTGGGGCGGTGCAGCATCGATCTTCCTCACGATGCAGGGTGATGCGCGTTCGGAGTCAGGCGGATGGGCTTCGTGGACCATCGGAATCGGCCCCGTCCTTGTTCTGCTACCCTTCGTTTTGACGACGGACATCCACGTGGCTCGACTCCTCCGACCGAGACGGAGCCCGAATGGCCCCGTTCGAGCCAGTGCCACCCTCCGGTCCGCGCGAGCTCCCTGATGCAACCCCACGGTTCGGCAGGGGGCGCGCTCGCGGTCTCCCGCATCTTCGGCGGTGCCATGTTCGTCGCAGCCCTCCTCGTGGGGTGCGGGGCGGCGGAGCCGGAACTCTCGGCGGGGCCTCGTCTGGGTGCCTACGGCTTCGTTGCTGAGGAGGGAACGCTGCTTTCAACGCTGGTCCTGTTCCCTGCACCGACCTCCGAGAGCGGGTGCGTCGAACCCCTGACGGACGGGCTTCTCGAACTCGCCCCCGAGGGGGAGTTTTCCCTGACGCTTTCGACGACAAGGCGGTGCCCAGGCCATACCACCTCCACGACCCGTCGTTCGAACGGGTCCTTTTCACACGCAAGCGGTCGAATCCGTCTGCAGCCCCTGGACGACGCCGAGCCGATCAGGGGGTCGTTCCATCTTCCTGACGGGAGGATCGTCCTGAGCCTCTGGGGTTCGAGAATCGCCTTTCGCCGTGATGAACGCCGCCCCATCGACCTGGACTCCCTGCTCCGGGCGGAGTCCGACCGGGCCCTGCAGGGCCTCCGGGAGAGCCGACCGCCGGACCGGAGGCCCTATGAGTGCACCAAGGACCCACTCCTCGACAACGCGCCAGCAATTCCAACGGCGGACACGGCGGGGGTCGGGGGCCTCGTGGAGGAGCATTTTCCCGAGTGGCGCCTCAGTACCGAGCGTGAGATCGCCTGTCGTTTTCCTCTCCTCGACGGGACTCAACCAGCCATGTACTGGGGCGATGTCTGGGGCTCAGGCCGAGCCTGGTGGATCTGGCCGGGAGACTTCAACGGAGACGGGAAGGAGGACCAGCTCCTGCTCCTGACCTCCCGTCAGGACCCCCATCAGGACCTGCTCGGGGTGGTTTTCGCGAATGGGGAATCGGCCAGAGTCGAGCATCTCGGGGGGTGGGGAGTGGAGATCGGCCCGCCGGCCGGGAGTCGCTTGTGGCCATGGTACGAGTCGGTCGACCCTCTTGGCATCCAGGGGGACGGGATCCGAATCCAGATCTGGGAAAAAAAGCGCGTTGATCTATCTCTGGAAAGAAGGGGTTTTTGAAACCGTGGAGGCCGGATGGTGAGTCCTGTGCACACCATCAAAGTATACCGAGGATCATGGAGAAGTGTTGCCGTGCAGAGTCAGCGGGGAAGGCGTAAGTATCGTGAAGGAGATGTGGTTCTTATAAAATAGGGAGCGCTTTGCTTGTGGCGACGCAGGGTCGTGTCGCAAAGATCCCCTTTCATTCCCCTTTCACTATGAAAACCATGGACTTTTCCACGCTGTCAGCAGGCAAGGCCCCCCGCCTTGCCGCCCTCTGCGGCAGTTCTTCAGATCATGGAGTCCCGGTGGGCGGAGTACGAGGGGCCACCCCTCGGATCATCGCCACGGTCTGGTTGGGACTTCTCCCAGGTCTTGCCCTCCATGCCCAGAGCGGTGCCGTTCCGGAGAGCCGGCTCCCGGGGGACCATGGCACCGTCTCGGTGGAGGGATGGCAGGGAGATGTGCGGTCACCATCACCCTCTCCCTTTCTCCTCGGGGTCCGCCATGCGGGGGACGACGGAAACCCCTCGTACCTGGCCACGCTGGTGGATCCCGAGGGCACGGCCCCCCCCGTCCTGCCCGGCGACTCCGTCGTGCTTGTGTGGTCTCCGTGGCCGGGCCCCGGGGAGCCCCGGGTGGTTCACACCTCGGTCGCGAGAACGGTGGCGGTGGATCGCGTGAACGCGGGGCGTGACTTCATCTGGGGCGTGATCATGGGGAGCGGATGGGTTGCCGCACTCGAGGTTCAGGGGGACGCACCCGGCGATCAGAAATTCCAGGTCCTGACGGACCCCCGCTGGCAGATTTCGTCGGGGCCTCGGGGCGTGGTCCCGCAGGAGGTTGCGGATGCATTGCGCCAGCGTCAGGACTCCATTCTGCGGGAGCGTCGCACCGAATCCCGGGCCGAGCCCCGGGCCCCATGGAATGCGCACCACGAGAGCTATTTCGCAGCCATGGAGGAGCGGCACGCCGCCCTCGTTCCCGACGCGGAGGGTCATGTAACGGACGTGTTCCTGCTGGAGGGGCCCGAGGGACCGGTCTGGGTCTCGTCGCTCTACGCGGTGAACAACCCCGACGACAAGAAGGGATTCGCGAGCTTCCTTGTGCGGGTCATGGATGCTCGGGGTCAGATGCACTTCGAGAGGGAAGCGGACCCGGGCGTCGCGATCGGGGTCGTCCGCAAGGGACGGGAGGGGGAGGAAGCGCTCCTGTTCGGGCGAACCATCCTTTGGCACGACGGGGAAGCGTGGCGGCTTGCACCCGTCCAGGAAGGGCCCTTCGTGACCTGAGGGGAGGGGGCTCGGGGGGTGCGATCGCGAGGATCGTGCGAGGGAGGGGCCAGGGACGTGCGAGCGCCTCTCACGCTCAAGGGAACATCGTCCGAAGCGCACGCACGGAGGGCGGTCCCCCGCTCGCCAGCGCCCTGAACCCAAGGTCCATCGGTCGTCGGTAGCGCTTCCCGGTCGAGGGGGCTCCCGCCTCGGACACGCATCGGACGCATCGGTGTAGCCCACCGTCAGCTCGCCCTCCCCCCGGCCGGCGTTCTGGTCTGGCCCCCCCCGTGGGTTCTACCTTCCATCGAACCGCCCCTCCTTCTGGCGTTTCGAGGCGGCCCCGGGCTGCCATCTCGCCCGGAGGGACCCCACCCGAGGCCCTTCCCATGCTCGACGACACCGATCGCCGCATCCTCTCCCTTCTCCAGGCCGATGCCCGGACCCCCAATGCCGGAATCGCTAGGACGATCGGACTTGCCGCTTCCGCGGTTCACCAGCGGATCCGGAAACTGGAGGAAGCGGGGGTGATCCGCGGGTACGAGGCACGTCTCGATCCGGAGGCCCTTGGACGTCCGCTCGCCTCCTTCGTTCGGGTACAGACCGGACCGGGGGCCGAAGCGAGCGTGATCACGAGGCATCTCGCGGCCATGCCCGAGGTCCAGGAAGTGCACCGGGTGGTTGGCGAGGACTGTTTCTTCGTGAAGGTCCGCGTCCAGGGCCCGGGTGACCTGGCGAACCTCCTCGACGAGCGGATCCAGCGCGTTCCAGGGGTCTCGGCCACACGCACGACCATCGTGCTCCAGACCACGAAGGAGACCTACGCGCTCGCCATCGTGGAGGACGATCCGGTGGTGGAGGCGGCGCCTTCGGAAGGAGTCCAGGCCACGCGCTGAGGGGCCTGCCTGCGCCGGCCTGGACCCATGGAGCGGCACACGCACCGATGCACCTCCCCCGCGGTGCCTCCTGGGGTCCGGAGACGAAAAGCGTGGGCAACGGTACCGGCGGTGACGGTTTGTCGGCAATAAGGCTGTTGACACGAAGTATCATCGTGCAATAACCTCTTGGGGAGAGGATTCTCCTTCAGGAGGTGGGTGGTGCACGGACAGGTCGATCCATGGGGCCGCCTGCGAGGCTGCGGGCCTGATGCGCTCGAATCGCCTGGGCGGGAGTCCCGAGGCTTGGCGCACGAAGGGTGGGCAGCATGCCTGGGGCCGCCGCAGCACTGGTTCCTCGCCCCGCGTGCTGCCCGAGGCCACCGGAGGGTCGGCCTTCTCCTCCTCTCGCTCTTCCTCCTCGCCGGCACCAGCCCGGTGGCGGGGCAGGGTGTGGTGGACCGGACACCGAACCTCGAAGGCGGGTGGACCGGATCGCCAGGGGCGCTGACGGTGCATGTGGTGCACCGGTTCTGGCGTGTGGGACCCGGAACCGATGACAAGCTCGTCAACTCCCCCACCATGCTCCTCGGCCTGCCCATGGGGCCGGACGTTCTCGTGGGGGGTCGATACGCCTCGAATTCTCTCCTGGCTGCCGATCGGTTCAACGAGTGGGAGCTCTTTGGCCGGTGGGCTCGACAGTCCGGTCCCTTCCACCTGGCGGCGTCCGGTGCGTGGAACTCCGCCGCGCAGGCGCTGGATGCCGAAGTGTCGGCCACTTCGTCTCCCCGAGGGTCTTCTTCCGCGGAGGGCTCGAGCCCGTCGAGGCTCCGGGTGCTCACCGCCTGGCGCCTGCACCAGGCGGGAGAGGAAACCGGTGGCACGGGATGGAGTGTGGCTGGAGGCGCCGTCCTGCGCCTATCCGAGAATGTGTCCGCTGCGGCGGACCTCGGACGGAGACGGATGCCTGCGACCTCCCGGTCGCGCACCTGGGGGGCAGGCGTCCAGCTCAGGATTCCGGCCTCGCCGCACACCCTCTCCATTCAGGCCACGAACACCCGGACGAGTACCCTGCGGGGCTCGGCGACCCCGGACCGGACCGTGTGGGGCTTCGAGTTCACCATGCCCCTGACCCCCGCCCGCTACCTCCCCGGCCGCAGGAGCGGTCCCCAGGGAGCAACCCCAGGGGCGACGCCCTCCGAGGGAGCGGATCCGGAGGTCGTGATGACGGATCTGGCCTTCGTGCCGGACACGCTCCGGGTGCGGTCCGGAACGCAGGTCCGATGGACGAACACCTCGGAGCTCGTCCATACGGTGACCGCCCATCCCGACCGGGTTCGGGATCCGGGGTCCATCAAGCTCCCGGAAGGAGCCGAGCCCTTCGACTCCGGGAACCTCTTTCCCGGCGAAACCTTCGTCTGGCGGTTCGAGACACCCGGCGTCTACCGCTACCTGTGCATTCCCCACGCGACGGTGGGGATGATCGGCGTCGTGATCGTCGATCCCTGATTCCCCGACGCAGGAGGATGAGCCATGAAGCATTCACGTTCGACGCTGCTGGAAAACCACCGCCCAACCGGCCTCGCACAACGATGTCGCCTCCTGCTGGCCCTTGGGGTCGGTTTCGCCCTCTCGGGATGCTCTGGAGAGAACGGATCTCCGGCGGGCCCACCCCCTGGCGGAGGAGGGGGCGGGGGAGGCGGTGGGGGTGGAGGGAGTGGACCCGTGGCCACGAACGCGGTGCAGGTCCAGGACAACGACTTCGCACCGCCGGCCATCCGGGTGAACCCTGGGGCCACCGTGACCTGGACCTTCACCGGAAGCACCTCGCACAACGTGACCTGGGTAGGTGGGGCACTCTCCGATTCGCCGACCCAGACGAGTGGCACCTACCAGCAGCAGATGCCGCAGACCGCGGGGCAGCTGGTCTACTACTGCACGCTCCACGGGACCCCCACGAGCGGGATGCGCGGAACCGTTCTGGTGGAATAGGGCCCTTTCCGGAAAGGGTGGGTGCCCGGAAGGGTGCCCCTGACCACGCCCACCTGCGAGGGAGCAGGGGGGATCCTCCGGCCCCCCTGCTCCCGTCGGCTACCGCTCCCAGAAGAAGGGGGGTTCCACTTCGAGGGCACGGAGGTAGACGTACCCCTGACCCCGGTGGTGCACCTCGTTGTCGAGGGCATAGAGGAGATGGTCCCGGCCCAGCCCGGGGTACTCCCCGAAGGCAAGGTGCTCTGCGGCGAGGGCCTCCTCCGTGATGCGGGACCCGTGCGCCTCGATCTGCTCCGTGGCCTCGTCCCACGCCTTGAGGAGAGCCGCCTTCGAGTCCGGGCCCGCACCTTCCCAGTCGGGTGCTTCCCACCGTCCGGTGGCCACGCCTCGGAGAAGGGGCTCCGTGACCCGGAGCAGCTCGAGGGCAAGTTCCCCGAAGCTTCGCATCCCCCCGATGCGGAAACGGAAGAGTTCCTCCTCGGGGTAGACCTCGATCACCCGGCGCGTGAGGCGGCGATGCCCCTGGATGTGCTCGATCATGGCCGGGAGCGTGAGAAAGGGTACGGCCTCGCTCACGGCGGGCCCGGCCGCCGACGCGGGCTGGGGTGCGGAGGGCTGCGAGGGCTCGCGGGTGGATTCCGGGGGCGAAGCGGGGGGCATGGCCGTCCTCCTGAGGTTCGGTGTTTGTTCGGTATTGTTCCCAAGAGTACCTCCAGGCGGAGGGATCGTCAACCGCCCCGGCGGGCCGGGCGGGGCCGATCCACGGATCGGGACCCCAGGCCGCGTGCAGGGTAGGGATCAGGGCAGGGGACGCAGAGCGGACCCGGCATTTCCCCGTTCGCCCCTCGGGTCCCCGGCCCCTGCGTGCATGCAACCGCATCCCTCTGCCCCTTGATGGAGACCCGACATGAACGCCTGCGAGACCTGCGGAAACGAGTACGCCCATGCCTTTGAAGTGGTCATGGCCGGCCGGTCCCACACCTTCGACAGCTTCGAGTGCGCGATCCACGCCCTTGCTCCCCGTTGTGCCCGCTGCGGATGCCGCGTGGTGGGGCACGGCACGGAAGACGACGCCGGCGTCGTGTTCTGCTGCAGCCACTGCGCCGAAGCCGAGGACCGGGATCCGGCCGAGCTTCATCACTGAAGCCCGGTCCTCGGGAGATCCTGCCCGGCACGGGAGCTCCATGGGCTCGGACCACCCCCGCATGACCACGACGCAGGCGAAACCCCGGGCCGTTGCACGAAGGGAATGGAGCCCTACCCCGGGCGCCCGCCTTCTTCGACCATGGGGAGGTGCCATCCCCGGCGCTCGCGACGGTCCACGCTCCGGCGGGCCTCCTTCATCCACCCCACGAAGAGGAGGAGAATGGCGCCGGTGTAGACAAGGCCCGCAGGGACCCACATGAGGGCGGCCGCGATCTGCTGGTCCACCAGGAGGTCGAGCCCCCAGCGCTCCACCCCCGCGGCATGGGCCGGAAACCAGGGGGTGGAGGCGAAGAGGAGGAGGGCGCCCAGGGCGCCGCTCTGGAGGGCGGCGGCAAACACGTAGAGCATGGCCGCGCCGTACCGGGGTCGGCGCAGCTGTGCCCCCATTCCGGCCAGAGCCCACCAGAAGAGAAGGGCCGTACCCAGGTAGGTGGCGTGCTCCAGCAGGTGGATGCGCGGGTTCAGTAGGGCGGCCTGGTACAGGGTGGGAATGTGCCACATCCAGAGTGCTGCGCCGTGAAGGCCCAGCACCGTCAGAGGATGGCGAAGCGCGGCCCCTCCCCGGCGGAGGGCCGGGGCCCGCCTCCACGCGGAGGCGAGGGCCTGTCGGGGGGCGGCTGGAAGGGCCCAGAGCCAGGCCAGGATGGGATGCCCGAGCACGAGAAGGGGTGCGGCCACCACCATGAGGACCATGTGCTGGACCATGTGGGCCGAGAAGAGCGTTTCCGCCAGTGCGTCGAGGGGAGAGACCAGGGCCAGGACGAGGAACCAGATCCCGGCGAGGTAGGCGGCCACCCTCCAGCGGGGGAGCCCCCGCCCGGCACCCGCATGGCGCCAGAGCCTGCGCACCCCGGTCAGGTACAGTCCTGCCGCCAGCGCGAGTCCGGCGAGAATCCAGGGGTCGGGACTCCAGGCGGTCCAGAACTCCCCGGGCCCCACAGGCCCGCCCTCCGGGTGCGGGAGGGCGAGAAGAAGTCCGGGGAGGAAGGCCGCTCCCCCTGCCAGAGCCAGGGACGCCCGTCCGGCCGGGCTCTGCACGATGGGGTCGTCCAGGGTGGGGATGACCTGGCACGGCGAGGCGAGGAGGAGGGCCGGGAGCCCCTCCACCACGATCAGGAAGAGGAAGAACCCACTGAGCAGGACCCCGAAGAGGCCGAGGAAGGCCCGGAGAGGGGCCGTGGGATCTTCGGAGGCTCCGGGAGCCGGTCGTCGCCCCCCTTCGCCCGGGGCCGGGGCCACCGGGGTCGCCTTCTCCAGGGCAGCCGTCTCCAGGGCAGCCTGCTCCCGGGTCGGTGCCCCGGCACCCCGCGCTTCCCGCCAGACCTGCCACGCGGCCGCCGTGGATGCGGCGGCCACGAGGGCGAGCCCCCCGGTCACCCCGTGGAGGACCCAGACCCGCTCACCGTCGCACACCCAGGGCACGAGGAGATAGCTCCCGCCAAGGTGGAGGATCCAGGCCACGAAGCCGCCGAAGATCCCGAACAGGAGAGGGCCGGGGCGGGCCATGGAGGGGGAGCCTCCGGGCCGTACCGCATGCTGCGCCCCCCCTCTCGCCCTCATCCCTGCCCCCCGATGAACTGGGTGGCCTGGAAGAGGAGGGAGCCCGCCACCACGAAGAGCCAGTAGAGGAGGAGGGCCTGGAGCCCGGTGTAGCGACCGGGGTGGAAGTGCCGCCGGAGCGTCAGGACCCATGCAAATCCCCCGGCCAGGAGGAGGATCATCACGTGGAGCGCCGCGTATCCCCCCATGGTCCAGTCGAGGGAGCCATAGGCATGGGCATCCCAGCGGTAGGGACGACCTGCATACTCCCACCCCTTGAGGACCAGGTACCCCGCCGCCAGGAGAAGTCCGGCCGGAAGCCCGAAAAGGAGGGGCCTCCGTCGCCCACGCACGAGGGCCCGGACCCCGGCCGCCACCGGGACGATGCTCAGGAGAAGGAGGAGCTGGCTCACCAGGGGGAGGACCCATTCCATTCCCGGGGCCTCCGCCGTGACCTGGGCGGGGGGCCAGGGGTCCGTTCCCATCCGGAGGTAGAAGTAGCTCGCGACGAAGAGGAGGAGGAGGGTTCCTTCGATGGCGATGAGAAAGGCCACCCCCCACACGATGGGGGAGGCCCACCCGGTGAGCTGGTGGGGGAGGGACGGGGGGGGCGGGCGTCCGGCGCCCTTGGCGGGCGCAGAACCCTCCTTCGGCCCGGGCCATGTCGTGGTTCCGGGGCTCTCCGCGACATCGGACCCTTCCGCGACGCCGGACCCCTCCGTGCGGCCCCGTGCGGCCTCCTGCCCCGGCCAGTGCCATCCCACGAGCCCCACGAAGGTCAGCACAAGCCCCACCGGGACGAGCCAGGGGGTCCAGATCGCTCCCAGAAAGGCCACCGAGAGGGCCATGGCCGTCCAGAAGGGCCAGGGCGAGGGCATGGGAAGATCGGCACGTCCCTGCGGTTCGGCGGCGAGAACGGTGGTGACCGTCGTCTCCCGCCGTCCCCCGTGTCCCTCGGTGAGTTCCTCCAGCCAGGGGGGGCGGGCCAGGCCGCGCTCCTGGACCTTCCCTGCGCGCACCGGCTCCAGTGCGGTGATGAGGGGGATGCGGAGGAAGTTGTAGTTCTCCGGAGGCGAGGTCGTGGCCCACTCGAGGGACGCGCCTCCCCAGGGATCGCCGGTGGCCGGGACCCCGCGACGCCAGCTCCGCACCGCGTTCCAGAGGAAGAGGACCGAGCCTGCCCCCATGAGGAGCGCGCCTGCCGTGGAGAGGGCGTTCAGGAAGTCCCACCCCAGCCCCGGGAGGTAGGTGTACACCCGACGTGGCATCCCCTGGATCCCCGTCTGGTGCATGAGCAGGAAGGTGGCGTTGAAGCCCACGAGGAAGAGCCAGAAGTGCCACCGCCCCAGTCGCTCGTCGAGGAAGCGCCCCGTGACCTTCGGGAACCAGTAGTAGACCGCCGCGAAGATCGGGAAGACCACCCCCCCCACCAGGGTATAGTGGAAGTGGGCCACGATGAACTGGGTGTCGTGCACCTGCCAGTTCAGGGGCACGGAGGCCAGCATGATCCCGGTAATGCCCCCGAGAATGAAGAGGACGATGAACCCCAGCGAAAAGAGCATGGAGGTGTTCAGGGGTTCCAGGTGCCCGCGCCATATCGTGAAGATCCAGGCCAGGATCCAGATGGCGCTGGGGATCGTGATCAGCATGCTCGCGGCCGAGAAGAAATTCAGCCCCACCATGGCCAGTCCCAGGGTGTACATGTGATGCACCCATACGCCGAAGCTCAGGATGCCCACCACGAGGAGCGACACCACGACGGGGAGGTACGCGGCCAGCGGGCGGCGGGCGAAGGTGGGGAGGAGCATGGAAATGGCCCCCACCCCCGGAAGGAGCATGATGTAGACGTCCGGGTGCCCGAAGAACCAGAACAGATGCTGCCAGAGGAGAGGGTCGCCCCCGGCCGCCACATTGAAGAAGTGGGTGCCCACGATCCGGTCGAGCCCGAGCATGAGACTCGTGAGGATGAGGGCCGGCATGGCGAAGACGATCATCAGGGCCGTGATGAAGATGGCCCAGACGAAGACCGGGAGGCGGTCGAGGGAGAGACCGGGTGCCCGGTGCTTGAGCACGGTGACCACGATCTCCACCGCCGCCACCAGGGCCGAGACCTCGAGGAAGGTGATGAGCACGACCCAGAAGTCGATGCCTGCCCCCGGCCGGAAGGCCCGCCCCGTGAGCGGGGGGTAGTTGTACCACCCGCTGTCGGGCCCGTGCCCGGTGAGGTAGGCCAGGAAGAGGAAGATCCCGGCCAGGAGGAAGACCCAGTACCCGAAGGCGTTGAGCCGGGGAAAGGCCATTTCCCGGGCCCCGATGAGGAGCGGAATCAGGTAGATGCCCAGCCCTTCCACGAAGGGGAGGACGAAGAGGAACATCATCGTCGACCCGTGCATCGTGAAGGCCTGGTTGTAGGCCTCGGGCGAGAGCACCCCCAGAAGGGGGAGGGTGAGCTGGAGCCGCATGGCCACGGCCAGGATCCCCGCCAGGAGGAAGAAGACGAAGGCGGTGACCATGAAGCGGAGCCCCACCACCCGGTGGTTCACGGCGGTGAAGAATCCGAGGATGCCGGGGGGCGGCGCCCAGATCCGGGACAGTTCCTGGTGGAGCCTCCGCTCCCGCTCCGGTTCCCTGGGATCGCTCATGGCCGGAGGCTCTCCAGGTAGTCGAGGAGGGCCTCGAGATCCTCCTCCTCGAGCCGGGTGGCGGGCATCCGCACCCCGGGCTTCAGGCTGTGCGGGTTCACGATCCACTGGGCGAGGCCGTCGCGGGTGTTGGGAAGGGTGAGGGCGCCCAGGGTCCGTCGCTCCATCAGGTCCAGGAGGTCCGGACCCGCGAGGGAGGCCGCGGCCGGGCGGGGGCGGCCGTCCACCGCATGGCAGGAGGCGCATCCCACCTCGAAGAAGACCTCGAGCCCCCGCACCGCCTCGGCCGTTCGGGGGGCCTGGACGGGGCGTCCGCGCACCTCGGTCCACGCCTCGAAGTTCTCGGCCTCCATGGCCACCACCTCGAGCGACATGAGGGCGTGCTGCACCCCGCAGAACTCGGTGCACTGCCCCCGGTAGGTGCCCGCTTCCTCGGCGTACATCCAGATTTCGTTCGTCCGTCCGGGGATCATGTCGACCTTTCCGGGCGAGAGCTGGGGGACCCAGAAGGAGTGGATCACATCGGCCGCCGTCACCCGGACCCGGATCACCTCCCCCACCGGAATCCGAATCTCGTTGGCCGTGACGAAGCCGGGCTCCGGGTAGACGACTTCCCACCAGAACTTGTGGCCCGTGACCTCCACGGTCAGGGCGGGCTCCCCGGGTGGCGGGGCCACGGACTGCCCCACCCGCACCGACACGATGAGGAAACCCACGAGGAAGAGGGCGGGGAGGAGGCCCCCCAGGAGGAGGATCCAGCGGTCTTCGCGGGTCCTCGCCTCGGCGCTGGACCCCTTCGCACCCGTCGGGGCGCCCTCCGGGGCCCGACCCCGGGCCCCATGGCCCGCGGCGCCCGGCCCTTCGGCGTCCGCTCCCTCCGCGCCCCGGCGGCGGGCGCGGCGCACCCCTTCGAAGAGGGCCCCGATCACGAGCAGGGAGAGGATTCCGGTGGAGAGGAGAGAGAGCCACCACAGGCTTTCCACCTGCCGCGCCGCGGGGTTGGCTGCATCGACCATGGACTGGGATCCTGCGCATCCCCCGAGGAAGAGGAGGACGACGAGCCCGGCGGGGTGGGGTGCGCGCGGGCGGTGCGGGGCTGCGGATCGATCCCGGGGGCGGTGAGTCCCGCCCTCGGGCCCGGGGGCCGCAGGTCCGGTGCCGGGCATGATCCGGGTCCACCCCGTCCGCCGGGCCCTCGGCCCCTTCCCGATCATGGGCCCCCCTCGGCCGTGGCCCCGCCCCCGTCCGGATCCCAGCCTTCGTGGGTCCAGTGGAGGTACGCGAGGAGGGCGTCGACCTCCCCCACGGAGAGGATCTCCAGGTAGGCGGGCATGTCGCGGATTCCCATGAGGATGCGAACCTGCACCTCGCCGCGGGGAAGCCGATCGTACACGCGCGTCAGCTCCGGGCCGTAGGTGCCGCCCCGCCCGGCCGCGACGTGGCAGTACTGGCATCCCCGTTCGTGGAAGATCCGGGCTCCCTCCCGGGCCTGGTCGGAGGCCCCCACGAGGGCCGAGGCAGGCATGGGTTCGGTGTCGAAGTCGGGGACCCAGTGGGGGCGGAGCCCGAAAAGGGTGAGGGTGGCCCAGAGGAGGAAGGCCGAGGCCACCACGACCACGGCCCAGGGACGGCGGCTCGGTGCCCGCTCGCCCTCATTGAAAAAGAGGGGGAGAAGGGCCAGGAGGGGAAAGACGAGAAGGGGGAACCAGACGAGGATGAGGGCCTCGAGGGCCGGAGGCTTGTACCAGACGAGGGTGTAGTACCAGAGGAAGTACCAGTCGGGACGCGGGATCTGCTGGGTGAGGGTCGGGTCGGGGGGCGCCCCGGGGCCCTTGGGGCCGAAGAGGAAGGCCAGGCCGAAGACCACCGCGTACACGGCCACCACGAAGACCATTTCCCGCCACATGGCATCGGGAAAGAAGCGAACCCCTTCCTCCTCCGTCCGGCGTTCGTACCAGGCCCGGTAGTGCTTCCGGTTCACGGGCCGGCCCGCCTTCGGGGGCTCGGAAATGCCGTGCCGGATGACCAGGTGAACGTGGAATCCGATGAGTCCGATCATGAGGAGGGGAAAGACCACCACATGAAGGGCAAAGAAGCGGCTCAGCGTGGCGCCCCCCAGGCTTTGTCCCGCCAGGGTCAGGTCCATGAGCCAGGGCCCGACCAGGGGAAACCGTCCGAGGATCGTGGCCGCCAGCTCCACTGTGGTCACCCCGTCGTGGTCCCAGCGAAGGAGCTGACCGGTGAAGGCCATGGCCAGGACGAGGAAGAGGAGGGCCACCCCGGTGATCCAGTTCAGCTCACGGGGGAACTTGTACGATCCCGTGAGGAAGACCCGGGCCATGTGCACAAAGGCCAGGAGGACCATGGCCGAGGCGCCGTAGTAGTGCAGCGCGCGCACGAAGCCCCCCCAGAGAACCTCCGTGTTGAGGAAGTTGAGGGAGTCCCACGCATGATCGGGCGCCGGAATGTACTTGAGGGCCAGCGCCGAGCCGGTCACGAGCTGAGCCATGAAGAGGAAGACGAGGGCCTGCCCGAACACGTAGAACCACCCCTTGCGCGTGCTCCCCACCTCGCGGGGCACCTTGTGGCGCTCGAGAAAGCGCTGGACCGGAGCGAGCCCGGCCCGATCATGGATCCAGGATGCGAGGGGCTTCAGCCGGTCCAGCACGCAGGGGCTCCTTGAGGGAGGGATGCCGGGGGGTGGGCGGGGAGGGGGCGGGCGGCCGTCACCCCGAGGGCTCGGGAAGGGCGAGGGCCTGAAGCTCGACCCGGCCGTCGCGGACCCGGATCGGATGGCGGTCCAGGGGACGGGGCGGGGGGCCGGCGGCCACCCTCCCGTCGGCGTGAAAGGCACCCCCGTGGCAGGGACAGAGAAAGAGGCGTGCCCCCTCCTCCCAGCGCACCGCGCACCCGACATGGGTGCAGGTGGTGGTGAAGGCCACGAACCGGTCTCCTTCCTCCCTCCGGATCCAGGCCGCGCTCCGGCCCGCATACCCGGCCCAGGGAAGGGGGGCCGGGTCCCGGACCACGACCTTGAGCGTCTCCCCCGGCGGGAAGTCCTCCACCGCCCCGACGGGGTGCCAGCTCTCGGCATCGGGGCGACGCACCGGCGAGAGAAAGACCCCCGCCCAGGGGAGGAGGAGGGCGCCCGTGGCCAGCGCCCCCGATCCGGCCACGAGCGCCGTCAGGAAGCGGCGCCGGTCCGGCGAGGGGTCCCCTCCCGGGGGATCATGCGTCGCTTCACGATGAGCGGGCGCGCTTCCGGCTTCCGGACCGGGCTCCTGTCGGGGAGAATCGGCGTGGGGCGGGGCGGCGCCTCGCTGCGAGGGCTCGTGGGCACCGTCGCCCGCGAGTTCCCGGGCACTCCGGCCCGCCGGCCCGGCAGCCCCTTCGTCCCCGGGGGCATCGGGCGGGCGCGGATTCTGGCCGTCCTGGCCGTTCTCGGGCATTCCGCTCACGGGTTCGGCTCCTGATCGTCTGGAGTCATCGCGGCGTCGGGGACTGCGGACCCACCTCCCCTTCCTCGTTCACCAGCCTTTCGAGCGCAGGGCGGGAATGGATCGTAGGGAGCCGGTCGCGGGGGGGCAAGGCGGAAGGGGGTACGCAATCGGCTTTTTCTGCTCCCCAGAGCGGATGCGCATGCGGTCCCCGGGCACCGCTCGGTCCGCACGGGGGGATCTCACCCGAACCCACTCCGAACCCCGGGCGGGGCTTGCCTTCGAGGGCCGGGGACCGGATCGTGCCTTGTACGATTCGGGCGCAATGGGAGGGCCCATGGTCGCCGTCAAACCACCCAACCCGAGGGAGAACCCATGGCCGGATCCAGTCCCACCACGATCGAGGCCTACATCGAAGCCGCACCCGAGGCGGGGCGCGGACACCTCCGGGCCGTGTACGCCATTCTGAAAGAGGTGGCGCCCGATGCCACCGAGGCCATCAAGTGGCGGACGCCCGTGTTCGAGGAGAAGCGGATCCTCTTCGCCTTCGCGGGCTTCAAGGCCCACATGAACTTCATGCCCACGGCCAGTTCCCTTGAGCCCTTCGCCGAGGAGCTCGAGGGGTTCAAGACCGGAAAGGGGACGATCCAGCTCCCCTATGACCGCCCCGTTCCCGCGGAACTCGTGCGGAAGATCGCCGAACATCGAGCCCGTGACGTCCGGGAGAACGACGCGCGCTGGATGTAGGGAGGATGCGGGGGGGGGGGCGGAGAGAGGAGCGGGCCGGACGGACGGGAGGGGTGCAGCCCTCGGGGCATGTGGCGCAGCCCTTCCCTTTGGCGCAGAGTGACGATCCTCGGGACCTCTTCGAGCTTTCGGCAGACGGTGGACTCCGAGCCCGTGGGCAGGACGCCGGACCTTCCCCCTCGCACCTCCCTTCTGACAAGGCGCCGCCATGTCTCTCAATGCCGCCCCCGGATCGACCGGGTCCCTTCCCGACGACGCCGAAGGGCGCCCTTCCAGGCCCTTTCTCATTCTGATCGCGCCCATCGTGCTCCTCCTCCTCGGGCTCCAGGCCGTGTTCTGGGGGCTTGTGGCCGGGACCGATGGGGGGAGCGGAGGGATCCTCACCGGTCAGGGCATTCTCGGGCCGGATGGGACCCGTCGAGCCATGGGGCTCTTCTACACCATCGCGGGAGGGCTCATTCTTGCCGCCGGATGGGGCTTCCTCGTGGAACGGAGCTGGGCCCGCTCCCTCCTCGTGGGGCTCCTCGCCCTTTCCACGACGATCGCCATTGTCGCGGGCGCTGCCATGGCTGGGGTCGGGGGGATGCTGGGTGTCGCGCTCATCCCCGGGATCCTCACCGCACTGGTCTGGTCCTACCTGTACGATGGACGCGCGGCAACGACCTATTACGCCTGGCTTGAAGCGCGGGAGACGGAGAAAGAGACGGGAGCGGGATAGGGCATCGACCCTGGCGGGATCAGGCCCGGGTCCGGACAGGCCCCGGCCAGGAGGGGCGGTTCCGCTGCAGCCTCCCTGACCCCCGGACCGTCGCCGGCCGCACGCCCGGCCTGCGGTTCTCCGTGGGGCCCGAACCTTCGCCGGTCGCACGCCCCGGTCCGGGTTCCGTCCGAGCGACGCCACACGAGGCCCCCCACCCTGTGCTGTCCCACCCCGGGGCTACCGTTCCGTGGTGGGGTCGGGGGTCGGTGGGGCCCATGGACCTGCGTGCGGATTCGAACGATGCCCCCCTGGTGAGTCATGGCGAAGTCGTGTCAATGGAGGTGAAACAATACAACCCCCGTATCAATCAACCTGTGCGAAGAGGAGACCGCTTGCCCATGCAGGAAGAACCCATCCAGATCGCGATTCTGAAGGCCGTGCGCTTTGCCGCCGATCGGCATCGGATGCAGCGCAGAAAGGACGTGGATGCCTCCCCCTACATCAACCACCCCATTACCGTTGCCGAAACGCTGGCGGCGGCAGGGGTGGACGATCGCTCGACCCTTCTGGCCGCCATCCTCCACGATGTGATCGAGGACACCGAAACCGAGCCAGAGGAACTCCGGGAGCGCTTTGGCCATGCCGTGGGCCGGATTGTGGAGGAGGTGACCGACGACAAGGCCCTCACGAAGGAGGAGCGGAAGCGGGACCGGATCGCGCGGATGCCGCGTGCGTCCCGGGAGGCCCGCCTCCTCAAGCTCGCCGACCTCACGGCCAACTGCACCGATGTGATCCAGAACCCTCCCCAGGGGTGGAGCCCCGAGCGGCGAGAGGCCTACCTCGCCTGGGCGAGGGCCGTGGCGGAGGGGTGCCGCGGGCTGAACCCGACCCTCGATACCCGCTTCGATATGGTGGTGGGGGCGGGGGGGTAGGGTTCGACGGCGGAAGGCGGGGGTGGACGTCACCACCCCCGTTCGGGTCCGTCATGAAAATGCAATGCGCTTGCCAGATTCCCCAATCCGACGCAAACTGGTCGCCGGTGTGCGCTTCCGAGACGTGTGTTCCCGGGGCCAGTCCCTTCCCATTCCCAACCCCGGATGGCCAGGACGGATGGAGCGAGCGGATCTGGATCGTCTCTACAGCGCCATGTACGAGGAGCTTCGGCACCTCGCCTCGGCGGCCCGCTCGGACCACCCCGATGCCAGCCTGACTCCCACGAGCATCGTGAACGAGGCATACGTGCGCATGGTTCGGTCACTTCGAATCGAACCCTCCTCCGAGCTTCACTTCAAGCGCATGGCGGGCCGGGTCATGCGGCAGGTCCTGGTGGATGCAGCACGGGCCCGAGCAACCCTTCGGCGCGGAAAGGGGTGGCAGAAGGTCGATCTGGAGGCGGATGGGGTGTTGGGCCACGGGGTCGGGTCGACTCCCTCGGTGGAGGTCCTCCTTCTGGACGAAGCCCTCGACCGCCTCCAGTCGGAGCACCCACGCCCTGCCGAGGTCATGATCAATCGGTACTTCGGAGGGCTTTCCGTGGAGGAAACGGCGGAAGCCCTGAAGATCTCGGTGGCCACCGTTCACCGCGACTGGCGGGTGGCTCGGGCCTGGCTCTCGCGAGCCCTGACCCCCTGAACCAACCCCGAGGGGTGGAAGGAGGAGGGGAAGGTGATGGAAGATTCGAAGGCAGCCCGCATCGAAGCCCTCTTCCATGAGGCGGCGGAGCGCCCCCCCGAAGAACGGCGCGCCTTTCTCGAGGCCGAGTGCCCGGGGGAACCGGACCTGGTGGAAGAGGTCCTGGCGCTCCTTGCTGCCGATGCGGCGGCGGTCCCGGTCATCGACCTTGGCCTCTCGGGGACTGCCCGGAGCCTCCTGGACGAGGCCCCCCCGATGCCGTCCTCGGTGGGCCCGTTTCGACTGATCAGGGCGCTGGGTGAAGGGGGAATGGGGGTCGTATTTCTCGCTGAGCGGGCAGATCTCCCGCACCGGGTGGCGGTCAAGTTCCTGCGCGATGCATGGCTCTCACCCGCTCGACGAGAGCGGTTCGACCACGAGCAGCGGGTCCTGGCGCGCATGTCTCATCCGGGGATCGCCCGTTTCGTCGACGCCGGTACCCTGGGCAACGGGACCCCCTACATCGTCATGGATCTGGTGGAGGGAGAACCCATCACTGCGTACTGCAACGCCCGGGACCTTCCCCTCGAGGAGAGGCTTCGGCTCTTCCGTCAGGTCTGCATGGCCGTGCGGCACGCCCATGCCCATCTCGTGCTTCATCGCGACCTGAAGCCGTCGAACATTCTCGTGACCGCCGAGAACGAGGTGAAGCTCCTGGATTTCGGAGTTGCCAGGACGCTCGAAACGCTGGATTCGAGAGGCGGAGCGACCACCACCCTCTTCCGGATGCTCACGCCGGTGTACGCGGCGCCGGAGGAAATCGGAGGCGGTCGTCCCACGGTACAGGCAGACGTGTACTCCCTGGGCGTACTCCTCCATGAACTCGTGACGGGAGAACTCCCCCCCCGAGCCCGGGAAGGGGCTTCGGAGGCGGGGGGCACCGATCTGGAGGAGGAGGACGGGGAGGCGGCTTCCTTCCGACCACCGCCGCGTCCCTCCCAGACCCCGGGGGGTGCGCGATGGAGGCTCTCGCGCATCGAGCGATCGGACCTCGATACCCTCGTCCTTGCGGCGCGGCATCCTGACCCGACCCAGCGGTATGCATCGGTGGATGCCCTCCTCGAGGATCTCGAGAACTTCCGGACCTCCAGGCCACTCCGGGCCCGGCCCGACTCCTTCCTGTACCGGGGGAGGAAATTCTTCCGGAGGAACCGCGCTCCCCTGACCATGGCCGCCACCGCCGTGACCATCATTGCTGGCGTGGTGGCGATCTCCGGTGTCCGGCTCGATCGGGAACGACGGGCCGCCGAGGTGGAGGCAGCCCGCGCCGAGTCCATTACCGACTACCTGGTCGACCTCTTCAATGCCTCGGACCCCCTCATGCCGGCGAGCGCCAACGAGGTGACCGCGGCCGACCTCCTT
Organism: Gemmatimonadales bacterium; assembly: GCA_050485885.1. Classification (GTDB taxonomy): domain Bacteria; phylum Gemmatimonadota; class Gemmatimonadetes; order Longimicrobiales; family Gaopeijiaceae; genus SKNW01. The sequence goes on along the minus strand of JBJHCG010000004.1, from coordinate 42,582 downwards.
CAGCGTGGGGTGGACCGGATCACTTCCTTCGCCGGACCGCCGGCGGCTCGGTCCGGGGTCCTGGTGGGCCTTGGGCGGGTCTATACCAGCTTCTCCGAATTCGAGCGGGCGGAAGCCCTTCTGAATGAAGCGCATGCCCTTCTCGGCCCCGAGAGTCGATCGCCCCTGCACGAAGCGGAGATCCTGGCGGCCCAGGGGCGGCTTCTCCGAACCCGGGGAGATGTACAGGGGGCGGTTCCCCTTCTCGAAGCGGCCCTTGAGCTCAAGCGGGGGAGCGGTCGTGTGAGTGAGGCTCGTCTCGCCGTGGGGATGACCGACCTGGCCACCGCGCTCACCCGGCTGGGCCGGTACGATGAGGCCGGACCCCTCCATGCCGAGGCGGTGGCGATGCTCCGGAGTCTCTCGGCCGACGAACCGGTCCCCTCGGCCGATCTGGCCACCGCCCTCACGAACCACTCGGTCTACCTGGGGGAGGTGGGAGACTACGTCACGGCCGAGGCTCTCCTGCGCGAATCCATGGAGATCACCGCCCTCCATGGGGGAGAGGAAACGGCCAGCTACGCCATGGACATGGGGACCCTCGGCGTCTTCCTCGAAATCGTGGGGCGGGTCGAGGAGGCGGACGAGGTCCTGGCCCGGGCCGTGGAGATCCTGAAGGCGACCCTCGGGACGGACCACTACCAGACGGGGTTTGCGCTGAATCAGTGGGGGGGCGTCCTCCAACGGGCAGGAGAGCTGGATCGGGCGGTCACCGCGCTGTCGGAATCTCTGGAGATCCTGGAGCGGGTCGTGGGAGACCAGCACGCGGCCACCGCGGGTACGCTTACCCTTCTCTCGGCCTCGCTCCGGGACCAGGGCGCGCTCGGCGAGGCAGAAACCATGGGCCGGCGGGCACTGGCATCGTTCGAAGGGATCGTGGGAGCGGAGCATCCCTTCACGAACAGCGCGCGATGCCACCTGGCCCGGACCCTGCACCTTGGACCCGGGCCCGCGCAGGCCGAAGCGGAGTACGGGCTCTGCCTGGCCAACCTGGTGGCCGTGCTGGGTCCTGACCACGATCTGTCGGCTCGCTTCCGACGGTGGTATGCCCGGTGGCTCGAAGACGCCGATCGCATGGAGGAGGCCGAGGCCGAGTACCTGGAAGCCCACCGGGCCCTCCTGGCGAGCATGGGCGAAGGGGATCCCGGCCTCGAGCTTCTCAGGCAGGATCTGGCACGCTTCTACGAAGCGCGCGGAAACAGGGTGGAGGCCGCGCGGTGGGCGGGGACGCAGGAGCCGTAGCGCCTTACCGCTGATCGCGAGGCGGTCGCACGACTCTCATCAGGCCGCCGAGGAGGAGGAAACCGGCCGAGATCAGCGATGTCCAGAACCCGATGCGAAACGACGGTCGGAGGCGGGCGTTGGCGGTTTCCATGCCAAAAAGCCCAAAGAACTCCTGGGTCGCCGAAACGACCTCGCGGAAGGTGAGAACGAGTTCGACGGCCGGCTTCAGCACGGCGACAAGGGGGAGGGCGAGGGCCAGCCAGGCCCATCGGGACCGAATCAGGAGGGGGACGACGAGCGCGAGCGCTGCCGGCCAGAAGAGGTTCGTTCCGATCAGCTCGATGCCGAGTTCCCGGGCGCCCTGGTGGATGTCCGACAGTCCGGCGAGGGTAAAGGACCGGGTGCCCAGTCCCCAGGGGACGCGCACGAAGGGAAAGAAGAGTCCGCCTGCGACGAAGACGCCCCAGGATGCGAGGATCCCGACTCCAAGGCGTGTGGTCAGTCCCGAGACAAAGGAGGAGAAGGGGTCGCCACGAAGGTCGGCTGTGGTTCCAGCGTGCCGTGTGCCCGAGGACGTCCCCTCTCCGGGCCGTGCTACCCCGGCACGTGCGGTGGCCGAACTCCCGAGCTCCCGCAGGTGGCCCAGCGCCGCGGCCCCGGCAGACCCGACCCGCCCGGCAAGGTCGGCGGTACGCTCCCGGAGGAGCACCTCATCGGGAACCCGTTCCACCGAGGTGAGTGCATCGCCCTCCATTCCCATCGAGACCACCTGATTGACTTCGGGCGCGGTATCGCTCTCCCACACCCCGATCTCGAAGGAGAACTGCCGCCCGCCTGCGGCGATGCGACCGGTACCCGTGGTCGCGTCGTAGTGGATGATCCTTCCTCGCATGGTGCCTCTCGGGTTTACGTGTCGTAAGGGGAGGGAACGGGAGAGGGAACGAGCAGGGGGTGAGCGGGTCGTGGTGCGGAACGCCCATCCGCATCCCATCGTTCGCGCGAGATCACCCGTTCGGCCGAGTCCCGAGCCATTCCGCGTCGGCAAGACGCATTCGGAGCCGGATGGAGGGCCTTCGGTTCGTTCCCAGGCCGTCTCTTGTCCACTCGTACTGGACCTCGAGGGCCCGTGGGCTCCAGTTGCCCTCGGAAGGGACCTGCATGGGCGGGCCCCACCCCAGGTGCAGCCCGCCCCGCGCGTTCCGGGACGCGGCCACCGGTCCGTAGCGATGGACGATGGCCTCTCGGATCGCATCGTCATCCATGGTCGGGAGGATCCGCTCGACCTCGATCCACCGGACCACACCGCCTTCATCGAAGAGGGCGGTCATGCAGACGGTGCCAACGGCTGGCGGGGTCTGGAAGGAGAAGCATCCCCCCTGGTTCACGGCGAGGCGACCCACGAGGCGGGGATCGGGTGGACTCGCGGGCCGACCTCGCTGGACCGACCCGAAGAGCCGCTCGAGGGTTCGCTCCAGGGCCTGGGCCTGGTCCGGGACCCGAAATCCGGCGATCTCCACCTCACGACCGAGCATGGGCGACTCCCGGGTGGCGGCTTCGTCGGCGACGATCGGTCCGGAGGGCTCCCAGACGAGGCCTCCGTTGTGGTCGAGAAGCCGGAAGGAGAGGAGCTCGGCTCGGATGACCTCTCCGGCCACCGCCCCGGAAGGGTCGCCTCCGCCGACCACGCGGAAGCGAACCTCGTTGACCACGCTCCGCCCAAGCCGCTGGAGACGCTCGTCGAAGGCCCGAGCCTCCACGGGAGGAAGGGAAATGGCCCGCACCGACCCGGCGTTCGCGAAGACCATGGGGTACCGACGGCCCAGCGCCGAAACGGCAACGTAACGTCCGGGGGTGAAGAGCTGAATCGCGAACTCCCCCAGCTCATGGTCGTATTGCGTGATCCAGTCACTGACCCGAAGGGTGAACTCCTCCCCCGTGTCCATCGAGGCGAACGCCTCCCTGAGACGGGCCTCCACCGCCTCGAGAACGAGGGGCCGGTCGAACCCGGAGGCCCCACGAACCTCACTCGTGCGCTCAGCCACCCGCCGGAAGTCGATCGCCCCTTCCGTGTTGGTGAGGCGGTGGTAGATCATGGCCACCCTCACGTCCTCTTCGCGCTCCTGGAGGGCAGACACGCCCGAAGGAACCAGGAGGAGAAGGCCAGGCCAACCCAGGAGAAGAACCCCTGCGAGAAGGCGCCCCGGGCGCCCGAGGGCCTCAGGGGCATGCCGGGGTTCGGGCGTGTCCGGAATGAGCGGGACGAGGGAGGCGAGACGGACATGAGACCACTCCGTGGGAGTCGAAGGGAGGTCGTGGAACGCCGGGGGGAGAGCGTCATGGGGAGGAGGGCGCACGGGGAACGAGGGTGGCCTCCTCCCCTCCGGCGAATCGGAGAACGATCCGCCCCTCGGCCCGGTTGACCTCGATCCGCTCGGCTCCCGCCGTGATCCATGCACCGCCCCCGGGGGCGGATTGTACGGGAAGACTCCGCCTGCCGGCGTAGATCTGTTCGCGGTCCAGCACCAGGTGGTCCAGGCCGTGGAGGAAGGCGAGGAGTTCCCCCGGCCCGGACTGGGGTGAGCCTCCCGGCTCGAGGTGCCAGGCTTCTCCGCGGGACGGGGGTTCCCGCAACTCCGAAGCGGATCGGTCTTCCGAAGCGCCCTCGCCACAGGCCGGGAGGAAAAGGGCCACAACCCAGAGGGCGGCGTGGCGCGAGACCTGGCGCGGAAGGGTGGTTCGAGGGTGGGCGGTCACTTCGGCATCCTCCGTTCGGTGAGAGGGTCGGATGGAGCCCTGGCCTGGTGAATCATCTCATGTGCGTGGCTCCCTCGACCCTCCATGCGTCGAAGGGACGATGGAGGTGTCATCCGGGTTCGGAAGGGGATGCTCATCCCTGGCGGGCCGGACTTGCGTTTCGGGGACCTCCAGGACTCCCGGCGGCGCCCATGACAGGTGAGGAGGGGTTTGCACGCATGGGAAGAGAAGGGACGCGCCACGGCGAGGGGGTCATGTCGTGGCCGGTGTCCCCGTCGGACGGCCTCGGACCGTGGCGCGTCCGTCCCTGCAGAAGCACTTCCCCCCGCATGCCACCCAGGAGCCCCCATGTGCGCGCCCCCGCTCTCCAGGCGATCCGCCCCCCTCCCCAACCGGTGGATCTCCGTCCTCCTCGTTGCCATGGCCGCCCTGCTGTCTGCGTCCTGCGAAGAGGGGGGAGGAACAACGGAGCCTTCGCCTCAGCCCACCATCGGCGTTTCCGTGGGGAACCCGGGCACAAGCCTCCTTCCGGGGGGATCGGCCACCTTGGGCGTTCAGGTCACGCGGAGCAGCGGGTTCACCGGACCGGTCGAGCTCTCGGCTGAGGGGCTTCCCGCCGGGGTCACGGCCTCCTTCGCGCCTGCCCTCCTCCCGGGGGCCTCCGTGGAGAGCCAACTCACTGTGCAGGCAGGACCGAGCGCGAGCCCGGGCTCTCACACCTTCACCGTGCGAGCCCGTGCCGGAGGGGCCTCGGATGCCACCGCCTCGGTGGGCATCACGATCGGTCAGCTTGGCGGGTTCACCCTTCAGCTCAACCCGGTCGAGCTTTCGCTGAGCCAGGGGGACAGTGTCGGAGCCGCGGTCCTCCTCCAGCGAACAGGTGGCTTCACGGGTGGCATCTCTCTCTCGGCAGAGGGCGCGCCTTCGGGACTGGAGATTTTCGTTCCAGGCGCCGCGGCCACGGGGGGAACAGCCGCCCTGGCGGTGAGAGCAGGCATCGCAGTCGCTCCCGGCATCTACACCGTGACGATCCGAGGGACGGCGCAGGTGGCTCCCGGCGTCAGCAGGTCGGATTCCGCCGCCCTCCGCATTACGGTGACCCCCCGAGCGGCAGGGTGTCCGGGCGTACTGCCCAACGGCCTCAAGCAGGTCTGCTCGCTCTCTGCCCCGGGACAGCTCCACGAATGGAGGTTCTCTGCTCAGCAGGGGGACTGGATCACCCTCAGCGCCAATCAGGAATCGGGTACGGTGAACCCCTGGCTGCGCCTTGTTTCTCCTGCCGGCGATGTGCTCGGCAACCAGTCCGGGGGAACGGTGAACCAGATCACCCTTCGGATTCCAGCCAACGGAGAGTACCGGGTGGTCGTTGGATCGAGAACCTCCGCGGGGTCCGTGACGGGGACGGGCTCATATGGGCTGCGGATGGTGCAGGCGCCTGGCGAGGTAGAGGTTTCGCCGGGGGACCAGGGAGGCCCCCTGGTCAACGGTCGGAACCACCCGGGAACGATCACCCTGGGAGATCTGGATGCCTGGAGTTTCGAGGCGACCCAGGGGGACTGGGTCACCCTGAGTGCGGGGCGGGAAAGTGGAAGTGTGGATCCGTGGCTTCGACTCGTGGCACCGAACGGCGATCTCCTCGACAGCCAGCAGGGCGGGGCCGTGAACCAGATCACGGTGCGGATTCCCTCTTCCGGGCGATACATCGTCGTGGTGGGCAGCCGTACATCGTCCGGGGTCATCACCGGGGTGGGAAGCTACAGCCTCCGCATGGTCCATGTACCCGAACCCTTCGAGGTCTCGCCCGGGGACCAGGGGGGAACCCTGGCGAATGGGCGGAATCACAGCGGCACGCTCACCCTGGGCGATCTCGACCCCTGGACCTTCGAGGCGACCCAGGGGGATTGGGTCACCCTGAGTGGGGGTCGGGAGAGCGGAAGCGTGGACCCCTGGCTGCGGCTCATTGCACCCAATGGAGACCTCCTGGGGAGTCAGCAGGGGGGCACGGTGAACCAGATCACGGTCCAGATCCCCACCACCGGGAGGTATACGGTGGTGGTGGGGACCCGCACGTCGTCCGGGGTCATTACGGGGACCGGTTCGTACAGCCTCCGCATGGTCCATGTACCCGAACCCTTCGAGGTCTCGCCCGGGGACCAGGGGGGGGCGCTCCTGAACGGCGAGAACCAGGGTGGGACGCTGACCCTGGGCGATCTCGACCCCTGGAGCTTCGAGGCAACCCAGGGGGATTGGGTCACGCTCAGCGCAGGCAGGGAAAGCGGAAACGTGGACCCGTGGCTGAGACTGATCGCTCCGAACGGTGACCTGCTCGACTCCCAGCAGGGGGGAGCCGTCAACCAGATCACGGTCCGGATCCCCACCACCGGGAGGTACACGGTGGTGGTCGGGACGCGCACCTCCTCAGGGGTCCTGACGGGGGTGGGTTCCTACAGCCTACGGATGGTCCATGTGCCCGAGCCCTTCGAGATCTCGCCCGGGGACCATGGCGGCCCCATGGTGAATGGACAGAACCACAGTGGGACGCTCACCCTGGGCGATCTCGACCCCTGGAGCTTCGAGGCGACCCAGGGGGATTGGGTTACCCTGAGTGCAGGGCGGGAGAGCGGGTCGGTGGACCCGTGGCTGCGGCTCGTTGCACCAAACGGAGACCTGCTGGGAAGTCAGCAGGGGGGCACCGTGAACCAGATCACGGTCCAGATCCCCACCACCGGGCGCTACACCGTGGTGGTCGGGACGCGCACCTCTTCCGGCGTCGTGACGGGCACAGGCGCCTACAGCCTTCGCATGGCCAGGGTTCCGGGGGCCTTCGTTGTATCGCCCGGGGATCAGGGCGGACCCATTGGCCTGGGTTCGGAACAGGTGGGGATGATCACCCTTGGGGATCTGGACATGTGGACCTTCACAGCGTCGCAGGGGGCCTCGGTCCTGATCACTGCGTCGCGGGAGAGCGGCACCGTTTCGCCCTGGATCCGGCTGATCTCGCCCACGGGGGGACTCCTCGGTTCGCATGTGGGGGGCACGGCCAGCCAGCTCACCGTGACCGTTCCGACCTCCGGTACCTACACCGTGATCGTGGGATCGCGGACCTCGTCGGGCGTCCTGACTGGAACGGGCGCCTATCGGCTGAGAGTCATCGGGGCCCAGGGGGGCGAGGTGGGCGAGGAGGAGGAGGACATTTCCGGTCGATGAAGGGATCCGTTCCATCCTGGAGGCGTACTGCGGCCTCCCTCCCCGCAGCGCGGATGCTCCGCTCCTCTACCGCACCCCCGTCCGCACCTCGAAGTTGTGCCGCGCGGGCTCGGGGACGATCCCGGTGGACTGGAGCACGCGGTCCAGAAAGGGCGAGTAGGTGACCACGCGAATGCGGCCCGTTTCGGGGGTGTACCGGAGGATGCGAAGGTACCCGTCGCGGCTCACGTTGCGGTAGTCCGACATCATCAGGAACACCGCGTTTCCGGCATCGCCCTCGCGCACCTCGTGGAGCGCCTGCGAGAAGCTCTGGTCGCCCGAGAGCACGGCGCGAATGTTCGCATGGCGCCGGAAGAGACGGTCCCAGGCGCTCTGGGCATCGACGCCTGCATCCCCGTAGCACTTGGTCCAGCGCATGAGCCCCCGCTCGAGGCCCGGGGGGACCTCGCCTGCGTGCTGCTCGACGGGTCCGAGGAGCATGTGCGTCGAAAGGAAGACGTGGTCGTCGGGATAACGCACGAGGAGTTCGTCGGCCCAGGCGAGGGCCGCCTCCGGTGCGTTGCAGGTCAGATGCACGAAGAGGAGGTGGCCTCCCCCGTCCAGCGCGACCCGCTGGGCGCTGTTGTCGTTGTCCTCGAATGCGTCGAGGTACCAGGGGAACTCGGCGTACCGCGAAGCCCCGAAGTACTCCCGGAAGAGGGCCGTGTGGCCGGTGGCCGTCTCCATGTCGTGGTTCCCCACGGCAATTCCGTAGGGGATGCGACCGTGCACCAGGTCGATGTTCCGGCGGGCCAGCTCCCATCGCGGACGCGAGGGGAGGAGGCCGCCCCGCTCCACCAGGTCGCCCAGGTAGGTCACGAAGGCAATGCGCTGCCGCTCGGCCTCGTTCACGATCCATTGGTGCATGATCTCGAGGATGCGAGGCGCCTCGGGCCCACCCTCGAAGTGGGTGAGGGCCCGCGAGAGCCGCCCCTCTTCCGCCTCGTCATCGGGGATGCTCCCGGGGGTGAGACTGTACCACTGAAGGTCGGGCATGGCGATGATCGTGATCTCGCCGGGCTCGGGGAGCCCCAGGGGCTCGTCCGAAACCTCCGAGACCGAGGGGGGCGGGAAGCCGTCGGGGCCGGGCCAGGTGTCCGGGCCGGGCCATGCCTCGGATCCGGCCGCCGCCCGGTCCGTGTCCACCCCGGGGGTCTGGACGCCGGCGGGATCCATCCCGGCCACGTCCGCCTGGTCGGCGTCCACCCCGTTCCCGTCACCCCCACACGCCCCGAGGAGGAGCGAGAAAAGGAGAACCGGTGCCAGGGAGATCCCTGTGCGTGCCCGCCTCGTTGGAGCAGTCCTGCGAAGGGGATGCCGTGGAATGGCTCCCGAAGAATCGGGTGCGTGGCCGGGTGGGTGGGGGGGACGGCTCAGTGGCATGAGGGAGGCTCCCGAGGGTTCCGAGCGGGGCGCGTGCCCTGGGAGATCCGGGCCGCGCGCGAGGGCGTTGGAGGAGGCGCCGGTGGCCGGGGCCGGAGCCTGGCGGTCGTTCAGGAAGGGTCAGCAGGAAGGGTCAGCCGAGGCCGAACGCTTCTGAGGGTAGGCTCATCGTGTAACAGAACGGTCCACAGAACGATCACGAAGGCGTCGCGGAGGGGGTGAGCCGCGGCTGCGGAGGGGGTGAGCCATGGGCGCGGAGGGGGTGAGCCGCGGGCGTGGGGGTCAGGAGACACTTGGCGCCGTGGTCGAGGGGGAGGAGCGCCTTGTCGGCACCGGGGAGGTGCTCTGCGTGAAGCCGGGGCAGCTGCACACCTTTTCGAATGCGGACCCGGCGCATCCCCTGATCCTTCGCATCACCATCGAGCCGGCCCTCCACTTTCAGTGGTTCATGACCGAGGTGGCCCGATCGGCGCTGCGGGGTGGAGGGCGGTGGAAGGACGCCTCCCTCCTGGAACTCGGCTGGATCCTGAACCAGGTCACCGACGAGCATGACCTGCCGGGGCTCCCCCGCTTCGCGAAGCGCCCCCTCTTCGGGACCCTGGCTCCCCTGGCCGTGGTGACCCGGCGGGCCGGGAGGATCGAGCCCCGCTTGCCGCACGGAGGGTGACCGCCCCGCCGGCTTCCGGGCCTCCGAACCCGGTTCTACTCACCCCCCTTGCGTTGCCTCCCTTCGGAACCGCTCAACTTCCCGGGGACGGCGTTGCCCCGTTCGGGAAACCGCCTACCTTCCGCCCACGACGCGCGCACCCCCTGATCCGGATCCTCCGACCCTCACCGCCGCATGACGCTCCGCATGTCCGGGCTTCTCCACGCCTTCCCGCCGCACATTCGCCAGCGGGGCGATCGCTACTTCGCGGAAGGAAGGGTGAGCCTCACCCATGTGGAGCCCAGCCTTGTCATGGCGGTGGTGAAGGGGACCCGCCCCTACGGTGTCAGCATCGAGGAGATCGCGCCGGGCGAGATGGCGCTGTCGTGCGACTGTCCGTACGCCGAGTCGCATGGGTTCTGCAAGCATCTCTACGCCGTGATCCTGGCCGCCAATGGCGAGGCCACCGGCGGGGATTTCTGGGGCGGCCGTCCCGGGCCGGAACGGCGCGTGGTGATCCCTCGTGTCGAACCGCCGCAGATGCCGGGGGTGCGCCCGGATCCCGAGGTTCGCCCGAATGCAAGGGGAGGGGGACAGGGCCCTCCGCATCCTCGCGGGCCCGTTCCCGCCCCTCCTCCCCCTTCTCCCTCCCCGCCGCCCAAACCCGATTGGGATCGCCGCCTGACGGAGACCCGCAGGCACCTGGAGCGTGATGTGGGCGCCACTTCCAGGACCCGGGGCGCGAGGACAGGGCGAGCCCCGGGGCCCGATCGTCTGAAGACCCCGCTCCGGTATGTTCTCGATCTGGATCACCTCCGCGCCACCGGCCAAGTCAGTGTGGAGGTGGTCCCCGGAAAGGGAGAGGCCTACACGACCGAAGGGTGGATCCGGAGTCGAGATGCCCTCGATCGGGGGGTCGCCAAGGCGCTCCTGGGGGCGGAGATGCTCGCGGGTGACCCCGGTTTCGGGGTTCGCATGGCCCCGCGCCGATACACGATTCCGCCCACCCTCTACGCCACGGCCCTGCGGCGGATCTGTGCCACGGGCCGATTCACGCTCCGGTCGGGGCGGGGAGACCGGGTGGAGGAGGGAGCGCTGACCTGGGAAGAGGGCGGGGCCTGGGAGCCGCGCTTCGCCGTGGAGCCGGTCCCGAAGAAGGGCGCAGGCGCCGCCACCTCCACGCCCCTTCCTGCGCTACACACGGCGGAAGGTCTCCTGCGCCTTGTCGGATGGTACGCACGGGGGGAGGAGCGGCGCGAGCTGGAAGCGGCGACCCTGGTCACGGCCCACGGCCTCATCGCCTTCGGGACCCGGCTGGCCCGGCTGAAGGTTCAGGGGCACTGGCCCTTCCTCCTCGCCCTCCGAACGGGGGGACCGCTGGAGGCGCCGGCCAGGGAGCTTCTCGCCTTCGTGGGCGAATCTCGCCTCCTCCCCGGTACGCCGCCGATCACCCTCCCCGAGGGCGCCGGATTCGACGAGGTTCGGGAGAGGCCGCGGCCGCACCTTCGCATCCGCCGACCCGTGTGGGATCGGAGCGGCAGCATGCTCGAGGCCCGACTCACCTTCGAGTACGACGGGTTCACGACCGGGCCGGGGTCGAAGGCCCGGGGAATCGTGGACAAGGAGGGAGGCCGCATCATTCATCGAGATCGGAAGGCGGAGCGTGCGGCGCGGCGTCACCTCGAGGCGCTTGGGTTCAGGCGTCGGTCAGACTGGAAGACCCGGTACCGGCCCCGCCTGACCCTTCACCCCCGACATCTGGACACCGTGGTCCAGACCCTCGTCGGGGAGGGGTGGCGCGTGGAGGCCGAAGGGCGTCTCCAGCGACCGTCCACGGGGCAGTCCGCATCGGTTCGCTCCGGGATCGACTGGTTCGATCTCGAGGGGTGGGTGGAGTTCGGAGAGGAGCGGGCCTCCCTGGCCGACGCGCTGACCGCCCTCGGCCGGGGCGAGCGCGTGGTGACGCTAGGCGATGGTTCCCAGGGGATGCTACCCCTCGAGTGGCTTGCGAAATACGCCCCGGCTGCCGAGCTGGGCCAGGCCAGGAAGGACGAGGACGGTGCCCCCGTGCTCCGCTTTCGGCGGGGACAGGGCGCCCTCCTCGACGCCCTCCTTGCGGGGCGGCCCGAGGTGCGCGTGGACAGAACGTTCGCCCGGATGCGGCGCGAGCTTGCCTCCTTCGACCGGGTCAGGCCGGCGGCTGCGCCGCGGGGGTTCCGGGGGGCGCTACGCCCTTACCAGAAGGAGGGGCTCGGGTGGATGGCCTTTCTTCGGCGGATGGGGTTTGGCGGATGCCTTGCCGACGACATGGGGCTGGGAAAGACGGTGCAGGTTCTGGCCCTCCTCGAACGACGCCGACAGGAGGGGGTCGGGCCTTCCCTCGTCGTCGTGCCGAAGTCCCTTGTCCTGAACTGGATCCAGGAGGCGGGTCGATTTGCCCCGCGCCTCCGCATCCGGAACCATACGGGCCCGGATCGGCATGCCGAGCCGCTGGATCCGGCCACCTTCGACCTTCTCGTGACCACGTACGGAACCCTCCGCCGCGATGCACCGGAGCTTTCGGAGGTGGCCTTTGACTACGTGGTGCTAGACGAGGCGCAGGCCATCAAGAACCCGGGCTCGGCGTCGGCGAAGGCGGCACGCCTCCTGAGCGGCGATTACCGGCTTGCCCTCTCGGGAACCCCCATCGAAAACCACCTGGGCGAGCTCTGGAGCCTCTTCGAGTTTCTCAACCCGGGAATGCTCGGAAGCGCCGGCGCCTTCCGGTCGCTCCGGTCCGGGGAGCGGGGTCTGCCGGACGACAACGAGACCCAGGCAATCCTAGCCCGCGCGCTCCGCCCCTTCCTCCTCCGACGCACGAAGGAGGAGGTGGCGCCAGACCTTCCCGAGCGCACCGAGCAGACCGTCCTCATCGAGCTGACCGGGGAGCAGCGGAAGCTCTACGACGGCCTTCGGAAGCGCTACCAGGTCGAGCTTCTCGGGAAGGTCGATGGCAAGGGGATGAGTACGTCCAGGATCCAGATCCTGGAGGCTCTCCTCCGGCTCCGGCAGGCGGCCCTGCACCCTGGGCTCGTGGATCCCGGGCACCGGGGAACGGCGGGGGCCAAGCTTCCCCTCCTGGTCGAGACGTTGGAGGAGGTGGTGGCCGAGGGACACAGAGCCCTCGTCTTCTCGCAGTTCACGAGCTTTCTGGCCCTCGTCCGGGAGCGGCTTGACCGGAGTCAGATCGCGTATGAGTACCTGGATGGTCGCACCCGGGATCGGCAGGCCCGGGTAGACCGTTTCCAGAACGGAGGGCCACCCGTGTTCCTGATCAGCCTGCGTGCGGGGGGGCACGGCCTGAACCTCACGGCGGCGGACTACGTCTTCCTTCTCGACCCCTGGTGGAATCCGGCGGTGGAGGCCCAGGCCATTGATCGGTCCCACCGCATCGGGCAGACGAAGCCGGTCGTGGCGCTCCGCTACATTGCCCGCGACACCGTCGAGGAGAAGGTCCTCGAGCTCCAGCGTACGAAGCGCGAACTTGCCGATGCCGTCCTCGGCGAGAAGGAGGGGCCCCTCTCACGCATCACGCGCGAGGATCTCGAACTCCTTCTGGGGTGAGGGCCGGGCGCCGTGTGCGTTCTCCGTTCGGGTCCACCGGGGTCCGCGAGTTGACCGCCTCGACCACCGCCGCCCTGAGCCGCGCCGGCGCCAGGATCTCGGCCTCGGGCCCCACCTGGAGGACCCGGCGCACGATCCAGGCGTCGGTGAAGATGGGGTGCTCCACCAGGTAGCCTCCGTCCTCCAGCTCCTCCCCGCCAGGGTGGCGCTCCCGGATCCAGCGGGCCACCCGGGGGCTGTAGCGGACCCGGGCCGTCTCGAGCGGACGCCCATCGGCCACGAGGCGCACAGCTCCCCCGGCGCTCACCTGGGCAGGGCCCAGTTCGATGGGTGCCGTGGAGGGCTCCCCCGTGATGCGAACGCCCAGCATTCGGTCCACCCGGAAGAGCCGGGGGCCCGCCCGGTCCAGGTCGTGGGCCAGGAGGTAGCCCTCGCCCTCGGCATGAAGGAGGCTCCACGGTTCGAGGTGGCGGGGCTCGGGGGCGGTGGCACCCTCCTTCAGGTAGTGGACCTCGATGCGCTCCCGGTTCACCAGCGCCTGCGCCACCTGGTCGTGGATCGCGTCGGTGTCGGGGCGGGGGAGGAAGAAGGCCATGGCCTCGGCCGGAGGGGCGTTGTCCCGCCGGGTGGGCGGCGCCCCTCCGTGGGTCTCGCTCCGCGCAGCCTCCAGTGCGCAGGCCGCCTCGAGCGTCCGGCCCAGCGCCCGGGCCTCAGCGTCGTCCATTCCGGCGCAGCGGAGGGCCAGGGAGAGGGCGAGCCTTTCGTGGAGACCGAGGCGCACCGGGCGTCGAAAGGCCGGCGGCGCCAGGAGGTGCACGCGGTCGCCCTCGAGAAGGATCTGGAAGTCGTCGGTGCTCCCCGGGGGGAGGTACCAGGACCGGTCGGCCAGCACCCGGATGTCGGCGTCGATCACCGCCTCGGTCACCTCGCAGAGGCGCGCGGCATCGGCGATCCGGAGTCCCTCGGGGCGCGACGCCAGGGGGATGATCCGGAGGAGGCGAAGGAGCTGCTCGGTGGAGGCGCCCGTGGCCGTCATGGTGCCGCGGGCCCGCTCGTGGCATGGATCGCCGCCACCCGGCTCCGGAGATCGTGCAGCGCCCGGGCCAGCTCCGCGGGCGCCTCGATCTCGGCTTCGCGCCCCAGGCTCAGGACCCAGCGCAGGAAGGCGTCGGCGCTCCGCACCTGGAAGCGCCGCACGGCGCTCCCGTCGTTGCCTTCGGAGACGAGCGCGCCCCGGTCATTCCGGGCAGCCCAGAGCGAGCGGGGAAAGGCGAAGCGCACGTCGACATCGGTGGGCGGGGCATCGTCTCCGGGGAGGGCCCAGGCCTGCGCATTCTCCCACCGGTCCAGCTCCACGCGGGGAGGATCAAAGGCCCCGGAGGCGTCGTCCACCCCGAGGGCGTCCATGCGGCTTATCCGGAAGACCCGTTCGCCTTTGCGCCCCAGATCGTGGGCCGCCAGGTACCAGCGGTTGAGCTTGAAGAGGAGGGCATGGGGCTCGACGTGGCGGTCTTCCACGGCATCGCGGGTCATGGTGTGGTAGCGAAAACGAACCCGGCGTCGCTCCCGCACGGCCCGGGAGAGCGCCTCCACCCGGGCATTCGCGGCGTCATCGTCGGGGGTGAGGATCACCTCCACCGGATCGAAGCCCGCCTCGGGATCGGCCAGGTCGAAGGTGAGCTTCCGGAAGGCCGACTCGGCGGCGGCGGAGCGGGGAAGGGCCGGGTTCTTCCGGAGGCGGTCCAGCGCCTGGGCGGCCCGCCAGACCTCCTCCGGGGGGACGCGCCCGGGCGGTGTGCTGGAGGGCTTGGGGCGCGCCTCGAGAGCTGCGCCCTCGCGCACCAGCCGCAGGTACGGAAGGTGGACATCCCGGTGCGAGAGGCGATACCGGAGGCGGTCTTCCGGGTCTGCCGTGGCATCCTCCACCACCTGCAGGGGAAAGCCCAGGGCGAGGAGCTCCTTCTTGTCGCGCTCGAAGGTGCGGCGCACGGAGTCCTCGGCCGTCCCGCGGGCGAGGGGGGCCCGGTACCCCTCGACCTCGTCCCAGAGCTGGCCGCGGGTCAGGGGATAGTGGCGCGTGGTGAGAACGGCGATGAGGTCCAGGAGGCGCTGAACCTTGGTGGCGGGCCGGGGGGTGGGCTCGGGCATGGGGTCGGGCCTGGGTTCGGTTCCGGGGTCGGGAGACGGCCCCGAAAGAATACCGAAGGGGTGCGACAGGGCCGCGACGGGGCCGCGACAGGCGTGCATGCAGGGGGGAAATGCCGAGCAGACAGGGTGGCAGGGAAGAGAACGCGGGGCAATGGGGGAGGGGGAGGCGGCCCGCTTCGGCCCCGCGCCTCACCCCTCCGCCCGGGCCCAGCCCGCGCTGCCCCGGTGTGGGTCGGTGCGGATCAGGGGGGCGAGCCCCCGGCCTCGATCCGGACCACCTCGACGCGGCGGTTCTCCTCCCGCCCCTGGGCCGTGTCATTGGATGCACGGGGACGGGTGTCGCCGAATCCTGCCGCCTCGAGCCGTCCCTCTTCGATGGCGCCGCGGGTGACCAGATCGCGCACCACGGCGTGGGCCCGGGCCTCGGAAAGACGCTGGTTTGCGGCGGGATCGCCCACGGCGTCGGTATGCCCCTCAATGCGAAGGCGAAGGCCGGGGTCGCTCCGAAGCAGGGCCGCGATCCGGTCGAGGGTGCCGGTGGATTCGGGGCGGAGGGTGCTCTCGCCGGTGCGGAAGTGGATGCCCGGAAGGGTCAGGCGGCCCGAGGCGGCGAACTGGGCCTCCAGGGGGGCCTCATCCCAGGCAATCCGGAGGTTCGTGAGGTAGCTCGGAGCATCGTCGGACCCCCGAAGGCGGAACTCCAGGGCCTCGCCCCGGGGGAAGGCGGCGTTCGGGAGGTTCGCCACCCTTGTCTCGTTCTGGTACATGCGGGCCAGCTCGCCATCGACCCGAACCCGGATCGTCACGACTTCCCGGGCATACCGGTCATCGACGATTCCCGCCACCGGTGCCTCTCGCCCCCGGAACCCCACGCTCACCCCCTGGCCCGCGGCCCCCAGGTGGATGTAGCTCGGGCCGTACGCGCCGAGCGAGCGGCCCCAGGGTTCGGTGAGGACCCCGGTCTCGTCGAAGGCGTGGCTTCCCTTGTAGAGGTCGAACTCGAGGGTGAAGCGCTCGGGAAGGGGCTCGGCGAGTCGCACCTGGAAGCGGCTCATTCCGGTGGACTCAAGAAGGCGCTGCCCCTGCCACTCCACCACCTGCAGGCTCCCCTGCACGAAGTGGAGGGAGGCGGGGAAGGATCCCACGGGGGTGGTGGAGAAATCGTCGGCCAGGAGGATGCGGCTCCCGGGAACGAAGTCGAAGTTGGCCCAGGCCCCCTCGCCGGGGCGGGCGTTGTTCGCAGGGGTCTCCGCCGCGCTGCCCTCGGCCCGCTGCTGCGACGCCTCGAGGCGGTCTTCGAGGCAGGCCTCGTCGTCGACCTCGCATCCCAGGCTCTCTTCGAGCTGGGTCTCCATGCGCTCGAGGAACCGGCCCGACGCCGCCTCGGTGGCCCGATCAAGGACGGATCCGCCCCCCATGCACCCGGCGGCCAGGGGGGCCAGGAGGAGGCAGGTGGGAAGAAGGGCGAGGAAGGAGGGGCGGGGGTGGGGTGATGTGCGGGGCGTAGCCATGTGGACCTCCCGGTGTGGGGAAACGCGGGGTCCGAGCGGGCGTTCCGGAGCGCGCCGGACCCTTTGCTCAGGCAAACGAGGAATCCCGGGGGGAGGGCTCACGGAGGGGTGGCTCACGGGGTCCGGATGAGCCATGACCGGGCGAAATCGCGTTCAGGAGGTCAAGGGGGAGGGCGCCCGCCCTGGAGGCCGACGTCTCGGCACCTCTGCCGCGCCGCGTCACCCCCTCGAACCCGCGCCACCCGTGCCGAACCCGCGCCACCCTGACCGCACCCGGGCCACCCGGATCGAACCCGCGCCACCCTCACCGCACCCGTACCATGCCGGAAACCCCTATGCCGGAGCCGCCCATGCCGGAGCCGCGACCCACCCACATTCGCTCGGCCCCTCGCATCTTCCTCTTCGTTCCCGCGGGGATCTTCCTCCTCCTCATGCCCGGGCTCGGCCTGGTCCTGAGCGGGGTGGTGGGCCTTCTCACGGGGGAGGGGGGTGCGGCGGCCCCGACGCTGGCGCTGGGGCTCGGCCTCCTCCTCGGCCTGGTCGTGCTCATCCGGTGGGCCGTGCGCCCCATACCCGTGAATCCCGACGGCTCGGTGGGGCG
Organism: Gemmatimonadales bacterium; assembly: GCA_050485885.1. Classification (GTDB taxonomy): domain Bacteria; phylum Gemmatimonadota; class Gemmatimonadetes; order Longimicrobiales; family Gaopeijiaceae; genus SKNW01. The sequence continues at coordinate 25,427 of JBJHCG010000004.1, read as the reverse complement.
CTGGTTCAAGGTCTACTACCCGGAGCTGAGGGAGCACGAGGCGCTCGAGGCCTCGGATCTGTTGGGGGGAGAGTTTGGGGGGGAGGTGGAAGCTCCGGAGGTGGAAGCTCCGGAGGGGGTGGCGCCGGAGTCGACCGGGTCGCCGAACCCCGCGGCCCCGGCTTCGCACGCGTCCTCCGTGCCCGCCCCCTCTGCGCATGCGCCCGGCGCCCCACCTGCGGCGCCGGCACCCGGCACCCTACCGGCGGCGGCATCCTCCCCGGGCCGCTCCGACGTGCGCCGCCCCCTGGTGCTCCAGCCGGACCGGGGGCGCACACCTCCCGGGGTGCTCCTGGCCCTCGGCCTGGTCTGGCTCGCGGCAGGGGCGCTCTTCCTCCTTCTCGCTTCGGGGATGGCGGCGCCTGACCCGCTTCCCCGCGACTTCCTCCTGGCTGCCCTCGCCTTCATCGTGCTTCCCGGGGTGGGCCTCCTCTTCGCCTGGCGTTTCACAGCCAGGCGCAGGGCCCGGTGGGGTGCCTGCACGGTGGAGCTCCCCGAGGGTCCGGGGGTGCCCGGATCCCCCCTTCGGGTAAGGGTTGTTCTTCCTCATTCCCCCCGCTCCGTTCGGGAGATCCGCGCCTCCCTGGTAAACCTGGAGCAGAGGATCCGGCGGCGATCGGGGGAGGCCGCTCAGTACGCCCAGGTCTGGGAGGAAACGCAGCGGGTGGAGCCCGACGGGTGGGGCGAGAGCACGCGTGTGGAGTTCACCTACCGGATCCCGGCCCATGCCCGGCCCAGCAGCCGCACCCGGGGGTCGCGGTCGAGCCTCTGGCGCCTCGAAATCTCCACCCACGAACCCGTCTCCGGCGCACGCACCCTCCCGGGGGTTCTTCCCTTCGTGGTGCCGGTGGTGGCGGTCAGGACCGTGCTGGCGGCGGCGCTCCTCCTCGCTGCGGGTGCAGCGCTCCTTCCGACCCCGGCGGAGGCGCAGAACCCGTGGCGAACAACGGAATGGGTCACCCTCTGCGATCCCCAGATCATGATCGACCACCGGGAGGACTGCCTGAACGACCCGGGGCCGCCGCGCCCTCCGACCCAGGGGAGCACACGGTGGCTCTTCGAAGTGGCGAGTGAGTGGCTCGAATCGCTGGGGTTTCCCGAGCCCTCCATCTCCCGGCGGTACCCGGACGCCCGCGAGGCCCCGACGCTTCGCTTTCCCTTTCGCTCAGCGGAAGATCCCCGATGTGTCTTCTACTTCTGTGCGCGCCTTTCCGCACTGGAAGGACGCGTGGCGGGGTCGCTCGACGTGGAAACCCTCCAGATCCAGATCAGACCCGGAAGGGCACCTGACAGTACGAGCTTCATCGAGCTGCACGAACTCTTTCATGCGATCCAGTACACCTACATGGAGGAGACCTTTCGGCTCGCGGCCTCGGAATGGCTTCAGCATCCCGAGGTGTACCTTGGCATTTCCTGGTTCATAGAGGGGACAGCCACATTTGTCGAAGGCGCCTTCGCCCAGCACCTGGCCGGGAATCCCCTTCTTCATCCGGATCTGCGGCTTCGTGTGAACGAAACCGAACGTCAACTCCGAAACCGGTGGTTGAGGTTCTATGACCAACCGCTCCACTTCCCCCCCTCGTTGAGCGTAGACATGGAATGGGGCATGTGGGCCTACGGCTCCTGGGAGTTCTTCGACTACCTGGGAAGACGCGAGGTGGGCGGCCACCCCATGGCCTACCTCAACGCGCTTCTTCCGACGGTGAACACAAACGCCTCCGTAGACGGACTCCCGGGCCTCAAGAACCACCTTCGCGAATTCGAGGCCCGGGGCGATTCGCTCCACCACGTCTACACCGACTTCGTTCGCACACGCCTTCGTCATCCCTGCTATTTCTCGCCCTTCGGGGCCTTTGATGGCGATGGCATCTGCCGGCCCGCTCGACCCTCGGAGTGGACCATCGACCTTGCCCCGGGCGACACCGTGGCGCGGCACGCCCACCGGGTGGGGGCCATGGCCGCCAATGGCTACCTCGTGCAGACCGAGGTCACCGAGGGATCCATCGGGCGCCTCATGGTCCGCGTACCTCCGGGCATGGACGCCTCCCACCTCCGGCTCGTGGTGGACGATCAACGGGTGGACCTTCCTGACGCCTCGGGGCAGTTTGCCGGCGGGGCGCGAAACACCTTCACGACCCTCCTTCCCCCGGGGGCAGACACCTTCCTGGTGCGGCTTGTCCATGCCCCTGCCTCCCTGGGCGACATTCCCATCGGGTTCGGCCGTCCGGTGGGCGACCCGGCCCCCATCGAGTTCATTCTCCTCGAGGAGGAGGTGGCCGTGGTGGTGACCGGGGCGGTGAACGACCACCTGGAGGGGGGGAGCTACCTCACCTACGGCACCCCCTTCGCCGACCCGGTGGAGACGGCCCGGGCGGCGGTACCCGGGCTCGTGGAACGCCTCACGGGGCATTTTCCCGACACGGAGGAGGGGCGCCGGGCCCGTGCCGAGATCCTGGCTGCCACCTCCCAGGGGCTGGACGAGGCGGCGCGGGCGCGTCCTCCCCGGGCCGAAGGCGGGCAGCCCGACCCGTGCAAGGCCATGATCACCGTGTTTGACGACGCCCGCCGGTCGCTGGTGCAGATCGCCTGGGAGGGGGCCGGCCCCTTCCTGGGTCGGTCGCATGCCGGGGTCCACATGGGGCTCTCGTACAACATGGATGACGTGGCCTACGGGGCCATGAAGCACCTTCTCCAGAGCCAGCGCATCGTGGAGGACCCCGAGGCTGCAGCGGCCTTCCGGGGGTGGCTCGATGGCACACTCTTCACCTCGTTCACCCGTTCCCTCCTGGAAACGGCCAGCCAGGACGTGAGCCCTGGCGATGCCCTCCGCATGCGCGGGCTCGCCGGAATCGGGGGGCGCCTTGCCGGTGCGGCTCCCACCGAGGGGACCCCCCTCCCGGAACGGGCCATGGCCGCCTACGGCGACGAGTTCAGCCGGGAGTTCCAGGGTCAGGGCCAGCTCGAGATTCACCGCCAGGGAGAAATGATCCTGGGCTTCGTCGAGTTTGTCGGAGAGCCCGCCCACCCGGAGGAGGAGGCGCCGGTACGCGTGCGGGGGGTCTTTGCCACCCCGGTGGGGCCCCTTCTCGAAACCCTTCTTTCACGAGGATGCGAAGGCGAAGACGAAATGGAGGAGCCCGAGCCGGTGCGCAGGCCCGAGCCGCCCCCCCCTCCACCACCACCGCCCTCCATTCGCGCGCCCGAACCGGACCCCGACGACCCCGAGGGCCGTCCGGGGGCCCCGGGCGGTGTGCCCACCCCCGAGGCGGAAGTACCGCACCCCGGGCATCCGCACCTCTGGGGAATCCCCCGTGAGGAAACCCCCGACTCCGCCGTATTTGGGACCCCGCCTGAGCGCCGCACCATCGAGTTTCTTCAGGGGGGATCCCTTCCCCCGGGGGAGGCGTCGGCGGAGTCGGCGCCCCAGGGTGTGGAGGTGATCGAGGCCGGAGGGGGGCTCGCGGCCTGGTCCGGCGCCTTCGCCCTTCGCTTCGATCCGGACGAGGCCGCACTGCGCTCGTGCGAACTGCCCCCGGAGGCCACCTCCGCCCTGGCCGGTCTCCGCGAACCGCGCACCGGCTTTCTCCAGCTCGGACTCGGGCTGGCCGACGGTACCTTCCGCCTCGACTTCACGCCGGAAGGGGAGGAGGGGCTCGTGGTGGGGGTCACCCCCGGTCCGGGCGGGGGAGCCCGGGCCAGCTGGGAGGCCGAGGGGATCCGGGCCATTCTTCGCTCCGGCGACCTGGAGCTCTTCCTGGCCCCCTCGGGAAGATCGTGGGCCTGCGAGGGCGCGGTGAGCGTGGAGGTCGTGGTGCGGTGAGGGGAGGGGTGCCGACCAGGCGCGGGGGCCTGCGCACACGCACGCGGCCACGACTCAACGAAGGGCCAGGGCCAGCTCCTCGTGCTCGAAGGCGGAGGCGAGGCGGCTGATCTCGGCTTCGGCGATGCCGAACTGCGAGGCGACACGTCGCCATGCCTGAACGGCTTCTCCTGCTTCCCGGGCGATTCGGCGGGCCTCGTCCGTCGTCAGGTCAAAGTGTTCGATGACCTCGAAGGCGAGTTCAAGGGAGGCACGGTCGTTGTCCATATCGATGGCGGTGGACAGAAAACGGGCCTTCAGATCGGTGGGCACAGGGTTCAGATCGAAGGCCGGAGACAGGGTCCACCCGGAAGCCTCGCGAAGCAGGAAGGCGTGATTTCGCAGGTGGTCGTCCGTGTTCGAGATGAGCACGGAGAAAACGATCCTGCGCCAGAGTTCAGCAAGGTTCTCGCGGACACGGGTGCCATGCTGACGAAGTGCGTCGGCGATCTCGAGGTAGCTGCCCCGTTTGCCGTCTGTCCTGCCCAGCATGCTCATGGCGGAGAGATAGGGGATCCGCCGCCCACCCGTCCGATCGAAGCGCTCCACGAGGAGCACATCGCGGTCCTTGACCCTCTCGAGGGACGAAGCTGCAACGGAGAGTCCTGCTTTCCTGGCAAGGGCGAGGGCAACCCCTTCCCACGCCACGACGCGGTACTCGTCATCGGGCTTCGGGAACTTGGCGATGAGGGGCCGTCCGTCGGTTGCTCGCACCGAGGCCTTGGGGCGAGCCCCTCCGAGGGAGGAGCCAGGGGCAAAGAGAAGTTCGAGCTCGTCGTCGAGGTCCTCGTCCTTGAGAAATCCTTCGGCAAGTCGAAGGAGGAGGGGAAGTGCGACAAGGGGAGGGATGCCGTCGGGGCCCGTTTCGGCCAGAACCGCCCCACCGCGAGAAAAGCGGAGCGCTCCCTGGCGCATCTCGTCGGTCACACCCAGGAGGAAGTCGAGCTCACGGAGGGTCCGAGGGGTTCGTTCTTCACGTTCGGCCGCGAGGAGTTCGCGTCGGCGAAGCAGGGTCCGACCCCAACGATCGGGGGCTGAGTCCGAAATGGCACCGAACAGCTTGTTGGGTGTGTGATGCGGTCCGGGTGTGACGGCAAGCGCCGGCTCCAGGGCGAAGCGGTCGGGAGCGTCGAGCCACGATTCGGCGTACCGGAAGCTGGCGGATTCGCGGCCCCGGGCGGCATGGGCGTACAGGGTACCGACCCTGCGAGTGGTTCCCCCAAGATCGACGTGTACCTCCACCTCGTCGGCTTCAGCCATCGGAGCCTTCCTCTGCCGAGGGGTCATGGCTGCGTGGCAGCCGGGCGCGCTCGGGAAGCTGCTCGCTTTCGAGCGCCCGACCCACCGGATCGAGGTCTGGAGCGGCCACCTCCGCAAGGCCATCGAGGAGGCCCAGGGCAAAGAGGACGGAAGCCCACGTCCCCATCGCTACGCGCCAGTCTCCCTTTTCCATTCGGGCGACCGTCTGCCGGGTGGTGAGCGCCCGGTCGGCTACCACGTCCTGGGGGAGCCGACGACGCAGCCGCGCGTGACGAATGTCCGCCCCGAGCTGCCGGAGGGCTCGGCGCACAGCCATGGGAGGGGGGGGAGGAGACTGGGGCATAGTACGTTATTTATGGGTTCCGTTAAAGCCGCCTAAAGTTACGCATAGATAACAGAAAATGGCTTCGTTGCATAGCCCTTACTCCGCCATGCTCGTCGACGTGGGCGGATTCTGCCCTTGCAGCCTGATGCATCGGGTCTTCGAGGTAGCCGGGTTCCACGCTCCCGGTCGATCCATCCCCGCCCCCCTGTCACACCCCCCCGGTAACATCCCTCCTCGACCACGGGGCTCCTCGGCTTGCGCATGCCAGGCGCCGTCCGCCAGCCGCCCGCCGCACGGAGCCCCCGAGCAGGATCACGAACCACGGGAGTGACAAGGATGAACGGATCGCACACGCTGACCGCCCGGATGCCGGGGGCCGCCGCCGCCGCCGGCGTCGCCGCACGCTCGGCCATTCCTCGGCCCGGGCGCACGGTAACCCGCCAGCCCATGCGCCTGACGGCAGGCCTGGCCATGGGTCTGGCCGCGGGTCTGGCCCTTCTCCTGGGTACCGCAGGGGATGCCATGGCCCAGGCCCAGCCCGCAGGGGCTGCCCAGGGGCAGGCTCAGTGGCAGACCCACGGGCAGACCCCGGGGCAGGCCCACGAGCGGCAGGGCTTCTGGATCAATGCGGGGCTCGGCTACGGGAGCCTCGGAATCGAGGGCTTCTCCGAGCGCGAGGACGGCCTTTCGGGGAACCTGGCACTGGGCGGGACGATCTCGCCGCGCTTTCTCCTCGGCGCCGGCACCACCGGCTGGACCAAGGAGGTGGAGGGGATCCGCATCAACTTCGGGACCCTCCTCCTGCTCGGGCGCTTCTACCCCAATGCGGAGAGCGGCTTCTTCGTGAACCTGGGGCTGGGGGTGGGGCAGGTGAGCGTGTCGGAGGGAAGCACCTCGATCAGCGAGAGCGGGGGAGGGGCCCTGCTCGGGCTCGGCTACGACGTCCGCGTGGGCCCCAGCTGGAGCCTCACCCCCTTCGCGAATGCGATCGGGTTCGACATTGACGGAGACCGCGCCGACATCTTCCAGTTCGGCGTCGGGGTGAGTTTCCACTGATGGCGAGGGTACGTGGGTTCCGGGGCGTGGGCCTCCTGGTGGTGGCTGCGCTGTGCACCCTCGCGGTTTCGGGGTGTGCCACGATCATCCATGGGTCGTCCCAGTCCATTGCGATCCAGAGCAACCCGTCGGGCGCCACCGTTTCCGTGAACGGGATGCGAAGCGCCCAGACGCCGGCCACGCTCTCGCTGGACCGGAAGATTCCCCACTCCCTCGAGATCACCCTCGAGGGCTACCGCCCCTTCCAGATGCAGCTCCAGCGGGGGACGTCGGGATGGGTGTGGGGGAACCTCGTCTTCGGCGGACTCATCGGCCTCGTGGTCGATGCTTCCTCCGGTGCCCTGTACAAGCTCACGCCCGAGCAGGTGAACGCCCAGCTCGCAGGCGCCGGCGCCGAAGCCGAGGCCCGCCTCGATGACGATCAGCTCTACCTCTTCGTTACCCTCGTGGCCGAGGAGGGCTGGGAGGTGGTGGGGTGGTTGTCGAGTCGTCATCGGTCCCTGGGGGTGGATGCTGATCGCGTTGACCTTCGACGAGAAGGCCGATGAGGGTGTCATCGCCACGATCCAGGACGCCCGCTCGCCGACTTCCGTGACAGCCGGTCGAAGGCAGCCACGAGGCATGCGTCGCGTTTCAGCCGGTCGCCTCAGTAGTGGTAGCGCGCCTGGAGAACATCGATGAAGGTGTCGGCGACGCGATGGACCAGGCGGTCCTCTCGGGTGATGCGCCGGCTCCATACATCCGAACCGAGGTTCTTGAGAGGCTCTGGCTTCCCGATGCCGGTAAACGGATCGCGCCTCGCTGCCTCGATCAGATCGAGCACCCTTTTCGCGACGTTCCGATCATACTGAACCCAGTGGCTGATGTCCTCAAGCGCCTCCGGTTGCACGTGGATGATCCGTTTCGGTGCATTGCGGCGGCGCGCCACGCGCTACTCCCCCATGTCCACGGCGCTGGCGAGCGCCTCGGCGGACTCGAACGATGCAGCCGCCTCCTGGGATCGCGACCGAGCGAGGGCACGCAGGAGCCGGATGGCGTTCTCAGGGGAGCGGAGCAGGTGCGCCGTCTCCTGCAGGCTCCGGAGTTCCCGGGCCGGCAGGAGTGCCACGTCCTCGTGACCGCGGCGCGTAAGGATGATCTCCTCGCGGCTCTCCTCGACCTCGTCCCAGAGCTTCGCCAGGTTCTCTCGTGCATAGCTATAGGTTCCGGACACGGTGCCTCCAACGTTGGACAGGGTTTCTGTACACGTTACTCCTGGTGAGCGTGTCATGTAAACGCTTCGGGGAACCAGGTGCTGGGCGGGACGATCTCGCCGCGCCTTTTCGTCGGGGCCGGCACCACCGGCGGGACCGGGTGGGTGGGGGGCTCTTCATCAACGTCGGGACCCACCTCCCTGAGCGCTGTCGCTCGCCGGATCGAACCCCGCCTGGGAGGCGTAGAGGGTCCTCCTTCAGCACCGTGCCGGTGTGCCGGGCCGGGCAATCCATGCACCCTCGTCCCTGGTCTACGAAGCCCGAAGGGACTGCCAGAGAAATGCAACGCCTCCGAGCACGCCCCCCCCTCTTGCACCCTCCGTGCGACCGGCGCATATTGGTAAGATGACACTTACTAATGACTCCACCCCGATCCCCTCGGCCGCCCCGGCCGCCGGCCCTCGCGGCGCCGCCCCCGTCGCCGCAGCCCCCCTCGATACCGCCGCGCTCGACGCCGTTTTCCAGGCGCTGGCGCACCCCGTGCGCCGGGGCATCCTGGAGGCGCTGAGAGAGGGAGAGCGCACGGTGGGGACGCTGGCCGAGCCCTTTCCCCTGTCGCGCCCCGCCATTTCGCAGCACCTCGATGTGCTCGAGCGCGCCGGGCTCATCGAGCGCATTCCGGCCGGCCGGGAGAACCGCTGCCGGATCCGGGGTGCGCCCATGGCGGGGGCCGTGGGATGGCTCGAGGGCTACGCCCGGTACTGGGCCGGGGCCTTCGACCGCCTGGAAAAGCACCTTCTGGAGTCCCCCCCAACGGAGCAGGCCGAACCATGACTGACACCCCCGAAGCGATCCGCCCCTCCGCATCCCCGAATGACCCCGCATCCCCCGAAGACCCTTCATCGCCACAAGACCCTCCACGGGCCGACCCCCCCCGGGCCGCCCCCCCCGACGGCGATCTCGAGCACGTTCTCCGGATCGAGCGCACCTTCCGTGCCCCCCGGGAGCGGGTCTGGGCCGCCTGGACCCAGGGAGACCTTCTCGGCCGGTGGTCGTGTCCGGAGGGCCTCACCATCGGGGAGGCGTGGAACGACCTCCGGGTGGGAGGGCGATTCCTGGTGGAGATGATCGAACCCGGGGACATGGGCCGCCATGTGGCGGTGGGGCGGTACCTGGAGCTGGAGGCGCCGGTTCGGATCGTCATGACCCACGGGTGGCTCCACGAGGGCGAGGAGCCGGAAGCCGTGGACCCCCGCGCCACCCGCGTCACCGTGGAACTCTTTGACGAGGGGCCGCACACCCGCATGGTCTTCGTGCAGCGTGGCTTCCCCAGCGCCGAATCCCGCGACGGCCACGACGGGGGGTGGAGAAGCTCCTTCCGTCAGCTCGACGCCCTGCTGGAGGCGCATTCATGACCGGCGCCACCCTCCTTGCCCACCAGCTCCGGGTCGTGCACGTGGTGGCGGCCCGGAACCTCGAGGGGATGTCGGCGGACGATGCCCTCCGCCAGCCTCCGGGGGGTGGGAACTGCGCCAACTGGATCCTGGGGCACCTGGTGAACGTGCACAACGAGCTTGCACGGGTCCTGGGCGTGGAGCCGGTCTGGGAGGACCCGCGGCTTGCCAGGGCAGGGGCCGAACCCATCACGAACCCGGACGAGGCCCTTGACTGGGAGGAGCTCGTGGCCCGTTTCGCCGCCGGCGAGGCGCGGATCGCCGACGCGCTCGAGGCCCTCACCGGGGAGGAACTCCAGGCGGTGATCCCCACCCCGGCCTTCGGCGACACGCCCCGGGGGATCTTCCTCGCCACGGTCCTCTTTCACCAGGCCTACCATGCCGGGCAGCTCGCCACGGCGCGGCGCCTGGCCGGCCACCCGGGGGCGATCCGGATTCCGGGGACGGAGTAGGGGGGGAAGGGTGCCTCAGGCCCCCAGGAGCACCGCAGGAACGACCGCGATGCCATCGTCCCTGCGGTAGGCGTGCGTGCCGGTCGTGATGACTGCCGCATCCAGAAGGTCGTCGCCGATCTCGCCTCGCAGCCAGTGAAGGTGCCGTACATCGTCGTCACTGACGGTCCGGGCGAGCTTTACCTCGAGAGCGACCACCCGCTGGTCTGGACGCACGACAATCAGGTCGACCTCGTGACGCCCGTTCTTCGTTCGCAGGTGACGCACCTCCGCCTCCCACGCCTGCGCATAGACCCGGACGCTCTGCGTGACCAGCGATTCGAAGAGGTGACCGAGCAGGGTGCCGTCTCTGGGGATGTCCATGCCGGCATCGTCCCCTTCGAGGAGCGCCTCGGCGGTGATGCCAAGAAGCGATGCGGCCAGCGCGGGATCGGCGAGCTGGTGCTTGTCGGGGCGCGTGAGACGCGCGATCTGGTTGCGCGAGGGAAGCCAGCCACGCACCGGGTCCAGGAGCCACAGGCGCTCCAGCGCAGACCGGTAGGCCAGAACACTGTCTCGGCTGGGCTTTGTGCCCTCGCCCGATGTCGCCGCGTCTCGAATGGTCTCAAGGGTCGCCGTGGTAGAGGAAGCAGCCGCATAGGCCCTCATCCAGCGGAGCAGAAGGTCCGGATCCCGGACGGCATAGCCCAGCTCCTGGAAGTCCTTTTCCACCACACGGCTGATGTAGCTTTCCAGCTGAGCTCGCAGCGCCCGACCACCCAGGTTGCGGACGGCAGGGAACCCGGAAGCAATGATTTCCCGGGTGTAGTCGCGCAGCGTGAGGGACGACTGACCGAGCACCTCGGGCCGCTCGCCCCGCAGCATGGCACCGAGGCTCAAGGTCGGGTGGGCAAGGCCTCGCTCTGCGAGACTCAGCGGCCGCATCCGAACCCGGATGATCCGACCGGCACCCGAGTGTGTGGCGGGGGTGTCGGGACTCGCCGAGCCCGTGAGGAGAAATCGGTTGGGTTCCGGATCAAGATCGACGGCGCGACGAACAGAATCCCAGGATGACGGAAGGCGCTGCCATTCGTCGATGAGGATGGGGGGGTGGCCGGCCAGGAGGCGGGCGGGGTCGGCCGCGGCAATCTCCCGCTGGGCCGGATCATCCAGCTCGTGCACGGTCCGCGCGCGCTGGAGAGCCGTGGCGGTCTTGCCCACAGCCTTCGGCCCTTCGATCGCGACCGCTGCCACTCCGGCCAGGAGTTCATCCAGCTCGTCGTCCACGATCCTTCGCCTGTACGCCATGTTCCCCCTTCCGTGCGGACTTCCTGGTCGGCATCTGGACCAGACGGTAGTCGACACTTCGACCACCCGCAAGTCGACAGCAGGACCGAGATGTTCGGTGGATCTCCCGATTTCTCCTACCGGGAACTCGCCCAGGATGGGCTGGAGGAGCACCCTCCGTCAGCTGGATGCGCTGCTGGATGCGCTGATGGGGGCGCAGCAGGTCTCTTGAACGGAAGCCGCTTCGTGGGATGCGGAGGGGTGGGTCGCGGAGGGGGAGTCGGTGTTCGCTGGAGGGGGTGGGCGGAAGGGGTAGCCGGGTTCGGGGTTCGGGTCCCCCTCCAGTCGATCGACGAGCGAGATCGCCGACCTGATCGGACTCACCCCTCGCGCCACGCGGACCCCCTTGCCGGTCAGGTCGGGACCGGCCTTCTGCGCGACGCCGGGACGGGCGCACGGGATCCAAGGAGACGCTACTTGCCTGAGACGGTGAGGCCACTTCGCGGGTCCGACGTGCAAGCAGAGGGGGCTCGACGTCGCTGGAGGGGAGGCGCAGGGGATAGCCGGGACTGGCTGGGATGGTTCCCTTCCAAGCCTTTCCGGATCGAGTCTGCCCAGATGACGAAAGCCATCTGTAAACGTATTTGGGGCAAACATTTGAACGATGGCGACGAGGAGGTCCACCCCCCTCGTCTGCACACACCTGGGAACTTCGATGTGCACCGCAGGGTGCGCGATCGCCGCTTGGGCAACCGCAACAAGCGGCGATCGCGTACCCTGCGGTGCGTTGACATCGTCCGCGGGACCCGTGAACTCCTCGCGTTTGCAACTACAGATCGAAGTCGGAATGCCCCGAGCACCCAACAAAACAAAGGACCCCGGAAGCCGCGCGGCTTCCAGGGTCCCGACCTCGGAGTCGTACTGCGCCCGAAGGCTTGTGCAGCATAGGACTTCCCAAGGAATCACACATTTATTTTGGGCAGGACGTGAACCCCGGTCAACCCCCGTTGTCCATAGGTGCTCTCAAGAAGGCGCTCTCGGAGGAGCGACTTCTGGCCTACTCGACCTCAGGGGATCTCGACGAGCTGGACGCGGTCGCCCGCTACCTGTGGAATGGAGCCGCGGCCACCGCGATGGTCCCGGTCCTCCATGCCCTGGAAGTGACGTTTCGGAACAACCTCTTCGCGGCTTCCATGCGAATCCTGCGTGGCCGAACGCTCCGGTTCAAGGAGGTCAGGTGCTGGCTTGATGCGGAGCCATCTCTGCTCTATGACAAGGTGGTGGAAAGCGTCGATGAGACCAAAAGACTGCTCAGGAAGGGCCGAAAGGCACTAACCCCCGGTCGCCTTGTCTCGAAGTTGAGCTTCGGGTTCTGGGTCAGCCTCTGCAGGTCACCATACGAGCAGGGGCGGCCGGGTGGCCCAGCGTTGTGGCCAAAAATGATCACGCTGGGCTTCCCCTTTCTGCCCAAGGACCATCGTAACCGACCCATGATACTGGATCGTTTCGATGAACTGCGGGACTTCAGAAATCGCGTCTTCCATCATGAGCCGATCTGGGACAGGAGCCTTGAGCGGATCCACTCGCGAGCGATCGAGACCATCTCCTGGATGAATCGGGGCGTGGCGGAAGCAGTCGCTGAGCTCTCCACCTTCCCCGCGATCGTCGATCGGGGACAATCGGGCTTCCGAAGCGAAGCCGAGCGTCTCGTCAGGCCATAGCCTGCGACCCCCGGACCGACCGGCCGCCACCTGGCGGTACCTGGAACTGGATCCCCCGGCGCGGATCGTCATGACCCACGGGTGTCTCCACGATGGCGAAGCGCCCGAAGCCGTGAACGCCCGCGCCACCCGCATCACCGTGGAGCTCTTCGACGTGGGTCCCCGCTCCCGCACCCGCATCCGCACAGGCCCCCGAACCCGCACGGACTTCGTGCAGCGGGGCTTTCCCACGCCCAGCTCGCAGGTGGCAGGTGCCGAGTCAGCCCGTCGTGGGCGACCTACTCTGGAGCGAGTAGCCTTTCGAAGACCTCTTCGCCGGGGATCAACTCGCCGCGTCGGGCCTGTTCGAGCCCCTCGGCCGCGTCGGCACGAAGCCGCTGCATTCGCGACTCGACGGCACGATCGCGCTCCATGAGCAAGCGAAGTCCCTCACGCACGACCTCGCTTTGCGACGCGTAGAGCCCTGTTTCCACCTTGGATGCCACGAAGGTTTCGAGCTCAACCGTGGCTCCCCCCCTCCGCCATTCATCCCCGTGCCTGGAGAAGCCCCAGAAGCTCGGAGGGGGAGACGACCGGGATCGGTGCGGCCTCGAAGTCGCTCGTGTTCCGAGTGACGAGGTAGTCCGCGTTGGCGTCGGCGGCCGAGAGCATCTGGATCGCATCCTCCATGTCGCGCCAACCCAGCGTGACCGCCTTCAGGATCATGTCCTGATCGAGGGGGGCAACCGAAACGAGCCGCAGAAGGGACACCAGCGCCGCGTTCGCCTGGTCTCGTCCCAGCGCCTTCATGCAGAGGTAGTGCAGCGTGGTGATCGAATGGGCGGCCACAATGCCGTCGAACCCCTCGGACTCGAGGAGCGAGAGCACGGCGGCGGAATCCCGAACCCAGGACTCTCGTCGCGCGAGAACATCGAGCACCACATGGGTGTCGAGAAAGAGCCTCACCGGAGGTGTTTCTCCTCAAGGTACTCCCGGTAATGCTCCACGTCGGCATCGTTCGGCAGGATGCCGAGAAGCTGCCGCACCGTAGGCGAATAGGCGCTCTCGCCTTCCGCCGCCTCGAGCTGGGCCAGGTAGTTCGAGACGAGCTGAGAGATGCTGGTGTTGTGTTGGCGGCTGTACCGCCGCGCCCGCTCGATCACCTGCGCATCCACACTCAGCGTGAGCTTCTTGCGTGCCATGGAGACCTCCACCGAAAGAGTACGTACCCGTTCGACATCTGCGTACGTATTCTCGGCGAAGCAAGAGGCCGTGGCCCCCCTTGTGGACGCACTCCGCGTCGGAAGAGTCCGCGACCGCCGCCTCGCAGAGGAGGTGCTGGCCAGGGAGTTCAGTCAGCAGGTCGCTCGCTGAACCCGCTTCGCGTGATGCGGAGGAGGGTGCGGGGAGGATGAATGGGTGTTTGCTGGAGGGGCGGCGGGGGGGGCAGTCCGGCTCCCAGGGGGCGGGTCCCCCTCCAGCCGCCACAAGGCGCGTCAGCCGGCCGGGTCCCCTGCGGGCTGGACCGAGACCTCCACATGACGTCCTGCGGTCGCCAGCATGTTCACGAGCCCGTCGATGCTGAACAGCTCGATCTTACCGCGCACCAGATCGCTGATGCGCGGCTGGGAGACACCGAACAGCGTCGCTGCGCGGGCCTGGGTCAGGCCTTCGGTTTCGATCACCCCCCTGATGCTCTCCATGAGGATAGAACGCACCTTGAGGTTCTCCGCTTCGTCCGGGGGGAAACCGAGGTCTTCGAACACGTTGCCCGTAGACCGTGTGATGTCGTCGCTCATGATTTCTCCTTTCGAACCGCTGCCGCGTCAGTGTGCCTGGCGAGCACGTCTGCCAGGCGCCTCCGGGCGAGCTCGAGGTCGCGCCTCGCCGTTTTCTGAGTCTTCTTCTGGAAGGCATGAAGCACGTAGACCGCCTCCTCGAACTTCGCAACATAGAAGATCCGGTGCTCGGTTCCGGTGTGGATCCGAACCTCGAGGACTCCAGGGCCGACGCTCGCCATCGGCTTCCAGTCCGAGGGCAGACGTCCCCGCTGAACTTGATGGAGCTCGAATCCTGCACGTCGACGGGCGTCCTCGGGGAAGCTCCGAAGATCTTCCAGCGCGCTGGCCACGAACTCGAGAGGTTTCTCGTCCATGGAAAAACATACTGGGTCTTGTATAGGTCGGCCACCCGTGGGGAACGCAGGTGGCTTGGATGTGCTCGAGCGAGCCGGGCTCATCGAGCGCATCCCCTCCGGCCGGGAGAAACGTTGCCGGAGCCGGGGTGCGTCCATGGCGGGGGCCGGGGGGTGGCTCGGGGGCTACGCCCGGTACAGGGCCGAGGCCTTCGACCGCATGGAGCGACACTTCCTGGAGACCCCCGAAACGGAGGAGCCCGAGCCATGACCTGCACTCCCGAGACGACCCGACCCTCCGCATCGCACGACAGCCCTGCATCTCAGGACAGCCCCGCATGCCGGGAAACCCCCGCATCCGCCCGACCCCTGACGGCGACCTGGAGCAGGTCCTCCGGATCGCCCTGTCCCATGGTTGGCTCCACGAGGGCGAAGCGCCGGAAGCCGTGGACCCCCGGGCCACCCGGGTCACCGGGGAGCTCTTCGACGAGGGGCCCCTAACTCGGCCCGCACTCGCATGGTCTTCGTGCAGCGGGGCTTCCCGACGCCCAGCTCGCGGGTGGCAGGTGCCGAGTCAGTCCGTCATGGGCGGTCTACTCTGGAGCGAGGAGCCTTTCGAAGACCTCTTCGCCGGGGATCAACTCGCCGCGTCGGGCCTGTTCAAGCCCCTCGGCCACGTCGGCACGAAGCCGCTGCATTCGTGACCCGACGGCACGATCGCGCTCCATGAGCAAGCGAAGTCCCTCACGCACGACCTCGCTTTGCCCCCCTGCGCCTTTCGTCGGGGGAGTCTGAACCTCATCGGCTCACAGCGATCCGTGACCGCGCCCCTCCCGAAAGGGGCTCCACCGAAACCCCGTCCTTGCCGCCGTGCTTGACCCGGTACATGAGGGCGTCGGCGGCCTCGACCAGGGCCTCGAGATCGGAGCTCTCCGGCACACCCGACACGGCTCCGATGCTGAAGGTCACGGGCCAGCGCTCCTCATCCATCGCACCCAGAAGCCGCGTCCGGAGGTCCCAGAGCACCTCGGCCGCCTCACCCGGCTCGAGACAGGGAAGGAGAAGGGCGAACTCGTCTCCTCCGAGGCGCGCCACCACATCGTGCTCGCGGGCACGGACGCGAAGGGTCCGCCCCACCGCACGCAGGAGCGCGTCTCCCGCCAGGTGACCCAGGTCGTCGTTCACGGCCTTGAAGTGGTCGAGGTCGATGCAGGCCAGGGTCAGGGGCGTGCCGTAGCGAACCGATCGCCGAAGCTCCCGCCCCGCGTCGTGCAGAAAGCCCTTCCGGTTCAGGAGCCCGGTCAGGGCGTCCTCCCGGGCGGCCAACGCCTCCCTCCGGAGCTGACGCCTGAGGGCCGCCACCACATTCGCACCCACCATGAGCCCGGCAAGGAGGAGGTAGGCATCCAGAACGAGCGACACCGACCCCGGCTGCACGTACGAGATCCACCCCACGAGCGGGAGAATGGCGGTCCCGCCGGCCACCCAGAGGTAGCGTGTGGGCGCCGCAACCTCGCCCTCGGGCTCGGGCTCGGCCCCGCCCTCCGTCCGTGCGCAGGCAAAGGCGGCATGGGCCAGGATCGCGGCAAGAAGGATCAGGAAGAGGACCGCTCCCGACCGCCCTGGGGCTGCCTCGGCAGCTTTGAGGAGACTGCCCCCAAAGACCAAGAGGGGGAGGAGGAGGGCCGAGGCCACAGCCAGCGCCATGTACCCCAGCACGAATCGCCGCACCCTCCCGCGCACACCATGGATGGCCATTTCCACCAGCAGTCCACCGAGCCCTCCGAGAAGGAGGCCCAGAATCCACGAGGCATCCCACGACCAGAACTCCGACCGGAACGGAGCGTCCATGGCAAAGGGCAGGCGCATTGCGACGGTGCACAGGAGCGCACCCGCCAGGACGATCTTCGAGGATCGAAGGAGGTTTCTGCCGAGGCCCACGGAGGCCTGGGTGCGGGGCGCGTCTGCCCCCGCAGGGCGCGAAGGCGCCCCGTCTCTCTCCCTTGAGATGCTACCGTTCAGCGCGGGGTCGTCGTGGGCGGGTGCCATGAAGATGCGAAGAGCAGGGAAGGGGGCGGGCTTCGGGGGTTCGGCCCGGGGCCTGGAGAAGCCTCGATGAACCGAAGCCGCGCTATGGACGCGTTGGCAGGTAGCGACTTCCGCTTCGTCCGCGGAGCTTGTCGCTACAGGTACTGACAGGTGCCGCCCGGCTGCTTCTGCCATTTGCTCGAAGGGCCCACTTCCCCCTATTCTCGGCTCCGCCGTCCACCCCTTGACCCCGCAACCTCCCGAAGGCCGTGTCCCAGGAAATCTTCCTCCTCACCCAGGGTGGCGATCTCGTCTCGCTCCGCGAGCGCGGGTACGTGTCGGAGGAGCGGCTTCAGCTCCTCCTGGCGCGGCACCCGCAGCTTCTTCCGGGCGAGCAGGTCTCGCCCGATGCGCCGAGGCGCTGGCTTCTCGTGTCGAGAGAGGTGGGGATCCCCTCCGAGGCGGAGGGCGGGAATCGCTGGTCCATCGACCACCTCTTTCTCGACCAGGACGGGATTCCCACCCTGGTCGACCCGACCGCCCTCACCCAATTCCTCGATGGCTATGCACCACGATGATGCCGCCGAGGCCTTCCTGAAGGCCCTGAGGACGATCCGGCAGCACAAGAAAGATGGCCGGCGGGCCGTGCACAAGCCCATCGTCTTGCTCTACGCACTCGCGCGGGTGAGCCGGGGCGAGGAGCGCCTCGTGCGCTACGGCGAGGCCATGGAGCCCCTCACGCGGCTCCTCACCGAATTCGGGCCTACGCCTCGATCGAACGTGTATCACACGGAGTACCCCTTCGTGCGCCTCCAGAACGATCGGATCTGGGAGACGCGGCTGGAATCGGGGAGCAAGTTCGTGGCCGAGGGCGATCCGAGCCCGCGACGACTTGTGGATCTGGGCGTCGAAGGCGGTTTCCCACCCGACATCCACCAGATGCTGGCCGAACGCCCCGAGGTCCTCCGCGAGGCCGTGACGTTTCTCCTTGAGGACAACTTCACCGACACCCTCCATGAGGAGATCCTGTCCGAGATCGGCCTCGGCCTGAACAGGGTGGGCTCGTGGGTCCTCCGGAGCCGGCGGGATCCAGCGTTTCGGGCGAAGGTTCTTCTGGCCTACGAGTATCGCTGCGCCGTTTGCGGATTCCATCTGCAGATGCACCACGCCCCGGTAGGGCTCGATGCCGCGCATATCCGTTGGAAGCAGGAGCGCGGGCCGGACGTCGAGTCGAACGGGCTGGCGCTCTGCACCCTTCACCACCGGCTGTTCGACCGGGGCGCGTTCACCGTGCTTCCGGACGGTGGACTGGCCGTCTCAAGGCACGCTGTGGGTGAATCGCTCGAGCCATGCCTCCTGCGGTTTCGTGGAGCGCCCATCCGACCTCCCCAGGAGGCAGCGTTCGCACCGGACCCCGCGCACCTGGGCTGGCATGAGCGAGAGGTCTTCCGCGCGCCAGCTCGAGGGGTTGCCTGATGATGTTCCGCGACGGGGGTGTCGGGCTAGGTGGTCCCAGGCAGTAAACACATCGGGTCTGCGTACATTAGGGCGGTAATTATAAGGCAATCATATTATGTCAATTATATATGGGTATGGTAGTTCGCGAGTCGATAAGCGTGCATATCACATTTTGGGTCATGGGACACACGCCGATGCACATCAAGCGATCGGTGATGCGCTGGGTGTCCCTCCGGCTTCGATAAAAAACTGGCGGGACGAGTTCGACCCGGTGCATGAAAATGCCCGCAAGGGCTGGCATGGGCGTGAGATGGATCCTAGCAGGCAGCGAACGAGCGAGGCCCTCAGGGATCTCACGGAAAGCGAGCTGATTGCTATTCTACAAGAACTGAGGCTTGAACTTGGGAGTCGATCTGCCACCGAACTCGTGGCTGCCATAGGGGACCCCGATGCGGGAGATGAAGCAGCCGCGGGTGCGTATGGCGTCAGGGCGTCTACCGGTATCGAGGCGGAGCGCGCCTTCATCTGTTACCACGACCGAGAGTCGAGGCCGCTTCCTGGAGAACTGCGAGACCGCCGATATGACCAATGTGGTTTCGACTTTGAAAGCGTCGGACCCAAAGGAAAGGCCTTCATCGAGGTAAAAGGTCTGTCCCAAGCCACAGGTGGGGTCACATTTACGGGGAAAGGGTGGTCGACAGCAATAGCTAAGGGGGACGACTTCTACCTTGTGTTGGTGCGCGAGGTTGCATCAAAACCACGCGGCACTTTGTTCCGGAATCCCGCCGTTCGGTTCGATCCACAGATGAGAACGTTTACCGCCATCCAGACGAGCTGGTCGGTTGGACAAAAGGAACTCAGGGAGCGAGAGGAAGCGCCAGAGTCATGAAACCCCGCATCGTGGATGCGTGCCTGAAGCATTGAGGCTTCGCGGAGCACGAGCTACTGATTGCTCAGTGACGATGTCTCTAATCTGGCTTCCGCCTCCATGAAGCACCCATCGAGGAACTCCGCCAACCTCGCGTCCGATAGGCTCGGCAAGAGGCGGATCTGCCCGCTCGTACGGATGCGGATGATTGCTGCTCGCATTATGCCCTCGAGGCCCGTTCGCCCCCTCCGTGTTTCGGTCCTCACCCATGCCTCGGCGATCTCTCTCGCAATGCGAGGGTCGCCCACCAGACTGGTCCGCTCGGTGATCTGCACGAGCGCGTCCTCGGCAAGTGCTTCGAGCAGCCCGAACCGCTCGGGGTGGTCGGGTCCGCGATCGAGAAGCCGCCCGCGGAGCCAGAGCCGCTGGAAGGTATTGCGAATCCCACCATGATATCGCTCCTGCGTCGCCCCGAACCGCCACCATACCACATCGGGCGCGAGGCAGATCGCGATGAACGCCCACACATCGTTCCTCAGGGCCTCGCCGGAGTTCAGGAGGGGATGCTTCGAGAGGAACTCCGCTGCCTCGCGATCGAACGCAGTGCGGGCGTCCTCCTCCCTCGCCGAGATGGATCGGACGATCTCCTGCAGGTCCCGTATCTCGAGGCGCAGGGCACGAAGATCCGAGATCGTGCAACGTGCCCCCCCCGTTGGCGCGAACGTGACGCTTTCGGGGAACCCGTCCTGACGCAAGTCGAGTGGCGGGGGCGGCCGGTCCGGCAGCGCTTCGTCCAGAACGACCGCGGCCGCCGCTGTGGGGAGGCGGGGCAGTAGCGTGATCGCGGTCATCTGACTTCGAAGGAGAAGAGGGCAAGCAGAGCAGCCCGGAACTGGCCCGGCCTTTGTTCAAGAACCTCCCGGATGTCTGAGAGAGGAAGGGTCTCGTGCATCGAAAACTCGGGGAAGGCCAACTCGAGCCAACGGATGGATTGCGCCCCGATCGACCCCTCCGGGAGCTCGTTGGGGTGGGGGAGAAACTCCTCGTTGTGAAGCAGGCTTTCGCAAACCTGGACTGCGAGATCGCCCATGATCGCCTGCAAGGTGAGGGGATCTTCTCCCTCCACTCGTTCGACGATTTGGGGGTGCCGAGCGTTCAGCACGATTCTCACTGCCTGGAGGAAGTCGCGGTCCCAAGCCGCTGGCCTCCACTCGATCAACCACGGTGCCTCGGACGCTGTCCCCAGATCGTTGCGGGAGCTGAGATCGGCGACAGTCATGGCGATTCTCGGCTCGTGTCCCTCAAGTCTCGCGCGCGCCGCGTCCCCCCATACCCGGGATTCCGGGTGCTTCGGGGCGAGTGGGTCAGCTTGCGTGGCGGTGGCCCCGAACAGGATCGTTTGCTGGACGAAGAGGTTGCCCGAAAGCTCTCTGCCGGGAAGGCGGATCCGGGTTTCCAGCAGCGAGCTTCCGGCCCCGAGTTCCTGCGATTCCCGCGCCAGGACCCGCGCCGGAAATCGGCCCCATCCGGTGCCGACCTCGGTGATGAGGACGAGCCTCATGGCGGTCTGGGGAACGTTGAGGGCCTTCGCGGTAGCAGTCGGCTCGATCGTGAGCTTCCTCTGGATCTCGGGGCTGATCGATGGATCCCATGCGACCACATGGTCACCAAGTCGGTCGAACGTGTCGCCGTTGTCCAGAGATATCGACCAAGGGGTTGCCCTGATCGCATCTGGTGGAATGGTCCTGAACGGGAAGGCAACGCTCGTGCTCATTCCCGATCCTCCAGGTCAAGGCTGAGCTTGCACTCCACTGCGTAGTCATCACGGATGGCGATGCGGATCCGGAACCCGTCCGAGTTGTCACCCAGGACAATCTTGGTGCCTCTGGTGGTCCGGCCGTTGGCGATGTCCTCGATGTTGAGAACGACCGGCGGCAGCATTACCCCGCCCACGTCCAGAGCTGACCCGTCCGCGACCGCCGTGGCAGAGGCGACGAGGTGCGACCTTCCGTTGAGAGAAGCAGCACCCGTGACGCGTGTTCTGAACACCGCCACCCTCTCCTGGCCATGAAGCTCCAACCCGACGAACTCCGCGCGAGACGCGCCCACTTTCCGGCGTCCCCCACGGCCTTGGTTCCTGCCACCCGGTATGGTGGGGCCGGCGCCCGAACCCGTGATCCCGTTCAGAAGGCTTCCCATTCTTGTCGCCGCGCCGGCCAGCCTCGCCTCCTTTCTGCCGACGTCCCCCATCTGATCCACCGGTCCTAAGACCACCTCTGTCACCATCTCCCGGATCCGCCGAAGTCCAACGTTCACGAAGGTGCGCCCACGACCCTTCGGAAGGTTGGTCGGAATCCAGTCATCGTGGGCCGGCGGTTCGGAGTCCGCGAAGGCCTG
The DNA here is from genome assembly GCA_050485885.1 of Gemmatimonadales bacterium. GTDB lineage: Bacteria > Gemmatimonadota > Gemmatimonadetes > Longimicrobiales > Gaopeijiaceae > SKNW01. The sequence goes on along the minus strand of JBJHCG010000004.1, from coordinate 3,938 downwards.
CTCAACCTCGCTGTCCCGGCTGGTGAGGAACACTCCTGCCCACTGAGCCCGCTGATCAGGCGCTTCCGGTCCCTCAAGGTACTTCACCACCAGTTCGACCGGTCGCATGAGCGCGACATGGCGGCTGACCTCAGGAAACAGCGAGTGCTTGGCTTCCACCATTCGATCCGGAGTTGTGCGCAGTCCCTTCTGGATGGCAAGTGTCCCCAGTTCACAACGTGGGTTGCCACACATGATGGCGTGCGCCTCACCACCTTCATTGGCCCCGGCACGCGCCGCTGAAAGCGCCCTCGAAAACAGGTCCAGGGGCGAGATCGCTTCGGGTTCCGGGATCGGGAGCGAGATACCTTCCACTTCCACTGAACACTTCAGGCGCCGCTCGGCAGGAGTGTCGCGGGTCATGCGCGGCCAGAAGTGCCAGAGAAGACATTCCACGACTCTCCGTCCGGTGACTTCGAGATCGTCATCCTCCGGATCGAAGTCGAGGACCATGATCGAGGTCCCGGTCCGGAGGGCGTTCCGGACTGGCATTCCGAGGGAATCCGCAAGATCCGCAGCGTGATCCCCGACGGCCGGATCAACGAGCCCTGGTTCGTCGGTGGCCCGCGTCCCCCACCAGTGACGCCCCGTGTAGCGTCGCAGCATCCCATTCCCGTCGGGTACATGGAAGGACGTTCCGACATGGCATCCCATGAAGCGTCTTGAGTCCTTCCCTCCGTCGTGGATTTTCGTGTCGACAAGGATCGTGCTGCACTTGCTCGCACGATAGAGGGACACCTTCCCGAAGCCGTAGGTTCCGCCCCCCTGATCCGTATCTCGGGGGGTGCCAACGTTTCTCATGAAACTGATGAAGTCGGTGGACTCGCAACCAAGTGGGATGCGATCCGCCCGGGTCGGGCCTCCCAGCCCGGTCGTCCCGAAGTCGCAGATCTCGAGAACGATCGGATCGGGCCTGGCGAGGAAAGCCCCAAGCATCTTCTCCGAGTCTTCGGCGGGTGGAAGCTCACGGAAGATTCGCGCGCCCAGCACCCGTCGCTGGTCTGCGGACAAACGCCGGAGGCGGATCAGGACTTCAGGCGGCGCGCCAACTCGCGCCGCGTCGACAACGTTCTGAACGGATTCCCGAATTACGGTCTCAAGAGGGTTCAGGGAGGGGGCGCCGAGTAGTCTCCGGAAGTTATCCCCGATGTTGCCGGTAACTCCGTACGGTTCAGACTGAAGATCAAGCACCTGGCTCATCGCGTTATTGTGTTCACGAGGTCGGCCCACTGATCATCACCCCGCTGGAAAGCGGCTGCTGACCCCAGGTCGACGGAGTACTCAACGCTCCGAATTCCCTCGATACCCGGAACCGAGGACAAGAAGCTTCGGGAGAGACGCGGAAACCCGAGTGCGACCTCGTAAAGGGCCTCCGATTCTCTCCGGAACGTCAGGCGATTCCATTCTTCAGACTCAGGATTCGGGCAGCCCACCGCCGTCAGGCGCTCGGCAAGCACCTTGGGCTGATCGGTCAGGGCATGGCATGCCTTTGCAAGCGTCCCGACCGAGATCTGTCCTCCTTGCAATGGTTCCAGGACCAGGTGCAAGAGGTGGAGACGTCCATCGTTAGGCGGATCGAGCTGATCGAGAGAGTGGATCGTCACCGAACTTGTGCCAGCCCTTGTGGATGTCTTGATCTCCAGGGACTCTCCCCCCCGGCGGAAGTCGTGGCGGTCGCCGGTGGGGCCTCGCCAGGCAAGGACTCCTGTGGGCGAGTTCCTGAGGAATCGCTCCAGCACGAGCAGTTCCCCTGCAAGACCGGCGATTCGGGACGGAGGCACGGCCGCGATCTGATCAGGGAGCAGCAGGCTTCGGAATTCCTCGATTGTCGAACGAGCAGCAGAAACCCCATCGTCCCCGAGGCCAACTCGGGACAAGATCGCACTGGCGAGATCGGCAAACACACCTTCCAGCGATGCCGAGCGGCAGTGGATATCGAGAAACCGGGTTGGGCGACCTTCGACATCATATTGACTGGCGTTGATGCCCAGGCTTTCGCTCCCTTCAATCCCGGGAGATGCGACGTCGGGGGGAAGCGGAACCAGAAGACGGGGCTCGCCGGCGGGCCCAAGAGCGAACCGGATCGGGCCACGAGCCGTCCTTACGCCGGTCGACAGACTTCGCAAACCAAGAGCCGTTCGCGCCCCCGGGTCAGTGCGCAGAAGGGCCCATCCGTGCTCCGGGCTGGGAGGAGTCGTTTCACTCGACACCCGCCGCCTCCGCCTGTTCGGACTCTGCCGCGTCGAGCGCCTCGAGCTCCTCTGCGGAGAGCGGATCGATCCGCACGGACACGAACTTCGCTCCTTCGCTGATGGAGCCCGGGAACACGATCCCCAGACCGAGAATGTCCTCTACAGCATCGAGGGAGGTGCGGACGCCCGGCCCCGCCTGCTTTGGCCGCGAATCCCGATCGATTGCGTAAAGGAGAAGCAGCGGAACGTCTCCCAGCTCCTGTCGTCGGGCTTCCTTCAGTTCGTCCCAACCTTGTCCGTCGACCGCGATCTGCCGGCAGTCGGCCAAGACGTCCCTCTTGGACATCAGCGCCTTGATGTCAGCACTGTTCCCCTTGTCCGTCAAGCGTGCTCGGTTGACCATCCGGACCGGGCCGGCGGCCCCCAACGGCTTCTCCGAGAAGCGGCCCCCGCTTGGCTCCGCAAGGGCAACGTTCCACTTGTTGAGCCGAGGGTCTCCGGAATCAAGGAAGTCGATCAAAGCCTCCGATGCGAGGTCCTGATGCGCTTCGTGGAAGGAGTACCTTTTCAGGAAGTGGCGGATCAGTGACCTGGGCACGCCACGCCAAACCCGGGGGCCGTCCTCTTCAGGCGCCAGCCCGCTCCCCTCCACGAGATCGAGCAACTCAGCTGCAGCCTTCCAGTTGGCGTTCAGCTCGTCCGCATCGTGGTGGTGGAAGCGGAAGGTCTGGCGATGCGTACCCCAGAAGCTGATGGCCGCACTGGTCGCGTGCCTCATCTTCGTTGCGCCGGTGATGGCCATCCCCGGGATGGATCGGATTCTGACCGCAACGTCGAGGGGGGTAAGGTCCTGGCTCGCGTACTGCGCGATGTCATCGCGAATCTCGGACTCCACCCGACCAAGGCTCCGGAACCGAACCTTGAGCTCGTCGGGCATCCACAGCCGTGGCAGGTCTTCGTAGCCCAGACGGTACCCGAACCAGCGCCCCATCTGCAGAAGGGTGTCGTACTGGTTCGAGGACCGCAGGAAATAGCTTACCGCAAGGCCCTCCAACGTCAGGCCCCTGGCGAGGATCGACCCGCCGACGACGATGTAGGTCCTTGGCGGGCCGGAATAGTCGATCCGGTCCTCGCTCGAACCGTTCTCGACACACACCTCCAGCGCCTCCATCACCTCTGGCAGTCGAGAGAGCAAACGGTCGGGCGGAATTGGATCATGGCCAAACTCCTGAGGGGTGAGTCGCTCCTGTTCCCCTGCCCAAAGGTCGAGCAGCCGCCGTTGGATCGCGCTTTCGCTCGTGGTGATGTTCTCCGAGTGGATGTCCAACCAGCCCCGAATGACTGCCGCCACCCGATCGTGGTTTGACACCCATGCCGAGGTGTGCACCAGCATGGTCATGTGGGAATCTGATGCCCCTCGGTCCCTTCGAGCCGCACAGGTGGCAAGAAAGTAAAGCGTGGCGTCCTGGAGGCTCGCGACCATTGTCGGCGTGAAGGTGTCCTTCGTCTTCAGGCTCGGTGGCTGCAACTGGCCAACTTCCTCCTCCGGGACCTGCCGGATCATGTCCAGGCCCTCCTCGCCGGGATCCGGGTTCTCGGGATCATCAGGGATGCTGCCGAACAGGCGCTCGGTCCCGAAGTATCCCTTGCCCGGAGTCAGGGAAGTGATGAAGTCCTTGGGGTAGAGGTCATCCAGCTCCTCCCCGC